>JANXEK010000037.1 GCA_025058595.1 Candidatus Bathyarchaeota archaeon
CTATACCGATGCATACACCCTAGCTATGGATTCATTGAAGTGCGATCTACTAGCTTACGGATTCTCTAAGGATATAGCTGCATCCATATCTAGAGGGTTTAAGATCTATCTAGATGTAGATCTGTTAGAGTTGGCTGAGAATTATAGGGGGTTCTCCGAGTATCTCTACGACTTCCTCGATGGTAGGCCTAGGTGGCTTAGGTTTGGATT
This sequence comes from Candidatus Bathyarchaeota archaeon, assembly GCA_025058595.1. Lineage (GTDB taxonomy): Archaea > Thermoproteota > CALKCG01 > B24 > DRYS01 > DRYS01. The sequence goes on from JANXEK010000037.1 coordinate 211, forward strand.
ATCGAAGGATACATATAGGTAGAGCTAGAGCCATCGATAGCTTAAGATACATAGTAGGCTACCCTAACCCATCTATAATCGATGTGGATTCTAGGTTCGATCAGCTTAGATCCCTAGGCGTAGAGTATATAGTGTCGGAGGGTGTTAGCAGTATAGGTGGATTGAAGGTTTTAGGTAAAGGCTACCGTAGCGTAGTTATCCTAGTAGAAGCTGGGGGTAGACTGGCAGCCGCTAAGATTAGGAGGGTTGATTCTACTAGGGGTAGCCTCATATACGAAGCGAGGATGCTGAAGCTAGCGAACACGGTATCTGTAGGCCCCATACTCTACGGGTTCACCGAAGATATCATACTGATGGAGTATATACCGGGATCGAGTATATCGGGGTGGGTTTCGCAGGAGAGCGAGTTATCTAGGATACATGGCACGGTTAGAGTATTGTTGGAGCAGGCTTATAGGCTTGATAGGATAGGTTTAGATCATGGTGAGCTTAGTAGAGCTGAGAGACACGTTTTAGTTAGATCCGGGGGTGGACCAGTTATAGTGGATTTCGAATCTGCTAGCATCCATAGGAAGCCTAGGAATCTCACATCTATAGTTCAGTATATAGTCTTCAGGATACCATACATAACTGGTCGGAGGATAATCGAAACCGATAGGAATACGCTTATAGAGGATCTTAGGATGTATAAGCAGTCCATCAGCGATGGATCCTTCCGGAGGATAATCGACGATCTAGGCCTCGCAGAGTAAAGGTTATCTAAGCTAGTATCCGATATGATTCTAGTCGAGTCATGCCGGTAGTACACGTCTATATGTGGGCTGGTAGATCGAGCGAGGTGAAGGAGAAGATTATAGAGGGGATAACAAAGGTTTTCACAGAGATAGGTGTACCATCAGAAGCTGTCACCGTTATAATCCACGATGTATCTAGGGAGGATTGGGGTATAGGCGGTAAGCCTGCATCGAAGCTTAAACTAGTCTAGACAGCCCTATCGATAGATAGCGTAAGATCCCTACCGATAGCTAGAAGGCAGCCGTTCTCTATCGGAATCCATCTACCATCTACACAATTCAAAGCTTCGGAGCATACAGCTACGTAGCCTCCACCCCTAGAATAGTATAGCGTATAGTAGTCCTCGTTCACAGTACAATCTCTGTAAACGTATAGTATCCCTCCATCGGAGAGTATGAAGTTTAGAGCTGTGTAATCATCGATAACATCGTGTATACGCTTTAAGGCTTCACGTAGATCGTATCCATCCATGATCATCTGGACTATATACTTGAATAGCCTTTCGCTATCGGAAGAACCGTTTAGAGGAAGCTTAACATCGAGCTTAACGTCATCGTTTATAGTTCCGTTATGGCAAAAAACCCATCTACCGTAGACGAAAGGTTGAGTATTAGCTATAGATACAGAACCCCTCGACGCCCTCCTAATATGAGCCACTACGATTCTACAATCCATCCTTAATGCTTCACGAGAGATAGAGATGTAACGATCCATCTCATCCAGTATGGATCCATCTGATAAACCAAGAACCCTAGGATAGCATCCATCAAAACATACAACCCCCCATCCATCTGTATGCCCCTTACGAGCAAGGAGAGCAAACCTACGGAAAACCTCGAAGGGGAAACCCGAACCTATCAAACCCAATAAACGACACATAAACCCCACCGAAACCTGGAGAATAGACATTCAAACACTTATATAAAGGCAGATAGAAGCAGAAATAAACTCGGATAGGGGGAGGGGCCGTCGTCTAGCTTGGAAGGATACCAGCCTGGGGCGCTGGCGATCCTGGGTTCAAATCCCAGCGGCCCCATTCTAATCATGGTCTTCTTGCTTGCTTCTCATCATTCTGTATAGGGGGTTGACATCTATGATGGCCATAGGATTGTCTTCGTTCAGAAGCTTCAAGAGTGGTTCGTCGAGGCTGAGCTTCGCTGATTATTCTTTCCTCTTTTAATAATACTGCTACCTCCTTTTCTGAGTGTTATGGACGTATAGCCTGGTTTAGGTATAACTCCTCATTTCTTAGAGGTATTCTCTCTTATCCTCACGAATATACCTTCTAGGTTTAACTAATTCACTAGTTCTATGTTTATATTCTCGTATAAGCTCTTCTCTCGGATATCGTAAAGCTCTAGTTTTTACTTTCCCTTCAATTATACATTTGATTTTTATTTCTCAACAATCTTTTTAACCTCTACTTCGAGATATCTAGCTACTATACGTTCGATTTTATATTCAACTAATCTCGAAGCAAGTATTTCGACCATCTCACCCTTAGTTAGAGATACATCCATTCTGACCTTATTTCTTTCAGCTATCTTTGAAAGTAGAGAGCATATTGTGACCTATATTAGATGGTATGGCTAGATCTAGCGATATATACCTCTACTTGCTGAGCGTTAACTTCGTTTTTGATGAGGTTTCCTGCATATGATTCACTATTTTTCATCGTAAGGTATTTTCGATCTGCAGTATGGATAACACATGTAAGTAGCCAGCCTATAAATACCCCACTTCTTTAGCTATCAACTCCTGCTGTGAAAACTGTAAAGCCTATGAACGCTAATCATCTCTGATCATGAGGCCGACTAGAAGGAGGATGAGATCCCATCTAGCTACGCCTATGATCCCCATAAACTGGTTAAGATTCTTTGAAGAGCTGGTTTTAGAGCGATCCGTGAGCGTGACTCATATGTCATAACGATGAATGATAAAGATACTAGGATAAGGATATTGATACCTATCCATCTAGGGAGAGAGGTTAAGCCTTTGATTAATTGAAGCGGTAATAGGAGAAGCTGGATTGAGTAGAGAATGATTCTTAAAGCTTCTAGAAGAGGTATCTTAGTAGGCGGATCATATGATATGAAGCTTGAATATAAACCTCTTTAATTAAGCTTACATCTTCTTCTCTAATTTTTAAGATACCTGGTAATACGTAGAAGTTTTCTATAGTCATTTAATCGGATTGTGAAACATTTAAACTTTCATCCTTTCTACTCCTCGATTTTAGATTCAATCGTTAGTACAACTGAATCAACTTAATATAGGATTATGAAAACTATAATCGCATTAAATAGCTTCCTCCATGGAGATCTCGGTTGCTTAAACAAGAGAAGGAGGGCTGGGAGTATGTTACAAGGCGGATCTATCTATAGAGATTTCTCCATATACTCTGGATGTAAATCCCGGTGTAATCCCTCTGTAAAATATCGAAGCAGGAATCTATTGATGGGAGGGGTAATAGGTTTGTCGGTAGCAATGTTTTTGAAAGTTAGTTTTATAATTTGTAGATATTATATTTTCTTGCAGTATTCTTTTATTAGCGGATCTGTTATCCTATATTCGCTATCTGTTTTCTCTACGATACCTAAGTCTATCAACCTGTGTAGAACTCTTGTTGTCTCAGCATTTGTAAGTTGTCTTCCAATCCATATTTCGACAGCCCTCTTTATGCTACTCCATGTACTCGCTCCTAGGGATATAGCTCTCAGGAAATACCTGTATTGATTAGATCTTTTAAATAAGCTTTCGAGTTCACCTTCGATGAGCTTCGACGCTTTCTCTGACACCATCTCGACGACCTCTTCTGATACGCCGCCTAGTTTGAGGCATGTATAGCCGAAGAAGGTTAGCCACCCCACTATACCGTCAACCCTATCCACGATAGCTTCCAATATATCCTCGCTTACGTCTAGGTTTGCCTCACTAAAACCTTTTCTTAAGAATTCGATGGATAGTTTACGTGGAAACTTCTCAACCCTTATAATGCTGATGTATCTACCGTAGAGTGGGCTCGAAGCATCATCGAGTCTTAGGAAACCTAAGAGTAATCCAACCTCAGAACCTGTAAGTATGAATCGTAAGCCCCCCAGATTATCGTAGGCGTAAGCTAATATGCTTCTGAAATCTATCCTCCCCTTTCCGCCTTCTAAGAATCTTAGGATCTGTGCTTCATCTAATGAGATGACGATGAAGCCCTCCTCTGTTTCCAGAGCATAATCATTAAGCTTATCTAGGATCGATGTTAAGGTTAAAGCACGCTCCCTCCAATCAAACTCCACCTCGAAGCCTGAAATCCTTACACCCTTTACGCTTCTAAAGAATTCTAGTATCCTCCTCCACCTAGAGGTACAGTTAGATACGGAGCTTGAAAGTAGCTTGTAGAGCTGCGCTCGGCTATATCCCCCCTCCTCCAATACTCTTAGGTCTAGATATAGGTGTGGAGTTTCTAAGCTGTTTAAGAATGCTTTTAGAAGGGAAGTTTTACCAACTCTCCTAACACCTAAAAGCAGGGTTATCGGTGTGTTAACCGTTTTTCTAAGTAGCTTCACCTCCTCCTCTCTATCGAAAAGATCTTCTAAGCTCTCCTTAGGTCTAGGATCAAAAAGCAATGTATCACCCCTGATACTTAGTATCACCCCTGATACTTAAAGGTTTCTAAACCAGGGAATCTCGATATCAAGCATAGTGTTTGTCTATGGTTTTCGAATCGTGAAAGTATTGGTAAGTGTGTGGTTTTGCTCATAGTTTAGTTATCAAGGGGTTATGACTCTATCGATGCCGTATAAGTAGGTGTTGATCCTGTTAGCTTACACCTCTATATCCTTTAAACCTAGGGCTGCTAGTATACTGCATCCTGAGCATACATCCGATATCGATGGGTCACCGCATACCCTACATGTTCTAAGCTCTACTTGTGGTAGATCCTTCTCTATAGTCGATCTTATATTATCCCATATCCTGACTACCGTGAACTTTATACCTGGATGCTTCTCTTCCAAGGTATTCAGGAATACTCTAACATCGTTTCTAAGCGATAAACCTCTATAGGGGCATGGCTCGGATTGAAACTCTATACTCTCGAGATACGCGTATAACGCTATCTCCTTCTCAGGTATCTCTCTCAGAGGCTTTATCCTCTGTACGAACCCCTCCCTACGATCAGTCACAGGCTTCGTACGTATAAGCCTGAATAGATCTCCGTGTAGTATGTTTACGACGAAAGTCTGTGCTTCGTCATCTAGATTGTGGGCTGTAGCTAGCTTATTCGCTCCAATCCTTACGGCTGTATAGTTTAGAGCTTTACGTCTGAGAACCCCGCATATACTGCATGGTGTAAGCTTTAGATTCCTCCTCCTAGCCTCTTCCACCATAAGATCTAAGGTTAACCCATACAACTCTCTGAACGATACTACGATATGCTCCACCCCCAGCTTAGAAGCCTCTCTAGATGCTAGCTCTATAGACTCCCTTCTATACCCTTCTATCCCTTCGTCGATAGTTACGGCGTATAGTTTAGCTTTGGGGAAGCTACGCTCTATCTTCACCAATATCCTTAGAAGGGTTAAGCTATCCTTCCCACCCGAGACTCCTACGGCTATCCTATCATCTATATCGAGCATCCTATACCTTCTGATGGTAGCTCTAACCTTATCCTCTATAGACGATGCGAAATGTCTAGCACAGTATGCTTCACCAGAGTATACCCTGAAGTATACCGCCTCTCTATCGCATCTGATACACTTCAAGGTTTCACCGTCATCAAGTATCCTATCCTAGTAACGGTTAAACCTATATTGGATGCAAGTAGTATGACCATACATACGTTCATCGAGATCCTAAGAATCCTCCTAACACTCTCACCTACGTTTAGGAAGCTGAGGAAGTATCCCTCACCATCTAGAGGATATAATGGTAGCATATTGAATAACGCTACGCTTATGTTTATGACGAACATACCTGTTAAAAGCATATTCGTATAGAAGTTTAGCTGGACTATATCTAGCGATAGGAGCCTCCTATATGGTTGAGCGTAGAGTCTCACACCTATACCATAACTTAGATCCCTAGAAACCTTCACGGTGTAGGAGCCGGTACTCGTATATATGGTTACATACGTATCGATCTTACCTCTAAGATACTCTAGGAACTCTTGTATACTAGCTATCTTCACACCATCTACAGAGCGTATCACCGTCCATCGATCTACGCCTAGACCGTTTAACGGACTATTAGGCTCTACTTCAGCTACTATAAGCCCTTCCGGAGCTGAGAATAGCGTTGAGTAGACGAGTATAGAGGCAACCCCTAACAGAAGATTAGCTAGAGACCCCGCTCCGAGGATCCGTCTTCTAACACGCCTATCAGCTCTCTTATAGGATTCCTCATCAGGTTCTACGAAAGCCCCCAATATTAGTAGGGCTAGGAGTATACCTGCACTCCTTACAGGTATATCCTCCATCTTCATTATAACCCCATGAGCTGCTTCATGAACCACCATAGCTATGGCTACAGGTATAAGGAGATATAGGAATAGCTCTACATCCACCGTAACCCCCGGTAGGAATGGTAGTATAGGGCTTGGCTCCCCCTCAGGTACTAGAAAGTTTACCAGATTCCAGGATAAGAATACCATAGCTGATAGGGAGAGGGGTATACCTACATACTCTCCTATTCTACCGTAGACGATCCAGAACCTCCTCGAAGCGGCGATCATCCTATCGAGTAGCTTCAGAGTCCTCTCGGTTTTCAGCATTATGTATACCGGACCCACCTCTAATCCATACCTAGATAGATCCATCCTCCTAGATACTATGTAGATCGACAGGAGGATGAAAGCTGATATGATAAGTATTAACGGTCCATACATTAGCTTTCACCGGTCGAACCTAGATAATCTAACCTTCCTACGTATAGCCGGATCCTTCGCTGCTATCTCTCTCAAAGCTTGCTCGAAGCTTTCATCGATAGGTACATCCTCAGATAGATACACACCTGTCCTCCCCACCCTATCCCTCCTAGTCAGTATATCGATCCTCTCACGGATTATATCCTCACCCACACCAAGCTTCCTAGCAACTTCAGCTTCAAGTCCTATGATAGAATACTCTATATGACCGAAGCTCGTAGGCTCTATCAACGTAAGCCTCTTAGATACACCCGGTACCCTCCGTCCCTCCGTTACCCCGTTCAAATCTATTATCCCGCCGAACCTGTAGAAATCCCACTCTAAACTTGTAAACTTAACTAGAGGGAAGGTTACGCATATCCTGCCTTCTAGATCGAGGTATATATGAGCTTTGATAGCTCTCCTAGGCGTAGCTTGAACGATCTTCTTAGCTTCTATCCTATAACCTCCGCTAGTTAGAGCAAACTCAACTCTATGTGATCCTACGATCGTAGGTATCACTACATCTATATCGCTATACTCGTCTACATCGCCTCTAGCTATACTCCCATGGATATACCCATCTACACCATGCCTAGCTAACGCTTCGAGTATACCTCTAGCTTCGGCTCTCAGATTAGATAGGAGGAGCCATCTATGTTCGTCGTATACGACTTCCACTATATCCTGCATCTTGACGGGTTTCTCAGCCGACCCCCTCCTAATCCTCATCCATGTTAACCTCTCTCTGTTAGATCTAAGTGTTAAAATGGGCCGTTCAGTTTAATAATAAGCTATCGATATCCTTCATAGTCTAGGTTAAGGTCGTAGAGGTGTATCTATGGATCTATATGATAGGGTTATGGATCTAGCTAGACGTAGAGGATTAATATGGCAATCCTATGAGATATACGGTGGGGTTAGAGGATTCATAGATCTAGGACCATTAGGCGTCATACTTAAGAGGAGGATAGAGGAGAAGTGGAGGAGGTTCTTCGTAGACCGCTTAGAGCTTCTAGAGATAGAGACGCCTGTGATATCACCTAGGATAGTATTCGAAGCTTCAGGTCATCTAGAGCATTTCAAGGATCCGATGACGGTATGCATAGGTTGCGGTAGAGCGTATAGGCTGGATCACCTTATAAAGGATTCCACGAATATACCTGATAGTAGGCTTGAAGGGTTAAGCTTAGAAGAACTCGGAAAGCTTATGGATAGCTACGATGTT
>JANXEK010000038.1 GCA_025058595.1 Candidatus Bathyarchaeota archaeon
TTATGGTGCTAGCTAGCCCTGATAGGTATCCTACGGATAGAGCTTTAGTGTATCCGCTTTTAGATGATATCCTAGGTACTATAACCAGTAGTAGTGGGAGAGAGATCATAGATGAAAAGAATGGAAGTATAGAAGCTTCCCCCGTAGCTAAACCTACCCCTCTACTATCGACTAGATACAGGGGGATATAGAGTGTAGAGGAATAGTATGCTGAATTTATTATGGATAATAGCATTAAAGCTAGAAGAACCCGTTCACGAGTGATAGCTTTAAGGATTTCTCTGTAACCCCTAAAGCTCGATAGAGACTTCTCCTTCATAAGCCTATATCCTATCTCCGTCTCTCTAAGGTATATCCATCTGACGATGTACATAGAGCTTAACGAGATTATAGCTAGCGTGAATAGAATCCTACAACCTAAATCTACGCCGTAGATCGTTATGATGTATCCTGCTATCGGGGTGCTCATCATACCTACAGTATATGCAGTCGATACATACGCATAGATACCGGATCTATACCTAGGCTCCGTATCTTCGACTAGTAGGCACTCCCAAATAGGATACACTATTGGTGTAAAACTCTCGACGATGTACGCTATCAACGCGTATACGATATCCCTAGTTAGAAGCCAGAGGGTAAGCGCTGAAAGCCATGTTAAGCTATCGAGGATCATGAACGTATTCTTCCTACCGAATCTATCCGCGATATACCCGCCTAATATGGGGAAGATAGCCGCTATAGCCGTATAGATAGATGAGAGTATCCCTATCTCTACTTCGGTTAATCCTACAGCCCCCCTCAGAAATATGGGTCTATAGAAGAATATCCAGCTCATAGGTATACTCCAAAAGGGCTCCGTAGCTACGAGTACCTTCGCGTTCCTCCCCCAACCCCTAAACCCTACTACAATCCTACTTACGACTTTCATAAGTTCATCATCCTAGATGTAGTAGAGTGTAAACGATGAAAGGCTATAGATAAACGTAACTAAGATCTACGTAGGCCTCGATATACGTACACCTCTAACAAGTATATATGGGGCTAACACCGGGGTTTCAACCTCCCACCATTTAATCTGGTAGCATCTATCCGTAGAATATTCAACCGATGAGAGAAGCTCATGTAACCTCCCAGTTACCCTCAACCCTTTAACAGCTTTTTCGACCTTTCCACCCTTAACTATGAACGTTGCATCCCTAGCGACGGTAGAGAAGGATCCTTCGACATAGCTTTGAAGTCTAGTATACCAGTTATTCGTTAAGATTAATCCTTCACCGAGTGTCGAAGGTAGTTCATCCTCTTTTAAATCGCCGGGTTTAAATCTAAGATTCCAGGGTTCAGGTTTAACCCATCCAGCGTTACCGGTGCTTTCAGTATTAAACTTGAATGCAGTCTTAGAGTTGTGTAGCAGATTCTCGAAGACCCCCTCTGATATTATAGCAGTTATCCTCGTAGGTACACCTTCATCGTCGAAGCCGGTAGATCTAGGTAGACTATCGGATACACCGTCATCATATATACTGACGGCTTCAGATGCTATCCTATCACCGGGCTTAAACCTCGAGAAGAAGGATAAACCGAGATATACTTGGAGAGCTGAAGCCATATCTCCAACTATGTTAACTAAGTTTCCTACGATCATAGGTGATAAGACTACATCGTATACGCCTGGCTCTATGAGTTCAGCATTCTTCGATAGATATGCATACATCCCAGCTTTCCTACCAACCTCCATCACACTATGTTCATCTAGTCTCCTACCTCCGTAAGCCCATTGACCGGCTCCATCTCCAGAGAAAGCTCTAAGGTAGCATTCAAACTCTGTCGAATCCTCGTGAAGCTCGACTCCTCTGCTAGTAGCTAGAGCTTTAGACGAGAGCGAAGCTGAAAGAACACCAGCATAATTCTCAGCCTCTTCGCTAGAAGCTTCATCTACCATCCTCCAAGCGTAATCGATGAGATCACGCCGACCCTCTACTAGATCTACGATCTTCTCATCTACTAGACGTAGAGGTTTGATTCCATAAGGTTTAGGTAGAGGAGCATATATAGGTGAAGCTTCGATAAGCTTAGCAGATCTACATAGATCGGTTAACCTACGTCTCACTACGTCTATATCTGATGTCCTATACTCGCATAGGGTTATCCTACCATCTCTAGCTAGATATAGATAGGTGCAGATATCTATCCATGATTGTGTAATCGTAGGTTCCCCTGAAAATTTCGCCATAACCCTTCTAATCGATACAGTTTTACAAGCAGCTTCATCGAACCCTATCTTTAAAGCTTCTTCGATTATAGACTTGGAAACCTCTAGTATGCTCATAGAGTAGATACCCCCAGCTTTACGCCTCTAAGCCTAACATCAGGGCTACCAAACCATACAGGTATCCCTTGCATAGGCTCGCCTTTACCGCATAACCCAGCTTCAAACTTAATCTCACAACCTTTAGCATCTATCTTAGAATAGAAATCGCCGGTCGTTATCTCTAAAACCGGGCTCCTAATAGGATCTCTCAACTCCCCACCTATTATCCTATAAGCTTCAAGTCCGACGTATCTTTGATTCCATCTCTCATCGTCTATATTCCACTCCATATACGACGATATGTAGACGCCTTCGCGTATATCTTCGATCAATTCTTCGAAGCTATAATCGCCTGGAGTCAGATACGTATTACTCATCCTCACTATAGGTTCACTACGGTAATTTAAGGCACGAGCTGAACCGTTACTCTCCTCTCCGAAGATATTTGCAGTCCACCTATTATGTAGGAACTCCTCTACTATACCTTCTCGGTAGAGGTATTTCCTCCTCGCAGCTACGCATTCATCATCATATAGATAGAAACCGAAGCTTCCGGGTATAGTGGGGTCATCCACTACGGTAGCATACCGTGAACCTATCTTGACTCCTTTCATCGAAGGTTTTATAAAGCTTAACCCAGCTTGAGCCGCCTCCCTACCTAAAATCCTATCTGCCTCGCAAGGGTGGCCACAACTCTCATGCACTATCAACCCAGCCACTTCGCCTCCAACCACTACATCTACTACTCCACTAGGAGGTTTCACTCCTTCGAGTAGAACTTTTTCAAGCCTACGAGATTCATCGATAATGCATTCATCTATACGTTGCTCCTTAAGCTTATCAAACCCACCCGAGAAACCGTACTCGTTAACCCTCTGTATAGATCCCTTAACAGGATCATGTAAAACGATGTTATATCGGAACGATATCCGTGGAATCCTGCTACCAACAAACCCTCCATCGCTATTCATTATAAGCTTCTCTTCGATCATCTCCATATATTCTACCGAGAATACCTCTAGCTCGACTCTCTTCAGAGCATCTCTAAGCATAGAATATATGGATTTATGGAGTGAAAGCTTATCAGATATATCGTAAGAATCGAAAAACTTCTTCTCCTTCACCTCATACTTAATCGATCCAAGCTTAGCCCTAGAGAAACCTATAGGTCTACGCATATACCTACTAGATGCTTTAGCCCTACTTAACGCGAAATCTATACATCTAGAGATAGCCTCTGCATCCATCCTATCGGTCGATGAGAAGCCTAAGGCCCCATCCGCTAACACTCTTACGGCTAACCCTTCATCCACCTTCTCCTCCACATTGATAAGCGCTCCATTCCTAGATGACATCGATACAACTATATTCCTCTGAACACGCGCCTCAGAATAGGAAGCTCCAAGTCTACGAGCTTCATCTACTATAGCCTCTAGCTTATCCTCCAAACCCTGACACCTAGCATATCTAGCTAATAGTATAGTCGGTTAAAAGTTTCATGCGATCAAAGATCTTTAGGTACCGTGACCTCTTCATGGAAGATGGTTTAGAGAACACAGATCTCAAACCGTATTCTCTACTAGGATGTTTGATAGAGAGATATCTACTCTACATAGATAGCTGGTTTCCATGGGATGGATCTAGAAGATCTCCCCGCCGGATCGTAGATACCCTCTTCACCCTCTAAATATATTTCAACCTTGCACTTTAGCTCTTTCTCTAAGAATGGCTTAGCATCCTCTAAGAATTTTCTCAGCGTATCTAAGTCTATTCTCGAATATAATTCGATTTTAGCTCTACCAAGCTTTACAGCTTCTCTAGCTATCTCTTGAGCTAACCTATAGATTCCATCGGTATATGCTTTAAGCTCAGGATCGACTCGACATCTATCGATCAACATCTTCACGTTTACGGAGCCTGACATAAATATCTCCGTAGCATACGATGCGACCTTCCATTTATAGGGTGAAGATAGATAGAAGCATACCTTCGAGACAGGCTTCCTTATAAGCTTCAAAACCTCCCTAGTATCCGATAGAAGGCTCCTGAGTATATCTTCGCATGCTTCGATTACCAAATCCCTAAGACTTGGTGATGGCATAGGATACATCTGAGTAGACGCCATACCTTCCCCTCCCAATATACTCCAAACCTCTTCAGCTGTAAACGGAGCTAGCGGAGCTAATAGTAGAGCTCTAACCCTCCATACACTCTTCAGAACAGCGTTAGCTATATGATCCAATCTTCCGTCTACACTCACCCTAAGCCTATACCATGATATATCATCATCTAATCCGTAGATTACGCTTTGAACATCATCTCTAACCTCCAGTTCTTCAAGAGCTCTCCTAGCTTCATCTATCCTGGCTTGAAGCCTACTCAGCATCCATCTATCTATCATCCTAAGCTTATCTACTACGGAATCTAACTCAGCTGCATCTTTAAGTTCCTCTGCATCTCTGATTAATTTCTCTAGCCAAGCTTTAAACGATAAAGCAACGCTATGCTTGAAATCTACATCCTGTAGTAAGCTTGCAGCGGATAGAAGCGATAGCCTTAAAGCGTCTGCTCCATAATCCCTTATAGCGTTTCTCAACGGTATTATGTTACCTAGACTCTTCGACATTTTCTTCCCCTCCATCATAACACTTCCGTTCACAACTATCTGTCTAGGCCACATTCTCTCGTGGAATATCGCTACATGGTTGAATAGGAAGAACGCTAAATGATTGCTTACCAGATCTCGACCTGAATGCCTACTATCGAGCGGGTAGAAGTATTCAACCTCCATCCTGATGGATTCTAGGATGTCTTTAGGTACACCTGTAGATCGTGATACACTATCTACATCCCCCTCCCCTAAGATCACGTAATCGAAAAATTCAGGTCTCATATTATCTGGCTTAAGGTTGTATAGATTCACGTACTTGGATATGAGATAGTACACCATATATATCGTACTATCCGATAGCGATTCTATAATCCAATCAGGATTCCACGGAAGCTTGGTACCTAACCCCACCCTTCTCGCGCATGCCTTCTCCTTAAGCCAATCCACAACGTTATGAAACTCTGTCTTAAGTATCTCCGGTTTTATGCTCATCCTATCTATAAGTTCATGGACAGCTCTCTTCCACTCTGGATTATCATAATCTATGAACCATTGGTCTTCGAGTATCTTGACCATACATAAAGCTCCACATCTACAATAGACTGGGTGGTTCATTATATCGTAGATATCCGATGCTAACCCCTTAGCCTTAAGATCCTCAGATATCCTAACCCTAGCTTCAGATACAGGTAGACCTCCGTACAGCGGTACATCATCCCTCATAAACCCTTTATGATACTCGGCTTTGTAGACATCTTGTGTAGCATCCTCGAGCTTCGAATCCCTAAGATCCTTAACGCCATACCTCTCGACAACATCTCCAGCAGGTATATCGGAGTAGCCCTCCACACGGATAATAGGCTTTACATCGATAGCGTCGAGTATACTTCGTTCTACTCCATCTACGCCTTTAGCTTTAACCTCCATTAAAGCTACATAGTCGTAGGGTGCATGAGCTGGCACAGACATAACGATACCTGTACCATGGTTAGGATCCACAAATTCCGCAGGCAGTATAGGTACAGCTAAACCTGTAACCGGGTTTAGAGCAGTCAACCCTACGATATCCGTTCCTCTAAAACTCTCATAAGCTTCTACAACCCTATTCTGTAGCCTAAGTTTCTCTAAGGTTTTAACGCTAGCAACCCAAAACTCTCCATCAACCTTAGCCTTAACGTATTCCCCTCTAGGATTCACCCATAGGTTAACAGCTCCGAATACAGTCTCAGGTCTAAGGGTAGCCGCAGGCAATATCGTTCCATCGTTAAGTTTAAAGTATAGTAGGGTGAATACTCCTATCTCCGGCTCTACATCCCCTTGTGTATCGTGCTGACCCACAGGTCCAGAGCAGCTTGGGCACCATCCCACCGGGTGGCTACCCTGCTTAACGTAACCCTTCTCCCTCAGCCTTAAGAACTGCCATTCTATGAACCGGCTATATTGAGGATCTATAGTCGTAAACTCCCTCCTCCAATCTATCGAATACCCCATCTCCTCCATACCACGCTTTATCTCTTCATGGAAGTATCTAGCTATCTTCAGAGGCTCATCGAATCCATCTACTACGGACTCAGGGATACCGTATAACTCTACGAAGAGTTTTCTAAGCTCTTTATCTCCCCCTATAAGTCTTTTAACCATAGCTACTATAGGTGTCCCCGTATAATGGAAACCCATCGGGAACAACACGTTGAATCCACACATACGCTTATATCTAGCGTACACATCCGCTATCGTATACGTTCTCCCATGGCCTATGTGCTGCGGGCTATTAGGGTAGGGGTAAGCTACAGTTATGAAGAACTTAGGTTTACCAGGCTTCGGATCCGCTTCGAATACTTTCGACTCCCTCCACCTTCTGATCCATTTATCCTCGATAGAACTTACATCGACTTTCAAACCCTAGCTACACCCTTTCAAGCTTCATGTCAGAGACAAAGGGGATAAAGATATAAACCTATCTCATACAACCCCTAATAGGGCTATGAACCTAGACGATATAACCTCTAGATATATGGAGAGAACGCCAAACTCACGTATGCTATACGAGAGGGCTGTAAAAATTATACCTGGAGCTGTATCTCATAACATAAGATTCTTCGATCCCTATCCATTCTATACCGTTAGAGCCAAAGGTGCATACATATGGGATGTAGATGGAAATAGATACTGCGACTACTGGATGGGTCATACTGGGTTGATATTAGGGCATTCGCCAGACGTAGTAGTAGATGCCTTGATGAAGCAGATAGGATATGGCACACATTACGGTACAGCGAATACGTTAGAATTAGAGTTAGCGGAGAAGGTTGTAGAGGTGGTTCCATGCGCTGAGATGGTACGTTTCTGTAATAGCGGGACAGAAGCTACCATGTACGCCGTCAGGTTAGCTAGAGCTTACACGGGACGTAAGCGTATCGTGAAGATAACAGGTGGATGGCATGGAGGGAATACTCTACTAAATAAGTATGTATCGTTACCGTTAGATAAACCTGAATCGACGGGTATAGCTCCTGAGGAGCAGATGTACGTAGATGGTATACCGTTTAACGATCTAGAAGCGTTTAGGAGGATACTCTCCGATAGAAGGGGGGAGGTTGCATGCATAATAGTCGAACCTATGCTTAAGGGGTGTATACCAGCAGATAGAGACTACTTGAAAGGGCTTAGAGAGGAGACATCAAGAAACGATGTAGTACTAATATTCGATGAAGTTATAACAGGGTTTAGGCTAAGCTTAGGAGGGGCTGAAGAGTACTATGGTGTAGAAGCAGATATGGTTACTATGGGTAAGATACTCGGCGGGGGGCTACCTATCGGTGCTGTAGCAGGTATATCTGAGATAATGGAGAGAGCTAACCCTAAGAAGTATGGTAAGGGAGAGTTATGCTGGGTAGGGGGAGGGACGTTTTCAGCCAACCCCCTCACGATGACGGCGGGTTTAGCTACCATAAGGTTTCTAGAGGAGAATAGGAATAGGGTATACGGTAAGATAGGTAGGTTGGGGGAAGAGGCTCGTAGGCAGATTGATAGATTGCTAGGAGACTATGGTTTAAAACATGCGGTCGTAGGGATGGAATCCCTCCTAAACATATTCATCACCA
>JANXEK010000039.1 GCA_025058595.1 Candidatus Bathyarchaeota archaeon
AAGGTTAGCCGATTCTAGCTTACACCCCTCCCCTCCTATACTCTTTAACCTTCTTAGATAGGATCTTATAGACCTCCCTAGGATCAGCTCTACCCCCACTCCTCCTAACCACCAAACCTACGAGATAGTTCAGAGCTTTAGGATTACGTATAGCGTCGTGGAAAGCCTCTTTCTCCATCTCTACAACCTCTTCGATGATCCTATCTACATCGACCTCCTCCATCCTAGATTCTAGACGATACCCGGCTTCTACAGACGGTCTAGAGCCTTCGAGCACCATAGATCTGAGTATAGGTTGCACCACAGACTTATCTACGATACCTTCATCCATACATCTCAACAGGTATGCTATATCCTCAGGTTTAGCTTTAGAATCCTGAATCTTCACCCCAAGCTTATCGAGGAGTGGTAGCAACTCCCCTATAACCCATGAAGCAACCCTATCTGGCTTACCATAACATTCGACGATCTTATCGTAGAGCTCGGATAAAGCTTTAGAGCTTACGAGAAGCTCGGCTAGACCCCTACTCAAACCATACTTCGATACGTAGATATCGATCTTCTCGTATGGAAGCATCGGCATCGCCCCCCTCGCCTCCTCTATCAACGCATCCGTAACGATTATCGGCGGTAGATCCGGTTCTGGGAAATACCTGTAATCTTGCTCCTCCTCCTTAACCCTCAGGGATACGGTTATACGTCTACGAGAATCCCAATGCCTGGTTTCACGTATAACACCTAACCCTCTCAGCATCCTCTGCTTCTGCCTAGCTAATTCGAAGCTTAGAGCTTTCTCTACATCGTGGAATGAAGAGATATTCTTAACCTCAACCCTACCGCCGCCGAGTATAGATATATTGGCGTCGCACCTCATAGCACCCTCTAAACCTCCATCGAAAACCCCTATATACTCTAGAAGCGACCTAAGCCTCTCTAGGAATATCCTAGCTTCCCTCGGAGATCCTATATCAGGCTCTGTGACTATCTCCACCAGAGCTATACCAGATCTATTATAGTCTATTAGTAGACCTGTAGAGCTTGTTATCGTACCTTCGTATACTATCCTACCTGGATCCTCCTCTAGCTGTATACGTCTTATCCTTACAACCCGGTCTCCTATATCTAGCGAGCCATCTCTAGCTATAGGTATACCCCCGGCTCCATCGTACTGTGATATCTGGAAGTTTTTAGGTAGATCTGGGTAGAAGTAGTTCTTACGCGAGAAGTATATGAATCTAGATATATCGGCTCTAAGCGCTATAGCTACCTTTAACGCCGATATCAACGCCTCTCTATTCAAGACTGGCAGAGATCCTGGCTCCCCTATACATACCGGGCATATATTCGTATTAGGAGGTTTACCCCTATAATCGGCTGGGCATGAACAGAAAAGCTTAGTCTTAAGGTTTGTAAGCTGACAGTGAACCTCTAAACCTATGACAGGTTTAACCTCAGACATTATAAGCATACCTCCGAGAATACTGGTTTCAATCTTAAATCTAACGTTGCCTCTAGGTTATACGCTACTCTGAGTATCAAATCTTCACGGAAGTATGAACCTATAATCTGGAGACCTATCGGCAGCCCATCGGCTAGGCCGCATGGTATCGAGATAGCTGGTAGACCAGCTAGGTTTACAGGAACCGTATCCATATCACACATATAGAGTTCTAATGGGTCCTCTACCTTCTCACCTATCTTGAACGGTAGGATAGGCATAGATGGACCTATCAACGCATCGAACGTTTTAAAAGCATCTGTAAACTCCCTCTTGATGAGAGTCCTAACCTTCAAAGCCTTGATATAGTATCTATCGTAGTACCCGGCTGAAAGCACGTATGCACCTAGAATCATCCTCCTCTTAACCTCTAAACCGAATCCTCTACTCCTAACCTCCTCACAATATCGGCTCCAATCATGATCTCTAACAGGTAGATTCATACCGTACCTCACGCCATCGTATCTAGCTAGGTTAGAGCTAGCTTCAGCCATAGCTATGATATAGTATGCCGGTAGAGCGAACTCTATAGATGGCATAGATATCTCCTCGACTACCGCTCCGAGAGATTCAAGCTTATAGATAGATTCTCTGATAGATGACCGTATACGTCGATCGACACCCTCACCTAGGAGTTCACGTATCACGCCGATCCTGAACCCTTCTAAACCGTCGATCAGCGTAGCCCTATAATCTGTAGAGGATCTATCGATCGATGTAGAATCTCTAGGATCGTAGCCGGCTATAACCGTTAGGAGGAGAGCACATCCGTATACATCCCTAGCTATAGGGCCTATCTGCTCCAAACTGTTAGCGTAAGCTATCAACCCATACCTACTTACGAGGCCATAGGTAGGCTTCAACCCGACTACACCGCAGAAAGAAGCTGGGCATCTTATAGATCCACCTGTATCAGATCCTAGAGCTAGCTCAGATTCGCCTGAAGCTACCGCCGCAGCGCTTCCACCAGACGATCCCCCTGGAACCCTAGATGGATCCCACGGGTTCCTCGTAGGACCGAACGCACTCCACTCTGTAGTCGACCCCATAGCGAATTCATCCATATTGGTTTTACCGGTTATAACGCCTGAATTACCCTTAATCCTCTCTACGACCGTAGCATCGTAGCTCGGTCTATACCCTTTAAGTATTAGGCTTCCACACGTCGTTTCGACGCCTTCGACGCATATATTATCCTTGATAGCTACCGTCAACCCTCTTAGTAAGCCTAGCTTCCCAGCTTCATAGTTCTCGAAACCTTTAACGATCGTTATGAAGCTGTTAAGTAGAGGTTCGAGCTTCGCTATAGCTTCAGCTTTCCTAGCTAGATACTCATCCAGCGGTAGACTACCTGATTCTATCTCCCGTATAAGCTTCAACGTATACGTCTCCCTCAAGACTCTCTACATCCTCGGAGCCCAGATGTAGCGTCCCCTCACCCTACCAGGTAGGTTTAAAAGCTTTTCGCCCGGATACGGTGAAACGATATCTCTACGGAATACGTTGTAGACATCGAGCGGATGGAACGTAGGTTCCACTCCATCAACCCGAGCCTTATCTAGCTGATCGAAGAATTCTACTATCCTAGATAGCTGAACGCTGAATAGCCTCTCCTCCTCCAGGGATAGCTTAAGCTTTACTAGCGATGCTAGATGCTTAACCTCGAGTCTAGATCTGCTACCGCTCAACCTAGATCGAACACCCCCACCTAAGGTGTAAGCCTCGACGGATCCCTAGGATAGAATACCACCTCTCTTATATCATCCCGAGAGGTTAACACCATGATAAGCCTATCTACGCCTAGACCGAAGCCTGCATGCGGAGGCATACCGTAATCGAATACTCTGAGATGGTATTCGAAGCTCTCCGGGTTCAACCCCTGCATCCTGATATTCCTGATGAGAGATCTCTTAGAATCAACCCTACTACCTCCAGAAGCTAACTCTACATGACCCCACATTAGATCGAATGACTCCGTTACACCACCCCTCTTAGACTTTATATAGAAAGGTTTCAACCCTCTAGGCCAATCTACTATGAAGTACGGCTCCCTATAAACCTCTGCAAGCTTCCTCAGAGCCGTCGTAGACAGATCTTCACCCCACCCCGCATCTAAACCGAGTTCTCTAAGCTTCGAAATAACCCTATCGTAGGATATACGTTTAAACGGTCTCCTCACTTTAGGGATATCTAGATCTAGGGCTGCTAGCTGAGCGGCGCAGTATCTCTTAACAGAGTTTACGATATAGGCTACCAGATCCTCTAGCAGATTCATAACGTCTCTATAATCTGCGAAAGCCATCTCCACATCTAGCGATAAAGTCTCGCTTAGATGCCTATCCGTCTTAAACTCCTCCGCTCTGAATATAGGAGCTATCTCGAAAACCCTATCTAAAGCAGCCGATAACTGCTCCTTATAGAGCTGCGGGCTTTGAGCTAGGAACGCCTCCTTATCGTAGTAGAATAGAGGGAATAGAGCTGCTCCACCCTCAGTAGCAGACGCTATTATCTTAGGAGTATTAACTTCTAAGAACCCCCTAGCTACGAGGAACCTCCTCATAGCCTGTAAGACTTCATGCCTAACCTTGAATATAGCGTGGAGTTGAGGTCTACGTAGATCTACCGCCCTTAGATCCAGCCTCTTATCCAGGCTTGGAAGCCTCCTAGAATACGGATGGAAGGGTGGCATCCTAACCGGTTTAGCTATAACCTCGGCATCCTCCATAACCACTTCTACACCGCTCGGAGCCCTATCCGTATAGGATATACGACCAGAGATAGAGACATAGAAGTATTCCCTAATCTCGAGCATCTTCCCCCATACGTTTCCATCTACTTCATCCATATGGGCTACGCACTGGATATAACCGCCATCGTAAACTACGAAGAATATAACCCCTCCGTGAAGCCTAACAGATACGACATACCCTGCGATGGATACCCTGGATCCCTCAGGTAGCTTACCCAGCTCTACCGAGTAGTAGCTACGAAACCGCGATGAGATCTTACGCGTCATAGCCTATTCAGTCAACCACCTTAACACCCCTATGGAAGATATTAAACGTTTTAGTATACATCGAATTCTCTAGAATGTGGAGTAGTATGATGCTCCCAGGTAGGATCGATACAGGTATCCCAGGTATGAACGAAATCCTATATGGAGGAATACCGAAAGGGCTTACGGTACTATTATCCGGAGGACCTGGAGCTGGTAAATCTATATTCGCATACCAGTACCTCTACAAAGGGTTGAGGCAGGGTGAACCAGGGGTGCTATTAGAGCTGGAGGATTACCCCGCTAGGGTTAGGATGCGAATGCATATGTTCGGATGGGATGTTAAGCCGTATGAGGATGATAGGATCTTCGCTATAGTAGACTGCTTCACAGGAGGTATAGGAGAATATGCGAGAAGGGAGAGGTATATAGTTAAAGATCCGACCGATACCTCCAGCTTAATCGAAGCTCTCAAGACGGCTATCAGAGAAGTGGAAGCGGAGAGAGTGGTCGTAGACGCTATATCGACGCTATACCTTGTGAAACCTGAATACGCTAGGCAAGCTATCATCCAGATTAAACGTCTACTAGTAGGTCTAGGATGCACATCGCTTCTAGTATGGCAGAAAGGTGTATCCGGTGGGAGCCCACTTACGACTCACATAGAGCATATGGTCGATGGAGTGATAAAACTAGATCTAGAAGATACAGGAGAAGGCTATCGAAGGATACTCGTAGTATCGAAGATGACCGGGACGAAGCACTCCATACGTAAACATACATTCGAGATAACAGATAAAGGTATAATCGTACAGCCGTAGAGCAGCGTACATCCACCTAAACCTACCTAGCAACTCGCCCACTATGATAGTACTTGCATCCAGATTCCTACGGGATAGACCATGGATATTTCCATATCTCTCCCATTAATACCCACCTTAGACTCCGCATCACCTCTAGATAACTCCATACGCTTCTCCACCTACTCGACCCACTCTGTACTTCGAGAATAGTAGTCGAAAGCTTCGCCGATAGGGAGCCGCATGGAAAGCTTAAATCTAAGATCGATAGGGAGTACTTATGAATCTAGGAGCGGGGGTAGCCAAGCCTGGTCTAAGGCGCAGGGCTTAGGACCCTGTGGGGTAGCCCTTCGTGGGTTCGAATCCCACCCCCCGCATCGATCTACCGGTGAAATACCCTCTATACATCCATTAACGGCTATCTTAGAAACGGAAATAATTTTACATATGCTAAACAATAGAATGCACTATTTCTCGTAAGTAGAATAAAATCTATACTTGATAATCCGATCCGCTGATTCTTGTAAAGTGTCTAGTAGATTTGTCTGGATGCCTCCTCTTTCTTCTAGCGATCTATATTGTAGAAGTTTAACAGAGAAAAGCTGGATATACCTGATAGCCAGGCTACTTCAGGCTTATCCGAGAGATGCTTAGCTTTATGGGTTATCATCGCGATTCGATTTTATGTCAGGGAAACTTTTTGGGGGTAGAGTTATGGATAGAATCTATCCAGGTTAGCGATATATCGATCATGACGGGTTTGTATCCATCCTCCCTAAGTTATCCCAGCTGTTATCTGCATACCATTTCTGAGAGACCTAAATCTATGAGTTTCATGAAGGTTTCAGATATCCCGATAGATATGCCCACGATCCTCGAGGGATCTGGTCGAGAACCGTCTCGCTAGTTCGCCGATCCCTCCGATCCATAGAGCAAGAAAAAGGCTATAAATTAGAGGAGTCTCCCTAATGGCTAGGAGAGGATGCCATTGAGGAGGGAACTGGCCCATAGAGTAGCGCTTAGTTTAACCATAAGCTTAGCTGCCATCTTAATTACTAGAAGCCTAATCATCGAGATGGAGATAAAAGAGTTATACGATCAGGTTTCAAATCTTAAGAGAGAGATTACGGTGGTTAGGATGGCGATACCTTCACTGAGAAGCCTTGCTGAAAAATGCGGAATCTATATCGGAGCCGCGGTAGAACGTAGTCTCCTCGACATCCCAGATTACGTTTATACGCTTAAGCAGGAATTCAACATGTTAACAACCGAGAATGCTTTAAAGTTTGGTCCTGTCCACCCGGAGCCGAACGTATACTCCTTCAGCGATGCGGATTACATAATTAGTTTCGCCGAATCTAATGGGATGAAGGTACGTGGGCATACACTCGTCTGGCATCAGCAGCTTCCCGCATGGGTTACACAGGGGAGGTATACTCGTGAAGAGTGGATGAATATTCTACGTGAACATATTATGACTGTCGTAGGACGCTATAGAGGGAGGATCTATGCATGGGATGTAGTTAACGAAGCTATAAACGATGATGGAACCTTGAGGGATACTATCTGGCTAAGAGGTATCGGTCCAGAGTATATCGAGCTAGCTTTTAGATGGGCACATGAAGCTGACCCGCAAGCTCTACTCTTCTACAACGATTACGGTGCTGAAGGTTTAGGTGTAAAATCTGACGCCGTATACAACCTGGTTAAGAATCTTCTAGATAAAGGTGTACCTATACATGGTGTCGGATTACAGATGCATATAAGCTTAGAAAACCCGCCAAACCCACAGGAGGTAGCAGCGAATATTAGACGTTTGAATGAACTAGGCTTAGAGGTTCATATAACGGAGATGGATGTTAGGATAAGAACACCCGCCAGATGGGAGGATCTCGTTAAGCAAGCGGAGATATACCGTGAAATCCTCAAAGTATGTCTATCGGCGGAGAATTGCAAAGCATTCGTGATGTGGGGGTTTACAGATAGATACTCCTGGATACCGAGCCACTTCAGCGGCTACGGTTCAGCTCTAATATTCGATGAAACGTACAAACCTAAACCAGCATACTATTACCTCGTAGCCGTCTTTCTAGAATATCTAACCAGGAAGTAGCTAGGAGGCTATACCGACTCTCGTAAATCTCGAAGTTAAAGTCGATCAGCATCCATCTCGCGTATCTCCAGCTAACTATACCACCATACCCCGCTAAACCTGAACGATCATCAAACCTAGTATTATGGATTCTTACTATAACTTCAAAGGCTATGGGACGGAACGTGGAGTAGGCTTAGA
>JANXEK010000003.1 GCA_025058595.1 Candidatus Bathyarchaeota archaeon
TGATCATACCGATAATATCCGCTGTCTTAAGAGATCTATTCTCGTCGGTTCCACCTTCCATAAGAGAGGCTGTTATATCGCTGGGAGCAACGAAATGGGAGACGGTGAAAGTGGTGATGAGCTATACACGCTCCGGGATTTTAGGTGCAACTATGCTTGGCTTAGGCAGAGCTATAGGTGAAACTATGGCTATAACGATGGTTATTGGAAACAAGTTTAAGGTTCTCCCATCATCGCTCTTCGACGCATGGTATACTATGTCGGCGATAATCGCGAACGAGCTGCTTGAAGCGACATACGACTTGTATATTAGCGCGTTGATAAACGTCGCTCTTCTACTCCTAGTAATCAACTTAGCTATCGTAGTTCTAGCTAGGTTGATCGTTTGGCGCTCCCTTAGAATGGTTAGGGGGATAATGAGGGAATGAGCGGCTCCTCCTACTATAGGCTAAGGAGGATTAAAGATGTAATCGTACGTTTCATGGTCTATCTAGCTCTTCTAATCGCTTTAATACCGCTTTTTAGCGTTATCTTCGAAGTTGCAAGGAGGGGGATTATCGCGATCAATTTAGATTTCTTCGTCAAGCCAACCCCGACTGTAGGTGAAGTTGGTGGTGGAATAGCAAACGCTATACAAGGTACGTTCATAACTATCGGGTTGACATGTTTAATAGGAGTCCCAATAGGGGTTATATCAGGTATATTCCTAAGCGAATACAGTGAAAGCAGATTCTCGACGATCATAAGGTTCTTCAACGAAGTGTTAAACGGAATACCGTCGATAGTTATAGGAATCTTCAGTTACGCGTTAATCGTCCTTGCAGTGGGTTTTTCGGTCATAGCCGCCTCCTTCGCTCTCTCCATAATAATGATTCCAATCGTAACCAGAACAACCGAGGAAGCCCTCAAACTTGTACCGGCAACTATAAGGGAAGCAGCGATCGCTTTAGGGATGCCGAGGTGGAAAACAGTGGTATATATTGTGTTAAGAAGCGCAAAGAAGACTGTAGCGACTGGAATACTGCTTGCGATCGCTAGGATCACCGGGGAATCGGCGCCGATCCTCGTCACGATGGGTTATTGGAGATGGTGGTTTGCCGGATTAAATAGACCGGTAGCTAACTTGGCGTTAAACATCTTTCTCTTCGCTAACTCACCTTTCGAGAATTGGGTGGTTTTAGCGTGGGGTTCAGCGTTAATACTTATTATGATGGTTCTCGGAATAAATATCGTAGTCAGAATATTGATGAGGGAGCGATACTGAGCATGTCCACATACAAGATCGAAGTTGAGAAATTAAACGCTTGGTTCGGATCTAAGCAGGTTTTGAAGAATATCGATATGAAGGTTAAGGATAGAGCTGTAACCGCGATAATGGGGCCATCTGGATGTGGTAAGACGACATTCATTCGCTGTTTAAATAGGATGCACGAGCTCACCCCAGGTGCTAGGGTATCTGGGAGGGTTCTCTTAGATGGCATAAATATATACGATGATGGTATCGATCCGGTCCAGATAAGGAGAAAGGTCGGTATGATTTTCCAAAAACCTAATCCGTTCCCGATGTTATCGATCTATGATAACGTTGCTCTAGGTCCGAAATTGAACGGTGTAAAGGATAGGAAAACCCTCGATCTGATCGTTAGACGTAGTTTAGAGCTCGCCGGATTGTGGGATGAAGTAAAAAATGATTTAGACAAGTCTGGGGTCAGCCTCTCAGGTGGTCAGCAGCAAAGGCTCTGTATAGCTCGCGCCCTAGCTGTCGAGCCGGAAGTTTTATTGATGGATGAACCTACCTCGGCTTTAGATCCCATGTCCGCTGCAAAGATAGAAGCATTAATTAGGAAGTTAGCAGAGAATTACACCGTGATTATTGTAACCCATAATATACAGCAGGCTGCACGAGTATCTGATTACGTAGCCTTCTTCTATCTAGGTGAGCTCATAGAGTATGGGCCGACAAAGGATGTATTCGAGAAGCCTAGAAGCGAGTTAACCGAAAGATATATAACCGGGAAGTTTGGCTGAAGGCGACCTCTATGAGTAGGATAATGGATGCTGAATTAAGGAACCTTTCGACGATAAT
The DNA here is from genome assembly GCA_025058595.1 of Candidatus Bathyarchaeota archaeon. Taxonomy (GTDB): domain Archaea; phylum Thermoproteota; class CALKCG01; order B24; family DRYS01; genus DRYS01. The sequence goes on from JANXEK010000003.1 coordinate 2,087, forward strand.
CTATAAAATGGGCGATCTGGCGTATCAAGCCGTTTCCATGGCTATTTATGAAAGTCTATATGGACGGGATTCCTACGATAGAATCAAAGAGATATCAGATACGTTAATACTATTAGCAGATCAAGTCGAGGATAAAATCTTTGAAATAATCATAAGATTTCAACCAGTAGCTTCGGATCTACGTATAGTGAAATCTTATATGAAGATATCCTATGATATTACCCGACTTGGGAGATACGCCTTAGATATATCGTACATAAATAAGCGTTTCGGCGGGTTAGGGGGAAGTGAAGAGTGGATACGTACCTACATCGCAGATATGAGTGAAAAAGCTCTAAGTATGGTTAAAATGGTTATGGAAATATTACGAAGCCAGAAGATAGAAGTTATAAAAAGTGTATCAGAGATGGAAGAAGAAATCGATAAGCTATACATTAATTTCTTAAATAAGATAATCGATGAAACAAATATTAAGAGTAGAGTTGTCGTTTCAAGCGTATTGGTAATCCGATATTTTGAAAGGATAGCTGATCACGTAGCATATATGTGCGAATCAATAATTTATATGTTAACCGGTAGGAAAGAATTTCTCAGATAACAAACTAATTTATATATAAATTATAAGGTTTAGTTTCATAAAATTTTTATAAGCTAAGTTATTAAAACTCACTTTTCCAGTTTAGTAAAATTTACTATTTAAATGCTTCAGTTAGGTTATATAGAATGATCATAACCATATATGCTTTTGAGAAGATTCATCAGTAATATTTCGCTATAAAAGTCTAGTATTACAGTAAACCATATTAATAGGAAAAAGTATAATAATAGCTGGATATATGTAAATATCCTTAGAAAAGTTATTAAAATATTCCTGGAAAAATTATGAAACAGATGTAGCGGTATATGTATCCAGCTTTCGAAATTAAGTAAACGAATCTATGAAATTCAATTTATATCTCGATCCTTACAGCTCTCCCTGTTCTTGATGATTCATATATCGCATTGAATATAGCGACACTTTTTATCCCCTCCCTTCCATCAACCATAGGTTTTCTACCTCTACGTATAGCATCTACCATATCCTCGAATATATTGGTGGGTCTATCGCTCGGTAGGATTATGGAATCGAGTATAGATATATCCCCATCCTTCAGATGGAAGAAATCTATCTTCCCATCCTTCCATATCATAGACCCTCTATCGCTATTAACCTCTATCCTAGTTCCGAGGTCAGGTATACTCGAAGTTGTGGTTGTGAGGGTTCCGAATGCTCCATTCTTGAATCTTAGGATCGCTACGCTACAATCCTCAGTCTCTATATCGTGAGTGAACGTTCCAGATAACCCTTGTACAGATTCCACGCCATCCATCCACCATTGAACTAGATCTATATAGTGTACACCCTGGTTAGCTGCTGATCCCCCCTCATAACGTCTACTACTCCTCCATCCAGAGGGATATCCACCCTTATAGTATGATACCTCATCCCTAAACCATTTCATCAAAACGTCGATGAGGAAAACCCTACCTATCAAACCCTTCTGTACCGCATAATATATCTTCTGGTTGAGATCCTGATATCTAAGCTCGAAATCGACTGCGAGAACCACGTTAGCTTTCTCAGCCTCCCTTACAGCTAGACGACATTTCCCTAAATCTATATCCATAGGCTTAGTTACGAATACATGTAGCCCCCTCTCTATAGCTTTCAAAGCATGATCCATATGCATACCGCTAGGAGTGAAAACGCCTATACAATCTATATCACCGCTATCAAGCATATCATAGTAATCGGTATACCAGCGACAGCCTAGCTCCTCAGCAACCCTCCTAGCCTTCTCCTCCTGTATATCGCAGACAGCAGCTAGAATAGCACCTTTAGATTCGACGCATTGCTTAGCCTTCCTATAACCGACCCCTAAACCTAGTATACCGAACCTAACAGGTTTATTCAAACCCACGGCTACACCACCCTCAATAACTTAGTTAGGTTAACGCACTATATATTCTTAATACCCCTTTAGATGGAAGATTCTTCGAAGATCCATACTATACACATCTGAATCCAGAATAACCTTATTTCTTCGAGAAAATCCCTCCATCCTTTTTATATGGAGATACTTTCTACATCCTCAGACAAAATCGAGTGACTTTCTATCAAGTATATCCTGACACTATAAAGGAATACTCGTATTCCTTATGTCACCCCTTTACAGTCTTCTAAGAAGGATAGATACCTTTCACAGAGGATGTATCTCTATCGATAGATACAAGGATCGACGCTATGCCTGTCAATCCTCTATAATACGTTGAAGCCATATAATCCGGATCTAACACATAATCGTTAAGATCTACAATCTTTAGATCTAACCAATACTCTAAAGAATCTTACGACTAACTTTAATATCGAGGATATCATTAATTCTGTATATCTTAGATACCATGTTAGTAGCTTATATATTCTTCCTACGAACCATTTCATCGAATAAGCTGAAAAGAAACTGATGTAACAATATAAATCCTTCTCACATCTTTATCAGTGAAAATCTTTATAATATACATGTTTTACTTAGATAGCTCTCATTCGTTTTCATATATTATATATCAACTCTAAGATAACTCTTATCTTAACTAGTTTTATAAACGAGATTCATAAGCTTATTTAAAGTTTACTTAAGTGTAATCTAAGTTATAAAAAATTAAACTTTATACTATAACGATGTAATGTTAGATAAGTTAAATGTTATAAAATTTTATGCTTTAATCATAATCAAAATTTTATAATATTGTGAACTATGAAGTTTTCTACTTCTTAAATTATAAAGCTAGAAATATAAAGAATTATCTATTAGATCATAGATATTTATATGTAAATAATGTTATCTATAGTATCACATCTAGTTAAATATACAAACAGAATAACCTATAATAAGAACTATTTAAAAACAATGCAACTAGCGTGAGTCTTCTAAAGATAGCTATAAGCATGAATAGCATATCAGATAGAAAGATTTATAACCCTTCAGAAAAAGATAATAAAACGATGAAAACCTCTGAGATAGTGGTAAGACCCAGAGCTTTCATAGCCGGTGCCATCTTCGTCACCTTAGTAGTCCTATTAGTAGGCGCTATAGCTTTGTTCAGTACAGGCGGATCCATCTGGGCGTCAAGCACCGTTGCTTGGTCTAACATGTACATGGGTCAATTTTGTATGTCCTTCCTTTGGGCTATAGTATTCTCAGCTTTGGGAGTGCTTCTAAGTAGGTTCGGTATGCTGAATAAGCAAGAGATGACCATTGTTACCATGATGATCTGGATAGCCTTTCTATTCCCAAGTCATTACGGTGTATTAGGAGTCATTACTATGATGGGTACTGCTAGGCAGATTCCTGCTTTCCATCGCTGGAATCTCGATTATCTTAAGCCTGCGCATTGGCAGTGGGGTCCCGATCCCTTCAACGATAAGCTATGGGCGTCATGGATGTATGGTGGACCGGTACCATGGGCTGAATGGATGCCAGCCCTACTATTCCATATAGCTAGACTTATACCATACTATCTTATGTTCGCGTTCTTCGCTACCCTATGGAGGAGGCAGTGGGTAGACGTAGAAGCACTACCATTCCCACACGCTATAGCTGTAGCAAAGCTTATAGATATGGCATACGAGAAGGTCGATGGAAGGACAAGGCTATTCCAGAACGTATGGCTATGGCTAGGATTACTTATAGGATTCCTAGCAACATATCCATACTGGGCGTGGACACTACCAGGGTTAGGATTAACTATGCCAGCTGACTTAGGATTTAATGTAGTAGGTATTAATTTATCGCCTTACCAGATTGTACCTCTTGCCCCTCTGAACTTTACGTTCGAAGCTTTCTGGATAGGTGCCGCTCTCCTAATACCGGTTAAAACGTTATTCAGCTATATAATAGGAGCTATTGCTGTCCACTGGGTTTGGTGGCCTATGATGCATTATCTAGGATATTGGGAACTTGGAGATATAGGTCTGAATGTTTGGAGGAATACTTCCACCGGGCCTTTGATGACTGCTTGGAAGATTAGGTGGGGACCACCGGCGATGTTAGCTTTTGGAGCTATCTTCGCATTATTATTCTACCCCGTATTTGTAACCTTTAGAGGTGAGCTAGTTACCGGTATTAAAGCATTATTCGGTAAAGCTCCACCAGAGTTCGAAGCAAGAGAACCTATAAGATACCGCTATCTACTGCTATGCTATATAGCACTTCTTCTTATATCTGTAGCCTTATGGTATTATGCAAGTGTGGGTACTCTGCCCATACTATACGGTATCATCGTGTATATCATGCATAGTCTACTCTATATGGGTAGAGCTAGAGTGGCTGCGGAATTCGGTTGTATCACAGATCTATGGATATATGGTCATGGATTCTATCATAATTGGAATGCGTTAAGGGTCTGGTGGATTGCGGATCCAGGTTCGCCACTATATATAAGGGATGTACGAGTCAGATACCTAGTTCTAAGACCAGATTATGAATTCGGGTCTGCTGCCTTTATGCCTGTGGCACCTATGGGAACTCTGCTGGAATCGTATAAGGTAGCCTCAGCTGAAGGTGTACATTCACGCTACATATTTATAGGTATGGTTATAGCTGTAACCTTAGGTGTAGTTGTATCGTTATTCGCTTTGCTCCACATGTGGTGTAGCTTCGGAGCGTTAAACCTAGCAGCGTTCAACTACACAGGAGTACCCAACAACTATTTGCAGAGGGGCCCAACATATGCTTGTGCGGTTGAAGTTGGGGATTATTGGCGTACAGGTTTAGGTCATCATCCAGAGCCGTTACACTGGATACAATTCGTTGTGGGAGCAGCGATGGTATCTATCATATACGCATTACATGCTAGGTTTCCATGGTTCCCGGTGAATCCTGGAGGTATAGTTATAGGTGCCTTCGATCTTGTCCAGAGTGTATTCTTATTGACTCCAGCGATAATCGCATATGTAGCTAAGCTTGTAATCCTTAGGATAGGTGGAACGAGAATATATGAGGATGTAGCTATGCCGTTCGCTATAGGTATGGCTGCAACTACAGGGATAATAGTTCTATTTTCGTTCCTATATAACTTATCGACGACGTTAGCTGTAATGTAACTCAATCTCACATTTTATTTTTTATTAATGATTAATTTAAAGCTATACATGATTATTTTGGTATAGTGTATATTCTATTTGCAGTTGATTTACTACTTTTCTAGTAGTTTCTTCTTCGCTATCTCGAATTCCTCCCTCGTTATAGCTCCTTTATCTAAAAGTTGTTTGAGTCTTTCTAGCTCATCTACGAGGGTTTCGCTACGTATTTTTGCTTCGGCTATCTTCTCAAGCGAAGCTGCCATCTTCTGCTGTTGAGCTACTTCACGCCACTCCGCTATCTTACCCATCAGTATTTCGCGTACCATCTGCGGCTCAGGTATATCCCAGAATCTCCCGCCTCTCCATGTTATAAGCCTTGGAGCCGTACCTCCGATTATTACGCCTCTACCTACCCCGGCTCCTATGTGGCCTACTTCTAAGCCGGCTGTGGTTGCGAAGGCTAGGGATCCGCATCTCATGGCTCTAGCGAGTATCCCCTGCATGATGTGGATATCTCTTATCTGATCGAACGTTAGCTCCCTCACATAGTTTCCGAATACCCACGACTTCTCTACTCTGATAGATCTATCGGTTACATAGTATGTATATGCTCTCTTATTATAGTAGTAGACTACGAATAGCATCGATGCTAATATAAGCCAAGATGAAGCTAATAGTATGTTTATAAATAATAGGAGTGTAAAGATGATCGTAAGGATTATAGCAAACTTCACTATAGTCTTCTTAAGGAACGGTTTCCCAACCCATAGATAAGACATAACCTATCATCATAGGATAATGCATATATACCCTAATTAATTTTTCCAACTTCGTTAATCGCTCACAATCTTCCATACCTAACCTACTTCTGATCCTAGTCTCCTATCTCTTCAAAAATCTAAGCGCGACCAATATAGCTATCAACACTATTAACGCCAATAGTATCGGCGTGATTATAACGTTCAAAGCTACCCCTGCATCACCCCTACTAGTTACGATTATCTTCCCGATAATACCTCCACCGTCGTCATTGTATGGAGGTGGACCACGATACATATACCATATGTTAGCTACAGCTTCCTCCATGCCTGTCGCGTAATCTCCCCTGATCCATACATAGTATACTCCCGGTTCACCCGGCACTTTGAATGTATATCTCCAAATCCTCGTTATACCCGGGTAGTCACCTGATATACCGAACCATAACGGTAGGTAGTGCGTCGGCGGATTCCAGCTTCGAGACCAAGAGTAGAGAAGGAATAGCTGGTTAACCCTATCCGAGCCGTATATGCTCCAACGTTGAAATTTTATCTCTGCCACTACTAGATCGTTAGCTTCTACGATGATAGACTGCTGGTAACCCTCGGATAGTAGGTCTAAATCTATGTAATAGCATGTTATACCTGAATCCCACGTGTAAGGGAGAGGTATAGGTTCGATACCCCCTTCGATTGAATAGTTATCGTACCTCGCCATAGATATGGAGAGCGAAGCTTGTATCACCGCTAGTATTGCTAAGAACGTTTTCATCGACGACATAGAGCGTAGCTTCGCTATAAACTTGTGTCCTCTAGGTTGATAAAGGTTTAGTCTACCTCCAACTGTATAGCGGTCGATCTAACGGCTGCACGATTCGGATCTACTCGATAAGCTTAAGATGATACGCTATACTTTTGATATCTTCTAGAGCGCTATCAGATCTAAGCTCCTCTCCTAGTAGGCATGACTCGATTATCTCCTCATCGAATCTTATGAATCCATCTATCCTTAAACCCGCCTCTTCAGCCTTCTCTACTAGTATATCCTTCACTCTTCCATCAACCTTATTAGCTAAAACCCAAAACCTCTTACCTAGGCTTAAACTTACATCCCTAAGTAGAGCGGCTATCTCTATAGATTCAGCCGTAGGATCTATCAAAGCTATGATCCCATCGACGGCCTCCTCTATCCCTCTACCTATATGCTCGATCCCTGCATCGGTATCTACTATAACCTTTTCATCGTTATCCAATACGAGGTTTCTAAGTAGTATCCTCGTAAGTATGTTGAACGGGCATGCGCATCCCTCGCCATACTCTCTAACCTTACCTATAACCGTCAACCCTACTCCATCCCTAGAATACGATATATATTCATCTGGCAATACTCTAAGCCTTACACCAGACTCTGCTCTAGATAGCATGGAAGCTATATCGAGCTCTCTACTTTCCAGTTCGGCTTCATCCCTCTTACCTCCTATATAATCTATCAGGGGCTTCGGTGGTTTTACACCTAGAAGCCTGGGTAGGAGTATATTCGATTCATCAGAATCTACTATATAGACCCTGTACCCCTCGGATAATACCTTAGCTAGAAGGATAGATACGACGGTCTTCCCAGTCCCACCTTTACCGCATACCATAATCTTCACGGCGCATCGAAACAAAGCTTTTTAGTATCCCTCGATTTATATGTTTCCAGCCTTACATAGGTAAACGTTAAGTATAGGATAACCTATCGAGCGGCTTCTAAGCTATGCTAGGAGAATCTTTAGCGCTATTTACTGCTGTACTATGGGCCTTAACGCCTGTATTCTCTAAGAAAGCCCTAGGATACGCTACCGCTGTAGAGTTGAACCTAGTACGCAGTATATCAGGTTCTTTAACCCTAATCCTTATACTACCGGTCCTACGTGGAGGGTTAATCTTCCAGCTAGATCTATACGGTTTCATCCTACTACTAGCAGCTACCATTATAGGTATAGGTATCGGGGATGCTATATTCTTCAAGAGTATCGACGCTATAGGTGTCTCACGCGGTGTAGCCGTATCATCGGTACACCCGCTACTCGTACTGCTCATCTCGATCCTCGTACTCGGTGAAGATATAACCCCGATAAACACTATCGGGGGGTCACTCGTAGTGTTAGCGTCCATAATAGTAGCGTTATCAGGAGAAGAATCGAAGGGGGGTTCGAACCGGTATATCGAGGGTGTAGCGTTATCCTTAGCTTCAGCATTCCTATGGTCTGTAGCCATAACGTTCGTATCCATAGGCGTTAGGAGCGTGGATCCGTTGATAGGTAACGCCTATAGATTCCTCATACTAGCTTTGATCATGCTAATAGCATGTAGACGTAGGCTACATAAACTAAAGGATAGCAGGCTATTATTATGGGGGTCACTCTCAGGGTTAACAGGTCTATCCATAGGGACGACGCTATACCTAGAGAGTATAAGGTTGATAGGAGCAGGAAAAGCCACCGTCATAACAGGTATACAGCCTATAATCTCGACTTTAGCAGCTGGCTTATCCCTCAAGGAGAGGTTAAACGTAAGGATATTGGTGGCTGTGCTACTAGCATCGGCCGGTATGATCCTCCTAGAGCTGTAGATCTGCATCCATCAAACCGTCTCCAGCTAAACATACTTCATGGGATATAAACTGCTATATACCGTGTATAGAGCTATATTCCGATCGAGGTGTTCGATGGGGATGGTATCCAGAGTGAAATCCTATAGTAGGGGTTTGAGGGAAGTTACGTTCTATATGCATCCTGATGGTAGGATGAGGTTACAGATCTGTAGCGATAACGTTATACGTATAACCTATACTTTAAGTTCGAAGCATCCTATGGATTGTAGTCTATCCGTTATCGATACACGTTTGAGGGAGGTTAATTGGAGTATTAGAAGGGAGCCCTCTAAGATTACGATAGCTACTTGTAGATTAGAGGCTTCTGTAGATTTAGATACAGGTCTCATAGAGTTCTATGACCCATCAGGCTTCCTAATCGTCAGAGAGGATTCTAGATCGTTAACACCTGTGAAACTACCGGATGGGGAAGCTTTTAGCGTAGAGCAGGTCTTCCGTATCTCCGCTGATGAAGGTCTCTATGGTCTAGGTCAGCATCCAGGTATATTCAACTATAGAGGGCGAACCGTTACGCTTATACAGAGGAATTGGGATGTAGCTGTACCATTCTTAGTATCGAGTAGAGGTTACGGTATACTATGGGATAACTACTCTATGACTAGATTCGAAAGCTTCACTGATAACGACTACTGTAAGATCAGGTTTTGGTCTGAGGCTTCAGATGCTATAGACTACTACCTCATCTACGGTCCGGATATCGATGATGTGGTAGCATCCTATCGTAAGCTAACCGGTGATCCGCCTTTACTGCCGGTATGGGCTTACGGATTCTGGCAATCTAAGGAGAGATATAAGACGCAGGATGAGGTTATAGAGGTTGCTAAGACGTTTAGGGATGGAGGTATACCTATCGATATTATAGTGTTGGATTGGAAGTACTGGGGTAGGTATGGATGGAATGCTTTCAAGTTTGATGAAGAAGATTTCCCGGATCCGGCTGAGATGGTTGAAGAACTACATAAGCTAGGTGTACATATACTGATCTCTATATGGCCTATATTCGGTGAGGAGACAATCATCTATAATGATATGAAGGGGAGAGGATTCATATGTCCAGGTACTAGATGCTACGATCCCTTCAACGAGGAGGCTAGGAAACTGTATTGGGAGTATATTAGGAAGGCTTTCTTCGATATAGGTATCGATGGATGGTGGCTCGACGCAACAGAACCTGAGACTGGTGTAGGATGGGCTTCGTTCTATACACCATTCCATTCATCGACTACGGCTATGGGTTCAGGTGCTAGATATCTTAATGCATACTCCCTTATGACGACTAAAGCCGTCTATGAGGGGCAGCGTAGTATCTCGGATAAACGTGTAGTTATACTCACTAGATCAGCCTTCACAGGTCAACAGCGGTACTCAGCTATAACGTGGTCTGGGGATATATGCCACGATTGGGGTATACTGAGGGAGCAGATACCTGCAGGGTTGAATTTCTCCATATCGGGTATACCATACTGGACAACGGATATAGGCGGATTCTTCAGCGGTAACCCTGAGACTGACTCTTACAGAGAGGTATTCGTCAGATGGTTTCAGTGGGGTGCTTTCTGTCCCATCTTCAGGGTGCATGGGACGACGTATGCTAAGGAGCCTTGGAGATTCGGATCAGAATATGAGGGGATTCTAGTCAAATATATTAGGTTGAGGTATAGGCTACTACCATACATATACTCTCACGCTTGGAGAGTTACGAGAGAGGGGTATACTTTGATGCGCCCCTTGATCATGGATTTCAGGATGGATCCAAGGGTAATCGATATAGACGATCAATATATGTTCGGATCAGCTATTATGGTTAGCCCTGTAACTCTCCCCAAGGTTAAAGCTAGAAGGATATATCTACCTAGGAATATAGGTGGATGGTACGATTTCTGGAGTGGGAAGCATATGGACGGGGGGTTACAGATCGAAACATCTACACCTATAGATATAATCCCGCTACATGTTAAAGCCGGATCCATAGTGCCTATGGCCCCCCTCCTAAAGTATACGAAGGAGAAGCCTTGGGATCCTATAGAGATTAGAATATACCGTGGAACTGATGCTGTCTTCACACTATACGAGGATGATGGTGAAACATATAGCTACGAGAAGGGTGAGTATAGTTTAACTCCTATAAGATGGTTTGAAGATGATGGTAGGCTGGTCATAGATGAGAGGGAGGGGAGCTATCCTGGGATGCTGAGGGAGAGGTTATTCCGTATAGTATTCGTTAGGGATGGATATGGCATAGGGGTCGAAGAGACAGAGACACCCGATAAGATAGTTAGATATAATGGTAGAGAGGTTGAAGTAAAATTCTCTTGAGCTTTAAATCGTAATAGATATATAGCTGGTTAGATGGGTGGGTATACTATGGCTGATCCATACGATATACTCAAGGGTATCCCAGCTCCTACGAGCGGATCATATGAGCCTTCATGGAGCTCTCTCAGGAATTATAGGGTTCCATCATGGTTCATAGATTCTAAGCTAGGTATATTCATACATTGGGGTGTATACTCTGTCCCGGCTTACGGTAGCGAATGGTACCCTAGACATATGTATATGCCTGGTAGACCCGAATACGATTTCCATACCAGAAATTTTGGTACGCCTAAGGATTTCGGCTATAAGGATTTCGTACCTATGTTCACAGCTGAGAATTGGGATCCAGATGATTGGGCTGAATTATTCGAGAAGGCGGGTGTTAGATTCGTAGTACCTGTAGCAGAGCATCACGATGGCTATACTCTATGGGATTCAAGATACACCAGGTGGTGCGCATCGAAGATAGGGCCTAAAAGAGATATAATAGGAGAATTGAAGAGCGCGGTCGAAAGAAGGGGACTATTATTCGGTGTATCGTATCATAGAGCTGAGCATTGGTGGTTCTTCGAACCTGGTACACGTATAGATTCGGATGTAAACGATCCAAGGTATATGGATCTATATGGTCCTGCTAAACCTGCATCTACAGATCCTAGGGCTCCCCCCGGACCAGATAATGTACCCCCAGATGATGGGTTTCTGAAAGATTGGCTTCTAAGGATAGTCGAAGTAGTCGAGAAGTATAGGCCTATACTCGTATACTTTGATTGGTGGATAGCTAACCCTGCGTTCGAGCCATACCTCAAAGCTTTCGCAGCATACTACTATAATAGAGCTGAGAGCTGGGGTGAAGAGCCAGTTATAATATATAAGCATGGAGCCTTCCCGGATGGTACGGCTATACCGGATCTAGCTGAGAGAGGGACTATCGTGAAGCTTAGATCTACGCCATGGCTAGCCGATACATCTGTAGACTATAGATCATGGGGGTATATAAGGGATGCAGAGTATAAATCTCCAGAGGATATAGTATGGCATATGGTAGATGTCGTTAGTAAGAATGGTGTATTCCTACTGAATGTAGGTCCAAGATCTGATGGAACGATACCTGAGGAACAGAGGAAGGTATTAGCAGGTATAGGTGGATGGCTTAGAGTGTATGGGGAGGCTGTATACGGTACGAGGACTTGGAAGACATATGGAGAGGGAACGACACGTTTAGCTAAGGGAGGATTCTTCACAGAGAGAAGGGTTAAATTCGTGGAAGGGGATGTACGTTACACCGTGAGAGACGTATACCCTGCAGGTAGCATACTATACGCTATACATCCATTGGCATCGAACGGATCTAGAACCATCACGCTTAGATCCCTAGCTAAAGTATTGAGATTGATAGATGAGGATGAAGAGGTGGTAGACGTAGATATGCTTGGATCGAAGGAGAAACCTTCATGGAGCTGTGAAGATGAAGGAGTTAAAATCCAGGTAGCCGATCAAGCCGTGAAGGGTATAACGGTATCGAGGATAGTTATTAGAAGATCTGGGGATGCTATGTAGGATAACATAACGAATATAAGGAGCGGCAGACCTATATCTGATGCCATTAAGGCTAGGTTTAGAGGCGAATCATACGAGTAGATCTATCTATACGATTATATCGGTATTAGTGGTAATAACTACAACCACCTCGAATATACGGATGACGATGATTAGGTATGAGCAGAACACTCGTTGAAATTTACAGGTTCAAGAGAGTATAATAACAATCTTGATGGATGGGAGTGCAACGTATGCCGCTATAATAACATATCTGGCTATAGACGGTGCAGCAAGGATGGTTAGTGATGACGATGAAATTCTATCTTTCTAGTATTTTTAGCTTTCCGTCAGAGCTCCACTAGCGATCTTGATACTCTAGAGAATGATCTGGATAACTGATGAACAGAGATACTGTATCTTATCCATATTAGTTGAGATATATTTAAAGAAATTAGACGTAAGCTAGAGTGTAATGCATCTTTAAAGGGAGACTTAGAATTTTCAGCATATCTTCTGATAGATGATTCGTCTGTTAACTTAATTTACATAGTTGCGAAGAGGATCGGATGGAGATATGCTTGATGTCTTTAGGATGACAGCTTGAAATGGCTCTTGGGGGAGGGGAAGTATTTAAATTAGATAAGGGGATGTTTAATCGTGGTTGTGGAGGTGTATATCTGATGGCTAAGATAGTTTTTATCGGTGCTGGAAGTGTCGTTTTTGCTAGCCGCTTGCTTACTGATATAGTCTATCATCCGGAGCTTAGAGATTCCACGGTATCTCTTATGGATATCGATGCTGAGCGGCTCGGTGTGATAACGAGGTTTGCGTATACGCTTGCCTCTAAGTATGCACCTAACTTGAAGATAGAATCGACTTTGAATCGTAGGGAGGCTTTAGATGGGGCGGATTACGTGGTAGTGATGATTCAGGTAGGGGGGTTAGAGGCTTTCGAGCATGATATATACATACCTCTAAAATATGGTGTAAACCAGGAGGTTGGGGATACCATAGGTCCGGGGGGTGTTTTCAGAGGGCTTAGGACTATACCAGTTCTACTAGATATATGCTACGATATGGAGGATCTATGTCCAGATGCTCTTCTGATAAACTATGCTAATCCTATGGCGATCAATTGTTGGGCTATGAATAAAGCTACCAGGATACGGAACGTCGGGTTATGCCATAGCGTCCAAGGGACGGCTAGGACCTTGGCGAGCTATATAGACGTACCATATGAGGATATCTACTACTGGGTTGCCGGTATCAATCATCAAGCCTTCTTCCTAGAGTTCAAGTATAGGGGGAGGGATGCGTATCCTCTCCTCCGGGAGGCTATGAAAAGGAAGGAGATCTACGAGAGGGATAAGGTTCGATTCGAGCTGATGAAGTATCTGGGATACTTCATAACCGAGTCGAGTCATCATCTAGGTGAGTATGTTCCATACTTCAGGACTACGGAGGAGAGACGTAGGAAGTATTGTGAACCTAGATGGTTCTACCTAGAGATATGTAAGACCCGTTGGAAGCCTCATTTCGAACGTATAGAGAGGCAGATAAGAGGGGAGGAGCCTATAGAGCTTAACAGATCGGATGAATATGGCGTAGATATAATCTATTCTATGGAGACAGGTAGGGTATGCCGTATAAACGGTAACGTCGAAAATAGAGGTCTAATAACGAACCTTCCATATGGATGCTGCGTAGAGGTTCCATGTATGGTGGATAAAGGAGGCATCCATCCGTGCTATGTAGGAGATCTACCCCCTCAATGTGCAGCTCTGAATAGAACTAATATAAACGTTCAGGAGCTGGCTGTTAGAGCGGCTTTGGAGAAGGATAGAAACACTGTTATAGAGGCTATAATGTTCGATCCGCTGACATCCGCTATCTTGACACCTAGAGATATCGAAGAGATGGTTGACGAGATGTCTAAAGCCGAAGCTAAATGGATACCTTGGCTAAGTTGATCGGTGGTATGGGTATGAGGTTTGGTGTGCAGCCTCTCCAATTCCTAGATGTTATGCGTAACATAGCGGATGGATCATCTGTGGATGTATCGAAGTTCAGCTTCCCAGATTTCTGTATAGCATCGGTGGCTGAGGGCTTCCACCATGTAGAGGTGACGATGGATATAGAGCATATCCTCCCGGGATCCCTGACAAAGGATATCTTCAGGAAGCTTATCGATCTAGGTGAAAGTCTAGGTATCACCTATAGTGTCCACCTACCGTTATGGAGCGTGGAGCTTGCCTCCCCCAACCCATTTGTTAGGAAGGGCTCTGTAGATAGTATAGTTCATTCTATAAGTTTAGCTGAGGAGCTTAACCCTGAATGCTATGTTATCCATATCACGGGAGCTCTCGCTTCAGAATTCACTAGGCTTAACATCCCTAGATACTTCAAGGAGATAGTCGACAGATACATGCTATCTAATTCTATACGGAGCTTAGAGGAGGTATTCTCTAAGGTTGATATTCCTCCACGGAGGATCGCCGTTGAAAACGTTGAATTCCCGTTCGATCTTACGAAGGAAGCTATAGATAGATTCGATCTATCTATATGTCTGGATACCGGGCATCTACTAGCAGGCTTCTCAGGCGAACTATCGATCATAGATTTCATCGATAAGTATTACGATAGGATAGTCGAGATACACCTACACGATGGGTATCATAGGGTAGAACATGGCGTAACTATCCGAAGGGATCATCTACCGCTAGGTGAAGGCGATCTACCGCTGGGAGAGTTTATGAACCGTCTACAAGCGAGAGAGTTTAGAGGACCTATAGTTTTCGAGCTTTCGCTCAGAGATTCGAAGAAATCTTTGGATGTTTTGAAGAATTTATGTCCTTGGATTACTATCGAGTAGACTTTATATTCTAAGCAGAATATATACTGATGCGATTTCATATGAAAATATATACTCTCTTCTTAGGTAAGGGGGAGTGGGGGCCAGGCTGGCCTTATATAGGGTACGATGAGAAAGGGCTATGTGAATCCATAGTGAGAAGGTTGAGGGATAGATTCCCTGATATAGAGTTTGTTGGGTGTAGGGTTATCTGGAGGTATAGTCGTGAAGAGAGCTGGGAAGTCAAGAGGGGGTTGAGAGAGGCTGACGGACTCCTTCTATGTATAGTGGGGAATTACGGGACGAATCCTATGATGGATAATATAGGGGTTGAAGCTATAGAGATAGGTAAGCCTACGATACTAGTTAGCTTTATGTATGGTGGAGATTGGGGGTTTATAAGGATATACGAGAGGGTTAGGGGTAGAGGTTTCCCGGTTCTCCCGATCTCTTCACCAAACTTTGAAGATATGAAGAGAGCTATAGGGGTCATGAAGAATCTCTACGATATGAGGGGGAGGAGGATTCTAGTTATCACCTTTGATAAAGCTGAGGTTTCGAGGAGCGAGGAGGATAAGAGGAGGCTGACTAGAATGTTGGAAGCCGAGGGTCTGCCGATAGAGGTTAAGAATATACTTGCCAAATACTATGTTTCACCAGATAGTTTTACGGTTGATGTCCATGGGGTGGATCAAGCTATACAGTGGAGGAGGAATGAGGATCTTTATAGGAGTAATTTGAAGAGTATCTTCGGGTTAGAGCTTGTTAGGATCGATCCAGATGAGCTCCTAGATTACTGGGAGGATGTTAGCGTAGAGGAGGCTGGGAAGGTAGCTGATGAGTGGGTAAATGAGGCTGAGGAAATCAGGGTACCTCGAGATCCTATAGTGGGTGCGGCTAGACTTTACCTGGCGTTGAAGAAGCTTCTTAAGGACAAGGGATGCGATGCCGTAGGTATCGAATGCTTCCCAGTACTACTATCAGGTAAGATGCCCATTCTACCTTGCATGGCTTTCTCTAAGCTTAACGATGAAGGGATAGTAGCTGCATGCGAAGCGGATATGGATTCAGCCGTAACACTACTCCTAGGGAAGTATCTCGCCGGTCGGCCAGGTATGATCGGAAACTATTGCCTAGATCTATCAGGTAATAAAGTAACCTACCTACACTGCACATCGCCTACCAAACTTCATGGATACGGTAGATCATCCCTAAGCTACTATATAGATAGGCATGGTGAAGCTCACTTCATAGGAGCTTCACCTATAGTTAGGTTTCCGCAGGATGAACCTGTTACCACAGTTAAGGTAAGTGTCTTCCATAGATCGATTTGTATCCGTTATGGTAGGAGTCTAGGCTTACTAGAAGATGAGAAGGCTTGTAGGAATAAGCTGGTCGTAGAAGACGATGCTAATAGGATACTCGAGAAGCATGATCAGAGTGTATTCGGCTGGCATAAGGTATCCTTCCTAGGGGATTTAAGGTGGGAGTTTGAAGCTGCTGCTAGACTACTCTCGTTGAAGGTTGTAAAGGATGATAGGTAATACTCCGGGTACAGCTAGATTCTACTCTGTTATCTTAAACCATTCGCCATGCTTCTTATAAAGCTCCCAACATAGCCAGCCTAACCCTACGGTCATAGGACGCCTTATGTAGGCATCTATGTATCTACGTAGAGGAGATTCCGGTGGACCTAGATATCTATCAGAAGAGTACGGCGTCGCTAAGAAGATATACGGAATGATGAATAGAATTACGGCGGCGATACCGGATAAGAGTATTCTCCTCCTACTCGCTATCGAAAACTCCTCATCCTTGCTTATGAATCTATGCGGGAACATAGGCTGTCTACGAATCTTCCACATATAGGCTGCCCCTCCTAAAGCTATCACTAAGCAGACTGTTATGACTATGGTGCAGCCGATCATCTGTAGCAGGAAGCATGTAGGGAAGACCGCCCAGCCATATGTTATGATACAGCCTGGTATAGCGTAGGAGAGCATGTGCATGATGATACCTGAAGCTATACTAGCAGGTATATTCCAAGGATATTTCACAACTCTAGCAAGCCATGCTATTATAAGCATAAAGAACGGTGTTCCAAACATGAAGCTTAGGGGGTTTATCATAAGTACACCTGGCTCTCTTATGAGGGATCTAATAAGCTGTCCTATTGCATAACCCCAATATGCCTCGAACGGACCATAATATACCGCTGCAAAGGCTGGTATAGCGGGATCGAGGGTCATACCGGGCATAACTGGAACCGGTATAAGCGATGCAGCACCAGATAATGCTCCTATTATCGCTGTTCTAGTTATTCTCCTTGGTGTCCAGAGTTCAACTCTTCTAGAGGTTTTTTGAGACACAATTTAACTTTTTCTGATAAGACCTATATAAAGTTATCGTCTACCAACTAAGATAAACAATATAAAAGATATTATAGTAGATATTAATAGGATTATGAATAGTATAGAATCTAGAGATAGCACATTCGTATATTTAAGGGTGAGATTATCTACGAGAAATACATTCTTTTTCTCTGAATTGAGCGATTCAACTATTATCTCATATTCGCCTTTAGGAAGTTTAATGGATGTTTCAGCAGAGAAAACGAAAAAGCCGTAAGGAACTTTAAGTCTATCTACACTGTATATAATCCTACGCTCCTCTATATCCGAGATGGTGATTCTAGCGTTAACTATAGGTATAACGTCTAGATAGTTAACCCTAATCGATAGAGTATATACTTCACAGGGTATCTTCAAGATATCATCATACTTGGTGGGAGGTATACTTGAATATACAGGGCGCCCCCTCCATTTCACCTCTACGTGGTAGGTATTCCTCGGGATAGCTTCGGGGAGGAAACCTGATGAATTGGTAAACCCCATATACACGACCATCCCCTCCTTGCTTATCGTTACGGTTGCGTTTGCTAACGGCTCACCTACCGAATCCACACATAGGATCGAGATAACCCCATCATCTGATTCGGCATAGATCGAGCGTACTCTAACTACTGCTAGCGATAGGAGTAGTAGAACAATAATCCTCTCACAGCATTCCAAACCCGTACACACTCCAAGTATAGGTTAAAACCCCTGTGAAGGATGTGACGAATATCGTGAAGAGTATATCGCTCTTATTAAAAGCTAAGCTTTTAATAGGTGTAGGTTTCTTAACGCCGAAAGCTCTAGATTCTATCGATAGGCTCATACGTTCAGATAGGAGTATAGCCTCTCTGATAGAGGGGAAAACTATCGTATACAGAGATCGAACTCTTCTGATAGGATTCCCATATGAGGCTTCCCACCCTCTAGATCTTGCCGCATCTATTATCCCTTGAATCCTCTCGAGGAGGACCGGGTAGAATCGAACCCCTGTCATCACTATGAAGGAGATTTTGTAGGGTAGGATCCTCCCGACTAACGATACTATATCGGATATCGGCGTGGTATATGTTAATAGACATGCGGCTGTTACGGCTAAAGCTATCTTCATAGTAACCGCTGTACCCCATAGTAAACCGGCGTAGGTGATAGCCGTATATCCTATGATAGGCGTTCCTCTAGGTGTAACCTCTAGTACGACCCTACATCCGTACTCCGGCGGTATCCTCCAAAGCTGCTCTGGGCTTGTAATCCAGAGCGATACAGTATAACCTCCGAATAGGGAGCCTATATAAGCCCACCAAGCTCTCGAAAGCAGCTTAACCCAAGGCACCCTAGATAGATAGCCGACCACGGCTATCTGGGCTGCCAGTATTATAAGCGGCTGTGGCTCCAGGTATAATGTGAATAGGAATGTACAGCATGCGAACCATATAGCTTTCACGGCAGGGTTCAATCTATGGATGATAGTATCCTTTGCTTCATACTCGAGTAGAACCATCCACTCCTCCCCCTAAGATATGCGTGATACAGCGATGCATATCTTCGACGGATAATATATCTCCCGGGATGCCATACTCGGATAGCATCTGACTCAGCCTAGTTATCTGAGGGGGTTGAACCCATGTTACCCGTAGGATCTCCGGTTTAGAGAATACGTATCTAGGGGTACCGTCAAGGATTATCCCCCCCTCATGCATAACTATAACTCTATCGGCGAATCTAGCGACAAGCTCCATCTCATGCGTGATCATGATTACGGTTTTCCCATCCCTCCTTCTTAAATCGTCGAGAAGCCTACACACATATATCGAATCTATCCAATCCTGCCCTGTAGTAGGTTCATCGACCACTATAATCTTCGGATCCATAGCTATAACAGATCCTAGTACTACACGGAACTTCTTCCCCCTATCGAGGGAGGATGTAATACTATCTCCATAAGCTTCCAATCCCAGTATTCGTATGATTTCCTCTACCCTTCTCTCCACATACTCCTCAGGGAGACCCATATTTCTAAGACCGAATCCTATCTCCTCCCTGACCGTTGCGAAGAAAAGCTGTTGTTCAGGTATCTGGAAGACGTAGCCGATCTTCCTAACTATTTCCTTCATACTAGCCTTCCTTAGATCTAAGCCATCAACGATTACTTCTATACTCTTATCTCTAGGTTTCAATAGTCCGCATAGGTATTTAGCGAGCGTAGTCTTTCCAGAACCGTTCTGCCCTATTAAAGCTACAAACTCTCCGCTATAGATATCAAGGTTTACGTCGCGGAGAGCTCTAACACCACTGGGATAGATATGCGATAACCTCCTAATCCTGATTATAGGTTCTACAGGTTTAGTAAGCGATGTACCGATATCTTCCTTAGCTACAGAGTCTATCCTAAACGGAGGGGTACGCTTATCCCTAAGCATATCGGCTATATGCTTAAACGCTTCATCGATATCCATAGCTAAACCCTCCCTCCAAACACCCTCCATCTTCAACATCATCGAAAGCTTTGAAACATCAGGTATACGTATACCGATACGTTCAAGCATATCTACCTCCTGCATGACCTCTCTACAGCCTCCATCTATAACCACCTCACCTCCATCCAACACTACGATTCTATCAGCAAGACCGATAATCTCCTCTGCATCGAAGCTCGATAGAACTACCGTTATACCATACCTCCTATTCAACTCCTTGAGGACGGAGAGAACCCTCATACTACCTAGGGGGTCGAGCATAGAGGTAGGTTCATCTAGAGCTATAACGTTAGGCATCATCGAGAGAACGCCAGCTATAGCGAGACTCTGCTTCTCACCGCCAGATAGGTTGTATGGATTCCTATACCTCAAAGCTCCAAGCCTCGTCGCATCTAGAGCGAAATCAACCCTCTTCAGAATTTCATCCTTCGGTAAACCGAGGTTCGACGGTCCGAAGGCGGCATCCTCCCATACGGTGAACGAAACTATATGGGCTTCAGGATCATCCATAACCACACCTACGTGCATCGCTAGCTCGTAGAGCGGATAATCCCTGGTATCTAAACCCTCGACTAGAACGCGACCTTTAAGCTCACCTTTAACATAGTTCGGAATAACCCCGCCCATAGCGTATATCAGCGTAGTCTTACCTGCTCCAGTCCTACCGAGAACCGCTGTAATCTCACCCCTTCTAATCTTTAGATCTACATCCTTTAACGCAGGTTTCCTAGATCCTTCGTAAGTAAAGGTAACATCCTCTAAAATCAACGGGTAATCCTCGTGCATCGATACCATCAAACAACCTACGGTATACTAAACCTTGATCCCACCTAAAAAGTTTTGTATCAAGGAGTATATGGAGGCTATCAGAACCATTACAGACTCTAGATCGAGAAAACCAGCCCTTCATCACTACTTATAAACGAGAAGCTCGGAGCACCGCTCAAATATATCTCCAGATCCAATTTTGGATGCTAACCAAGATTCCTTCATGTTACTCGGTATTCTAAGCTATCTTAATCCAATACTTAGATGCATCCCTTAACGTTATGCTCTCCTCGAGTCTACACCGTAATTCGGTAGGTGTTAGAGGTATTAGATCTAAGCCTCGCGTTATACCAGCCTCCCATGCTATCCTGTAGAGGATCTTCATCCTATCTTTGAACAGCATACCCTCGAAATCCCTAGATACCACTACTAGATCTTATATCGCTCCTTTTAATCCATACACCCTTAGCGTAGCTTCCGAATAGATAGACGCTATCTAATCTGAATCTTCTTGATATAGCTGAGATAAGCTTCTCTATATCTCCAGATACATCCCTCGGTATACCTTCTAACATAGCTTAGAACCTCCTCTGCAAGCTTTAAAGCTCTCTCAGCTTCTAATCTATCGACAGATTCGCTTGGTAAGCCGTTAGCAGCATCTGGACACATGGTAACCGTATAGTACTTGTTCAGTATATAGAGTTGATCCTCGAGATCTCTATCTAACCTGAAGCTGGATTCTTTAAGTAAGGCGTAAAGCTCCGTAACCGTGTGAATCTTCGGTGGATCCTCCCTTCTAACTACGAAGAAAAGAGCTTTCAAAACTTTCTCGACGGCTTGATGGGCGTAGAATGCTACCCTAAAATACCTGCCTCTAACTAGAGCATCTCTCGCATCTACCAGATCATCCTCAGCCGCTCTAAGCCATAGATGAAACTCTCTCCTCACTCCTTATACCCTAATATGACTTACAGATAAGTATTAGGTGGATAGGCATCTGATAACCCAAGATACCAGCAACTATATCTTGATAAGCCTCGACCTCCGAGCATATAGGTGGAGTTTATCTTTGGTAGGCTTCGCTTTCGCTACTTCGAGAATCCTCGTTAGATATCTATCGAGATTCTGAGACGCATACCTTCTATACGATGCTTCTTCGATCAGCAATCCCTACCACAATATCCATCACCCTATCGGCGACCTCCTTAGGTCCCTCCATCTCTTCTCCCATGAACTCTCTCGCGATATACCTTGAAGTTATCTATGTATCTTCGAGTGTCGCTCCTTAGTTAATCCACCCATACTTTCATCGCCGATGATCCTTAGATTATATTATACTCTTCAAGCTTCGTGGTAACAGACCTACCACTAATATTGTCTAAGCTTAAAACTATCTAGGGATTCTATACCATGCTATCGATAACCTTAACTGAAACGTTGTCTACGCAATACTCGATACTAACGTAGAGACGGTATATGACATGTAGTGAGGTTTCAGAGAATGGATGTTGGCCTCGATTATATCCGTAGCCGCGATGATGTTTGGGATATTAAGCAAAGCCGTAAACGGGATGAGGCGAAGGAGGATTCGAGTTCTAGGGTAGATCGAGGAATA
The DNA here is from genome assembly GCA_025058595.1 of Candidatus Bathyarchaeota archaeon. Lineage (GTDB taxonomy): Archaea > Thermoproteota > CALKCG01 > B24 > DRYS01 > DRYS01. The sequence goes on from JANXEK010000003.1 coordinate 24,585, forward strand.
TTCATGGACCTCTACATGACCCCCGTTATTCGCTATAACTTCAGCTCATTCAAACATAGGCTTAAACCTAGGATAGATACACTCCTCCCCTCGATTAGAACCTTCTGAAGGGATTATCTATGGATTTTGAGGTGATTATTAATGGCGGAGGTATGGAAATATTCATGGTCTACCCCCGGGGGGTGGACCTACTCAAATATCCTCCCCCATATAATCCTATTCAGGTAACCTATATTCTCCGTTAGATTGGATAGCATCATAGTTCCTCGCTCGAGTAAAGGAGAATATCCGGGTGAAGAGATTCAAGATATTATCCAGTCTACACTCAGCTCCGTAGATTTTAGGGGGGATGAGTTAAGTACGTGTATGTAGGCTAGAACGATTAAATGAGCCTATAAGGTTATTCGGTAGACGTGATTAGGATATGTTGGAGTGGACCGGGAGGGATTTGAACCCTCGACCTCCCCCGCGCCAAGGGGGCGATCATACCGGTCTGATCTACCGGCCCGTCTACGGCTAGTAGTGTTAGGCTGGGGGCTCATAAACTTTAACCGGTCCTGGCTCGATTCTACCTGATCCTCTCTCCGTTGATCTTCCTATTTTTCCATGAGTATCTCGCTATCTTAGATGATTCTCCGTAGTGGCATGCTGCGCATCTTTTCTTCTTAACGTTATAGGATCTTCTCCCGCATCTACGGCATCTTATATGGATGGGTTCCCCTCCATACTTCCCCATAGAGGATGTTCCTTTAACCATAGGGTGTTCAGCCTCCTACCGGTGATATTAGGATGACGTTATCCCCTCTTATTATGACGCTTCCAAGCTTAACGCCTTCGTTTCCGTCGGTAACATCCTCTGTTTTAGATAGGACTAGGTTTAGATGTTTATCGTAGCCTTCGAGTAAGCCTCGTAGAGCTTTACCTCCTTTAAGCTTAACTAGAACTATCTTACCAAGACTCTCTTCCAATACCATGAAAGTTATTTCGCTCATGATCCCTACTTTAGAGGGAGATTATTATCTCCTTTAAAACTTTTCCTTCTACCAGTCATACATCTGTCCCCCGGTTTCTTGTAAAACGTTAAACCGTAGAGGTGATATAGACTGTAGGTATGCGGTTGAAGCGGAGGGATGTTAAGCGTAGGGAGGGTGCTCTGCTACTGGAGAGGTTGAAGGCTAGGTTTAACCTTAGGATAGATCTTAAGGTGGAGAGGTACGAGGTGGTGGAGTCTGATGGTTTATCGATATACATCCTAGATGGGAGACCCCTCCTATTCGAGGCTGATGGTGATGTGTACCCTACTCTATTCTTCGATGAAGCTATGAGTATATTACCGCGTGTAGTAGTGGATCGGGGTGCTATCCCCCATATATGTGACGGCGCCGATGTTATGGCTCCAGGTATAGTTAGGATCGAAGGATTATTCGATGAGGGTGGATTGGTAGCGATCTGCGATGAAAGGTATGGTAAAATAATCGCTTTAGGTATAGCTTTGAAGGATAGCGAAGCTATTAGATCGATGGATAGAGGGAGAGCCATCAGGAATATACACTATGTAGGCGATAGGATTTGGAGGATAGCGAGGTTATAGTAGCACCGGGCTGAGGGCTACCATATATCTTAGATCTAGCGTCGAAGTAGAACTAACTCTGTATATTCTCGAGGTTGAACTTTCTAGCTATCCTATCTAGATCGTCGTCATCTAGATAACCCTTCTTATTTTCAGCTATAGTTTTAACGTACGCTAGTATCTCTCTAGCTTTATCATCGTCAGGTAGCTTGTATCCCCTCCTAGCTAATAGGTATGATAATCCATGTGTACCTGAGGTTACGCCTAGAACTATACGCCAATCCCTACCTACGAGTTTAGGTGGGTAGGGTTGATAGGTTTCAGGATCCTTCAGTATACCATCCTGATGGATGCCAGATTGCACCGAGAATACATCGTAACCGGAGACTGGTTTAAACCTGTATAAAGGTATACGGGAGGCTTCAGCTACGTATAGGCTAGCATCTACAGCTTTAGATAGGTTAAACCTATCCGCACCGTAAAGCTCGTATATCAGTAGTAGTACCTCATCTAACGCTGCGTTCCCGGCTTTATCACCTAGACCGTTCCAGGTGGCGGATATAGATGAAGCTCCTGCGAGTATAGCTGAGATGGTGTTAGCTAAAGCTAGCCCTCTATCGTTATGATAGTGTACCTCTATAGGTATACCTCTAGAATGCTCCGCTAACACCTTCATCCTATTATAGGCGGCTATAGGTACGAGTACGCTTACGGTATCGCAATCCCTAATCCTATCTACATCGACCTCGGATAGTATCTTCACCAGCCTATCGATGGAGGTCCTAGTGGAGTCTTCTAGGTGGAGCGAAACCTTCAAACTATGCTCCCTACAATAGGATATAAGCTCTATACACGAGTATAGGAGATCCTCGAAGCTACATCTAAACTTGCTTCTGAGATGTATATCTGAGAATCCTGCGGTTATAGATATCCATTCGAAATCATACTTTAAACATAGATCTATATCGCTCCTCCTAAGCCTATTCCAAACCTGAATCTTAGCGTTCCTTAAACCAATATCTTTGATCCCCTCTAGAAACCTCCTCTCCCTATCGCCATATCCGGTGAACACCTCTATAAAATCTAACCCTACCTCATCGTCGTAAATAGCTATACGTAGCTTCTCATCCAACGTTAACGCAACGCCAGCCGCCTGCTCCCCCTCCCTAAGCGTAGAATCTACTACTACGATATCCCTGGGATCCAGCTCGAACCCTAGGTAATCCTTGTTAAACTCCTTCATAGGCTATACAAGCCCCGTGCCTATAAAAAAGACGTAGACAGGTATATAATGTTTACTGAGTAAAACTCACATATATAACGTAGAAATATATGTATACCTCAAAGTATACCGTGGAAGTTGTGAGCATCACATATTCTATGAAGCCTAATCTTAGCGGATATCTCGATAAAACTTAATACTCCCTAGAACCTAGATAAGATTACGGAAGCCGGGCTAGCTCAGCCGGTTAGAGCGCCAGACCCTACCTATAGGGGGGTTGAGGTGAGACTCATAATCTGGAGATAGCCCCTCGTATATGGAGGATGAGGCTACCAGAAGTCGGGGGTTCGAAGCCCCTGCCCGGCATCGGCTTGGGGGTTAAACCCCCGCCCGGCCCCATTCAACCTCCACATATAATCCGGGTTTAAGCAGCGGTGCATAGAAACTTATCTATTATACAGCTAAAGCGAGCAGCTATCTACGTACTAGCTATAAATATTAATATCTAGGGTGATGTGATACAATGTTCTGAGCTGTAGCTTAAGCTAGGGTATGAGCTGGCTTTTCGATGTCGATAGGATGGTTATCGATACTAGAAGATCTAGTAGGTTATGCGTTCTATGTAAGGGTGCACATCTACTCTGCGGTAAGAATAGATGTCCTATAGTGGTTAGAGCTAGCGTTATGTATGAGGCTGTAAGGTATTTCGATAAGCTAGATGTAGAGGGGTCGTCGCCTCCAGGGGTCTTCGTAGGTAGGTTCGGCTATCCTAGGGTGTATGTCGGGCCTTTAACACCGCCTTTCAAAGGTGATACACGGATACTCGATACGCCTGAATACTGGTTTGGTATGTCTATAGAGGATATAGTTAGGTTTCGTAGCATACTCCTTAGAGGGGAGAAGCCTTTACATGTAGATTCAGCCTCCAACCCCGATGAACTCCTACAAACCCTTCAGGAGATAGCTATGTCTCAGAAGCCGGTCGATCTAGAGGTTAAACTAGCTAGGAAGCCTAGAGTATCCTTGATACTTGATGATGAGGTTCAGCCGCTAGGTGCATCTGCACCTATATCGAAGATTAGGTTGGAGGGGAATATCTACGTAGATAGACGTATAGAGGAAGCGTATTACGATAGGGATCTTAGAGCTGTAGACGCAGTCTTCGATCTATATAGATCTGGTGTCCCTGTGAGCTCTATACAGAAAGCTTTTAGTCTAGGATTACTCGGTGTAGGATCGAACCGTAGACTGGTACCTACTAGGTGGAGTATAACAGCGGTAGATTCCATGATATCCGAGAAGCTTCTCGGAAACGTTAAACGTTATCCACCTATCCCAGTATACCTACTCTTCGAATCGGTATACCTAGATAACAGGTTCGAGATACTGATGATACCGGGCTTCTGGAGCTACGAATCTATAGAGGCATGGTATCCTAAAACCGTGTGGAACCCAGATGGTAGGATGCCTATCGTAGAGGGTGATTGGGAGGGGTACCATGGTAGGAGAAGCTACGCTGCTATCGGTGGATGCTACTACGCTGCTAGGCTCGCCGTCGCGGAGTATCTAGACTCTATCAGACGGCAGGCATCGGTCTTGATACTGAGGGAGGTTCATCCAGGGTATATAATGCCTGTAGGCGTGTGGCATGTAAGGGAGCATGTACGTAACGCTTTGAAGAGGAAGCCTATGGTATACCAGAGTATAGGGGAGGCTTTATCTAGGATCTCTGAAAGGCTTGAGATACCTTTAGAGATATGGGTGGAACATAGCCGTCTACTTAGACGAGAACTCTATCAGCAGAGGATCCGAAGCTATGTATCTGGATCGTAGCTATTCTACGGATCGATCTTCAGATCGGGCGATCGTACATCGCGGATGGAGCCTCTTATCGCAACGTTAAAATATGACTATACCCAGTCTAGAGTATACGTCTCTAATAGTATCGAGCTAGGTGGAGACTATGGGTAAGGAGACAGCTCTAACTCTATGGTTCGAGGAATTGGGTAAGAGGGATGTGGGGCTCGTAGGAGGTAAGAATGCGAATCTAGGTGAGATGATAAACGCGGGGATACCTGTACCCCCAGGGTTCGCCGTCACGGCTTACGCATATAAGAAGTTCATAGAGGAGACGGGGATAGCCGGTAAGATCTACGATATACTTAGGGAGACGATAAAGGATCCGAAGGATCCTACACAGTATGAGGAGGCTTCGCGTAAGGTTAGAGCTCTGATAGAATCCGTAGAGATGCCTGTAGATATACGTAGAGCTATAACCGAATACTATAGGAAGCTATGTATGAGGATAGGTACGGATTCTGTATTCGTAGCCGTCAGATCGTCTGCTACCGCCGAGGATCTACCAGATGCTAGCTTCGCAGGACAGCAGGAAACCTTCCTGAACGTTAGAGGGGAGGATGAGGTTGTTAGGTATGTACAGAGATGCTGGTCTAGCCTATTCACTCCTAGAGCTATATTCTATAGGACTCAGAAGGGTTTCGCTCATGAACGCGTATTGATAAGCGTAGCTGTTCAGAAGATGGTTAACAGTAGATCTGCAGGCGTTATATTCACGATACACCCGGTGACTGGTGATAGGGATAAGATAGTTATAGAGTCTGTGTGGGGTCTAGGAGAGGCTATAGTATCTGGAGCTGTAACACCGGACAGATTCATAGTCGATAAGAAAACCTTCGAGATACTGGAGAAGGAGATAGCTGAGAAGACTGTCGAGTATGTACGCGATCCGAGGACGGGTAAAACGGTACACTTAGAGGTGCCATCGGAGAGGAGGAATGCTCCGAGCTTAACGGATGAGGAGGCTAAGTATCTCGCTAAACTCGCTAAAAGGATAGAGGATCACTACGGTCATCCTCAGGATATAGAGTTCGCGGTAGATAGAGATCTACCTTTCCCGGAGAATATATTCATAGTTCAATCGAGACCCGAGACTGTATGGAGCTTTAAACCTAGGGAGGAGGTTAAAGCCGAGAAGCCTGGTGCTACCGTTGAACGTAGGGTTGTCCTTAAAGGTTTACCAGCTAGCCCAGGTGTATACGCCGGTAGGGTTAAGATAGCTTTAACCCATGAGGAAGCTGCTAAGGTTATGGAGAAAGGCGATATACTGGTTACTAAGATGACGAACCCGGATTGGGTTCCATATATGAGGATAGCTGGAGCTATAGTAACGGATGAAGGTGGAATGACGTGTCACGCCGCTATAGTATCTAGGGAGCTTGGGATACCGTGTATAGTGGGTACGAAGAACGCTACGCAGATCCTAGCGAACGGAGGATACTATACAGTCGATGCTAAGACGGGTGTGATCTATGAAGGTATAATCGAAGAGGCGGTTAAACCTGTAGCTCCTATAACGCCTACGGCACCGGCGGTAGGAGTGTTAGCGGCTCCTACACCGATTACGGCTACTAAGATCTACGTTAACATATCTATACCGGATGTAGCTGAGAAGATAGCTACGGAGACCCAGGCTGATGGTGTAGGTCTCCTGAGAGCTGAGCATCTGATGCTTAGCGTAGGTAAGCATCCGAGGCTACTTATCGAGGAAGGCGGGGAGCAGCGTATGGTAGATGCCTTCGCCGAAGGTATAAGGATGGTAGCTCAAGCGTTCTATCCTAAACCGGTCGTCTATAGATTCCTAGATTTCAAGCCTGACGAGTTCCTAGCGTTACCTGGTGGGGAGAAGTATGAGAGGGAGGCTGGGCATGTAGGGCCTAACCCGTTGATAGGTTATAGAGGGGCCTTCAGATACATCAAAGAGCCGGATATATTCAGGCTTGAATGTAGAGCTATAAGGAAGGTTAGGGAGGAGTATGGGCTTAAGAATGTATGGGTTATGATACCTTTCGTTAGAAAGGTGGAGGAGCTGCGTCTAGCTAAGAGGATTATGGAGGAGGAGGGTCTTGTTAGAGGACCAGATTTCAAGGTGTGGATAATGGTGGAGGTGCCGAGCACGGTTCTACTGATAGATAAGTTCATAGAGGATGGTATAGATGGTGTAAGCTTCGGTACAAACGATCTTACGATGCTGATACTAGGTATAGATAGGGATGACGCCTCGGTTCAGGAGATATACGATGAGAGGAATCTAGCTGTTTTGAGAGCTTTAAGCCATGTTATAAGGATATGTAGGAGGCATGGGGTTACCACCAGTATATGCGGGCAAGCTCCATCCAACTATCCCGAGGTGGTAGAGTTTCTAGTAAGGGAGGGAGCGACAAGTATATCGGTGAACCCAGATAAAGTAGTGGAGACGAGGCTACTCGTAGCTAGCATAGAGCAGAAGATATTATTGGAGGAGCTTAGAAACCTGAGGGAGAGGAGCGAATCGGAGAAGCCGTTCTTCAAACCTGAGTGGGCTAGGGAGCTAGGTTAAACATAAGTTTAAACCCTCCTACACACAATTTTTATAATCAGTTTTATGAGAGGCATAGATTACGAGAGGCTTCTAGCTCGTAGATTATCTAGGCTTGGGTTCGCTGTAGTTAGAGCTCCAAGCTCAGGTAGCGGGACTAAGATGGATAGACCAGATATCATAGCTGGGCGTAGAGGTTTGATAGTAGCGATCGAAGTGAAGACGACGTCTAGGAGGAGGATCTATGTAGGGGAGAAGGGTGTGGAGCAGCTTGTAAGGTTCTCCGAGTGTTTCGGAGCTACACCGTACATAGCGGTTAAATTTAAAGGATCGGGTATGGATTGGCTTCTCATACATCCTAGATACCTTAAGAGAGAGGGTGGAACCTATAGTATATCTTTAGAGGAAGCTTCTAGGATAGGTATAACGCTTGAATCGCTTATACTACGTAGGCTAGGAGAGTATTCGTAAAACTTAAGCTTATCATCGTACGTAGTAGACGGTTGGGTGTATTCGGATGCTACGTTGAACCGGAGGTTTAAGCTGAGGTAGACGGTATACTAGTAAGGTATGGTGGGGGATGCTAACGGATACCTATATGATCGTCGAAGCTATAGCTAAACTGTATAGCGGTAGAGGAGCTATAGTCGAGTTTGGAGTCGGGTTCAACCCTTGGATAGCATGTAATCTTAAGAAGCGGCTACCAGAGGCTAGGGTTATCGCGGTAGATAGGGATCTAAGGGCTTTAAACTATACTCGATCGGTATGCCCAGATCTAGAGGTTAAGCTGGATGATGTAACGAATCTTAAAGTAGATGATTATAGCGGCGTCGAGATCGTATACTCTATCAGACCGCCGCCAGAACTTATACCGTATATGGAGCTTCTAGCTCGTAGGGTCGGTGCGCTACTCATAGTAAGACCTTTAACCGAGGGTGAGTCGGGCTATGTATTCGATGAACGTAGATGGGTGAGGATCCACCCATACCTCTATATGCTTAGGGTTTAGATATACGGATATCGCTTCCTACGATCGTTACGGTGAGTTCATCTCCTAGATCAGGCTTAGATTGTAGCTGATCCCATTCATCCCTCGTAAGTACGAGTGTAACCCTGGGAACTCTCACCGTAGCACGAGATATAGGTAGGGATGATAGCATCTGGCTTACCACGGGTAGAACCTCTCTAGCTATCTCTGATTGCTCTAACCTACTGGTATCCATGATTATAGGCGGGGTGGCAGGCTTCTCCTCAGCTAGATCTATACGTACAACCTCCTCACCGCTAGGTAGCTTCTCGAGGATCTTACCGACTACGACAGCTCTAAACGATACAGACATGAAGTTTCCAACCTCAAACTACCAACCCATACGAGCGGTATATTAGCTTTCCGGTGGATATAGATAACGAATCGAACATAGATTACTCAAGGTATCGTTATCCTTCTAGGAATCTATGCATACCGAAGCAAGGTATCTACGAGGCGGAGTATACTCCGCAGCTGAAGCGATCGGTGTAAGTATAACGTTTAAGCTTCGGGAGGATAACTGATTATAGCGGTGTTCGAATATTTGCCTATAGTAGATGGATATGGACGTAGGCTATCCACCCTTAGGATAGCTGTTACGAGTGAATGCAACCTTAGATGTGTATACTGCCATAGGGAGGGGGAGGTTTACGATAGCGATAGGAGAGGTGACGCTAGTATAGATGAGCTTCTATCCATAGTTGGTATCGGCGTCGAGCTTGGGTTGGATAGGGTTAAGCTTACGGGAGGCGAACCGCTCCTAAGGAGGGATATAGTGGATCTAGTATCCTCGATACATGGATTGAAGGGTGTGGAAGAGGTTTCGATGACCACCAACGGTGTGCTGCTATCGGATTACGCGTATAAGCTTGCGGAAGCCGGGTTGAAGCGTGTAAACGTCACGGTTAATACTTTGGATAGGGATACCTATAGGATGATCACAGGTTTCGACCTCCTACATAGGGTTCTGGATGGGGTCGAATCGGCTATCGAAGCAGGGTTAAACCCTGTTAAGATTAACATGGTTCTATTGAAGGGTATGAACGAAGATGACATCCTAGATATGGCTAGATACGCCGCTAAGGTTGGAGCGATACTACAGGTTATAGAGCTTGAGAGAGCAGGGGTAGCGGATGGATGGGTATACGATAGGCTCCACGTACCTCTAGATAGGGTTGAAGATCTCCTATCTAGGATATCTGTAGATATGTACTATAGAGGCATCCATAGCAGGCCTAGATACATACTGCCCGACGGTGTGGAGGTGGAGCTTGTTAAACCTATGCATAACCCAGATTTCTGTAGATACTGCGATAGGCTAAGGGTTACTTCTAGAGGCGAGCTTAAACCATGCCTACTAAGATACGATAACCATGTAGATATATTGAAGGCTATAAGGAGCGGAGCGGATAGAGAGTACCTCAGGAAGCTTTTCCTAGAAGCTATAGCTAGGAGGAAGCCATACTTCCTATGAGCTATACCCGTGAGATCTTAACTTCTAGGAAATGCGTCGCGCATGAGATGCATGGATCGTATGCTCTAACGAGCATCTCGCTTCTACGGGCTATCTCATAATCGCTTCTATCCGTATAGTCTTTAAGGTATTCTAGTAGATCGGCTTCGATATTAGCTGCGTTTTGACATGTAGGTGGAGCTATCGATGTATACGTAACCACGCCGCTATCGTTCAACCGGTAGCTATGGAAGTTTAAGCCTCTAGGAGCTTCGGTTATAGCTGAAGCTTCACCTGCTCTAAGCTTCGCTTCAACATGCGGCCTACCCTCTAGAGGCTTCTCATCTATGATCATCAAAGCTTTATCTATTAACGTTATTATCTCGGCTAGCCTAGCTATATTGGATGCGAACGGGTTGAAGCATGGAAACCTGAACATACTAGATGAGAGTATATCCTTAGCATCATCCGAGAGGTTGCGGTAGTTTATGTTTACACGTGGAAGGGGTCCGACCATAAAGCTACTTCTACCCTTAACGTATGAATGCTTAGCGGTGGAATACCCTACCTCAACCTCGTATACCTGACGTCTATAATCGTCCTCCGTCAACTCTAACCCCTCGGTAGATTTGACGATACCATAGTTCACGGGATAATCTCCTCTATCGTAGAAGGCTATATGCTCAGATCTACGTTCGAATCTAGGATAGTCGAGACTGGATATGAAGCTTGAATGTTTCAGAGCTAGATTCCTAGCTTCGATAAGCGTATCCTTAAACCTCTTCAACCTCTCTCTTGTAGGTATAGATGTAAACCCTCCTACGATCGTAGATACTGGATGCACGCTCCTACCACCTATGATCTCGACTAGACTATCGCCTACCTCCTTAATCTTGAAGCCGGCTTTAACTATATCAGGTTGATCCTTAGCCATAGCTATTATATCGGGGTGACCGGTATAGTCTGGTAGAGCCATAGCGAATAGGTGTAGAGCATGGCTACTCAAGATACCGCCTATAGCTGTAAGCTCCCTAAGATACCGTATATGCTCAGGAACCTCTAAACCTAGTATCTTCTCGATAGATTTCAAAGCAGTTATCTGATGAGTGACAGGGCATACACCGCATATCCTAGAGACTATCTCATGCACCTCGTAATACCTTCTACCGATTAGGAATGCTTCGAAAAACCTGGGAGCCTCGTAGATCCTAAACTTTAGATCCTCTATAGTATCGCCTCTCATCTTTATCTCGAGAGCACTCTTCCCTTCAACCCTAGAGATATACGGTACATCTACTATCCTAGCCAAGTCGCCGACCCCCTGACAGACGTAGCGTAGAACTCTTCCACCATACAGATGAAGGGTATCAGCTTAAGCATCTGAAAATCCTCCTACCGATACTACGGATACCATACGTGATAGGCTACCTAGATATAACGCTACCAGATATAAAATATATAGGAGGAGCAGATCCTATACGTTACATACCGGTTCTAGACGATCCGATAAAACCCTAAACCCTACAGCTAGCGAGGGGCATACCTGCACACATAGACCACACCTACTACACAATCCGCTTTCGAATACAAACCTACCTGAGAATGTTAACGCTCCCGATGGACATATATCGATGCATAAACCGCACCTCGCACAGAATAGGGATCTAACTAAAGGTTTTAAGAGATACTTCAACCCATCACCCCTCGCTATGATGGTAGCCTCCCCCCTCTCCACGTTAACGTATATACGGGAGCTACCGGTTGAAGCTACAGCTATATGGCCCCTCGATCTGAAATCTATACCGTACACATAGCATGAAGCATCCATGAGATATAGATCGAACCCTCTAGGTATACTTAGCTTCACAACGCTACCGTCGCATAACCTCGTCTTCAAGCATCTAACCCTACTATCCACATCGATCCTGATGGGCGGATAGATCCTGAAGGAACTCGATATCTTCGACGGCATACCAACCCACCTCCAGAGATGCCTCTCAACGTATACTCGATCGTATCCAAGCTTAGAAGCCCATACATCTATATAGCTTAGCCATCTATACCATAGATCTCTATGCAGCCTTTCAACCTCCCTAAACTCGGCTACGTTACAGTATGGGCATAGATAGCATCCTATCCTATCGAATCCTTCACGATACAACGGGTTAGCACAGGTATCAAGCTTCACCCTCCTCAAGTATAGCCATACATGCATCATACTCCAATCGTTTATAGGTGCACAGTAGATTACGTTAGTTAGAAGCCTATTACGCCCTACAGGTTTAGAGCGGCGGCGACTCCTCGATTCAAACCTCCTCTGCCCTATGAAGCTTACAGCTTCACGAAACATCCTCCTATACAATCTACTCGTAGGTGTAAGCTTACACAGCTTACAACACCATCTATAATCCCTAGCCGGTGGACCGTAGACGTCTAGATAGCTCCAGAAAGCATCGCCTGCAGATGCTTCTAGGATATCTAGAGAGAATCTATCGGCGATCATACGGACGTTATCTATAGTCTCAGGTAGCTCAAGACCGGTATCGTTGAATACTAGCTGTGGATCCAACCCTGCTTCTAACACTATCGATAACGTAGCTAAACTATCCTTACCGCCAGAATACGCTACCGTGAGATGAGATGAACCGAACCTCCCCCCCATCTTAACCGTAAACCTACAAGCTCTAGATCTAGCTAGCTCCACCCCCTCGATATTCGCTTTAAGAATATCATCCAAGCTTCTACGTTTAACGATAGACTCGCAGCATTCGCTTCCACCCCACGTCTTAACAACGTATATACGCCTATCGATCGACTCAGCTAAACCTACCGGCTGCCCATCCCTATCGACGAGAGCTATATAGCCATCGCTAAAGCTACTAGAAGCTGGTAGATCTTCGAGAAATCCTTTACCCTTAGGTTTAGAGTATAGCTTGATAGCAGGTAGCAAGCCTTCTTCGAGAAGCATCCTACAAAGCCATCTAAACGGCTTCAACCTCCACTTCAACGTATACAGATCGAAGAATGTATGCGCTACGATAACCCCGCCTACGATTACTTCGAAAGCTTCATCCATATACGGTAACCTATTAACGACTATAGGCATACCGTCTAATCCGAGACTACGGAGATCCGTATCGAACGATCCCCTCAACCCTTCATCTATACGACGTAGATCACCCTCGAAAGCAGGTCTAGGATCTGCTAAACCTGTAAGCTCTACATCCACACCTAAGCCTCCGCATATACCGCATACCCTCTGCAGCAACGGAACACCGCAATTCAGGCACCACGATATCCGTCTCGATCTAGGCATAAACCAACCGCATCCCTCTAATATAGAAGAAGTATGGAGGAGATAGGATTTTAAACTATCGAATACAGGTTTATCGTGGCTTGACAGCTATACGTAGATCAGGCCAGTTCAAGGATAGAGATTTCGTAGAGACACCTGAGCGTATATTCTTCTGCGTCGTAGGAGAAGTCCACCCTGATGGATACGTAGTAGCTTACCCGAGGTATATCGCTACAGAGAATACCTCCACCTTATGGAGAGATAGGGAGGGTTTAGCCTACGAGAGGTTGTTGAAGGTTTACAGTATGCTATCCTTGAAGAACGCTCTCAAGATACTAGATAGGTATCCATACTATGTCAAGTATCTAGATGCATGGGGGGTTGAGATGCCGTGCATCCCTATCGAAAGGATAGTTAGGCATCTTAAACCCGAAGAGCGGCTAGAGGAGATCGTACATCGAGGACCGAAAGATACACTCGAAGATAAGCTTATAGAGCTTGTAGATACACTTTCAAGCATATCAGGTATACCGTGGAGATCGTTCGGTGTAACAGGCTCCATACTATTGGGGATACATAACCCTACATTCTCCGATATAGATCTCACCGTATACGGTTTAGAGGAGTCTCTAAAGGTTAAGGAGGCTATCCTAGATCTCAAGAGGAGCGGCGTCGTCGAGGAGCTTCCACTAGATCATATCGAGAGATCGGTTTACGAGAAGCTGAAACACTACCCTATAGGTGTAGATGATTTGAGGAGGATATACGGTAGGATGTGGCAGAGAGGAGTCTTCAAAGATACCTACTTCTCGGTGCATCCTGAACGTCTATTCGTAGACGAACGCTACGGGGAGAAGATGTATAGATCTATCGGTATAGCGAGGGTTAAAGCCGAGATAGTAGACGATAGGGAGGGTATATTCCTACCAGCGGTATACTCTATATCCGTTTCAGAATGGCTTGAAGGCGATCGTAGATACGATGTCGAGGAGCTTACATCTTTCGATGGATTCCTATCGTCGGCTTTCCATATAGGAGATAGGATCGAGGTGAAAGCTAAGCTAGAGGAGGTTTACGATAGGAGGAGGGGTAGGATCTATCATAGGCTAGTTTTAGGTACGCTAGAGTATGCAGGTGTAGAGTATGCGAAGATCCTCTAAACCCTTCAGATCTGCGGTAGATACCTCTTCAAAGCTCTGAATACAGCTAAACCTATCAGTGTAGCTATAACCGTCATCGTAACCCTCTCCACAGCAGATACTGGTAGCATAAACATGAATAGGTCGCCAAGCCCTTTGAGCGGTATATTGGGTAGACCCATCCTCACGGCTAAGACGCCTAGAGCGTTCAACGTATCGCGGATAGTCTTCATAGGAATATACAGTCCTACACCTAGTATGAACATCAGGTTACCCCACATATGATCAGCCATAATCCCTGCGAAGAACGCTACGAGGAGAGCTACGATAGATCTATAGCTTCTACTAGATTCCTCGAGCCAGCTATGAATCCTCCTATTGAAGATCAAAGTTAAAACTACGGCTGTAGCATGTAGGGGTAGAGGGTAGAACGGAGCTTCGAACCCTATAGGCGTAAGATACCAGCAGCCTACCAGTATAGCTAGTATAACCGCAGCTTTCATCCATCCTAGGTTAGGTCTCCTAGCTATATAGCCTGAGACGTATGCAGAGAAGCCTCCAGCAGGTATAGTGAGGAGGCCGAAGATAGTTTGAGGAGGTATAATCCATACTATGATGTTAGCGATCACGGCCGTTAGAGATCCTAGGATCGGACCTAGAATTAAACCCATAATCGGGTAGAGGATAACGGTGGGAGATATACTACCCTGACCTTGAGGTAAACCTACTATAGGTATATTCGGTAGAAGCTTCGCTAAAGCTATAGATAAAGCTGTGAATACAGCTACTACGGCTACCCTTCTAGCCGATACCCTATGTACATTCATAGCATCCAGTGTAATCTACTACACAGCACATATAAATGTTTACATAGTAGCTTATAGATTGGATACCGGTTCAACCTTCGATCCTAGCTAGATATACGTTATGCTTACAGCCTATCATCCGCAGATATACTCGTCTACCTATAAGCTCCTCACCTACACCTACCACCGTTATAACCCTACCTTTAGCTACCGCTAACAGCTCCCCTCTAAGCCAACCTGGAGCTACGATCTCAGCTTCCACCTTCATACCGACGGTTAGAGGGGATGGTATCATAGGTCTAGGGTGAATACCGAAATCCTCAGCTCCCAGTACGAGTTTAACGTTGTAGATCCTCTCTAATCTACGTAGCTCTCTATAGAATCTACCCCAGGAGAATGGCTTAACACCATACGGCTTCCTACCCCTCTTATGTACTTCATACTTCTGTATACCTAGGGGAGGCCACCTCTTACCAGCACCTATCCTCAAACTATACTCTATTATCTCCGGTATATCCTGATCGTTAACGCCAGGTATCCATACCGGTGCTACGAGTAGATCTAAACCATCCATACCGGCGGCGTATTCAGCTACAGTTTTAACCCTATCCACATCGTAGGATTCATCCCCGGCTATAAACCTAGCCTTCTCCGGATCCAGAGTATCCATAGATAGGTTTAACCTAGATAGGCCTGCATCCCTTAGATCCTCAAGCTTCCCCTCATCTAGAAGGATACCGTTACTCTGCATCGATACAACCTCGACGCCATCTATAGATGAAATCTTCTGAACTAGATCGACGAGGTATGGGTAGGTCGTAGGCTCCCCGACTGTATCTATATGAAGCTCTATACCTTTAGACCCCTTATACCTTACAACCTCTAAAACCCATTCGTACAGGTAATCCGGATCCGCTATATACTCGGTCGATCTAACCCTAGATCTAGGTCCAGCATCTGTAGAGCAATAGATACATGAAAGGTTACATATCGTCGTAGGTCTAACCTGAAGTAGATTCGTCCCCCTATCTACCACCCCGAACGCTATACACCCTATAAGCGGTATCCGACTATCTCTATCCACCCTTACAGTACGACGCAGCTCCCGAAACCACCTCGATATATGCTGATACTATGCTAATACAGATATAGCGTAAGATCGGATAAAACGTTACCACCTACGATACCGGTAGATGACGGAGAAACAACCTCCACGATAGTTGTAGTTTAAAACTTCAAGATATAGCGGGGCCTTCGTCGAACAGATACCTAGGAACCTAGGTTTAGCCACACCTCCGATAAACTTTCAGAACCTATATATTCTCTATCCCTCTATCGGATCGAGCATAGCTGGAGATACAGGATGGAAAACCTCAGATACTCGAATACCCTATCCATCCCATTTAGAGGGATCGACGAGACTTTAACCGAAGCTTCACATATACTTTGCTCGATACCTAGAAGGATAAGTTAACCATCCTAGCTCCACACCCATCTAGCATAACCCCACTCCTCCAACATCCATAGAAAACCCTTAAGCTTTCGACCTATACCTTCATCTACCCCCCCGGGGGGTAGACCATGAATATTTCCATACCTCCGCCATTAATAATCACCTCAAAATCCATGAATTGGTAGCGGTTTTAACCGATCCCATGCTGAAGATTTA
The DNA here is from genome assembly GCA_025058595.1 of Candidatus Bathyarchaeota archaeon. GTDB lineage: Archaea > Thermoproteota > CALKCG01 > B24 > DRYS01 > DRYS01. The sequence goes on from JANXEK010000003.1 coordinate 41,141, forward strand.
CCATCAAACCTTCGATATCTCTATAGGGTAATTCTAGGGTTTCCTTCTCCGAATACTATCGAAGCGGAGAAGAGTTGAAGCATCTATCTAGAAGCCTCCTTTACCCAAACTGTTTGGATCCTCCAACCTTCGCTCCTCGCAGCTTAAGGCTTCCTAACATAGTAGTATAGATAGACTTGTCACATTGTATTTCTATGAAGCTATCGAATACCGTATTTACTATATGCTAGAGTAAAAATCTTAATTCGCCTACTCTACAACCCTCTGTAGAGTATGGCTACAGCGAAGCTGACGTATATATCGATAGCAGGTTTAGCGCTACTAACCCTGGGAATCTCGCTATTCATAACCTTCCACCTACCTGGGACTGAGAATATCGTGGTGCCATCTACACTCGTAATATTCGGAGCGGTACTATCGATCCTAAGTATAGCTGATCTCCTAGTTGACGAGGCAAGGCTACCAATCCTAGGTATAGGCATACTCCTAATAAGCTTCGGCGGATTATACTTCGTAGTAGCTATCAGAAGGGAGTTAACGCCATACTTCATATCCATCCTGATAGCATCGCTAGGTTTAACCCTACTCCTCATAGGCATTAAACGAACCTACGAATTCTGAGCCTCGGCTACCGCTTCAACCTCCTCAGCTTTCTCGACGAGCTTCGTTAGAACCTTAATCTTCCTAATACCTACATGCCTCAACGGAGCTATCTTCTTAGCTTCGTTGTACACATCTGATGCAAGCTTACTTAGAACAGCCTCCTGGACGAACTGTGTGAAATTCAAAGTTGAAGCCTTCTCAACCATAATCCTCCTTCCTATACTCCTAATAGCTTTAGCTTGACTACGACTTATACGCTTAGCCGTACAGCATAAGAGGAATATCCTAAGCTTATACCCATCTCTAGTCTCTACATCGAATATACTATCAACCTTACTACTCCCCCTCCTAACAAGACTTCTAAGATAGTCTCCGAGATACTCCTCACCCTTAAACTCCGTATACGCTTTCCCCCCTTCAACCCTTACTATCTGGAACCTGAGTTTGATATTGATATGGCTGTAATCCCCAGTTATATCGTATAAGGTAGCTTCGACGCCGCTACCTATAAGCTTAGAAGGATCATCGCTAACAACCGCCGGAAGCTCAACCTCTCCGAAAGCAGGGGGAGCATATACAGGATACCATGCTTCAGCTTTAACCCTCGCTTTTACTCTAGGTTTCGGCATAGCCTTCTAGAAAGGGCTATACTCAGAGCCTTATAAACTCTTTGAAAGATCGATACCTAGCTTCGCGAACAGATTTTCGAGCATAGCTATATGCATCAATATATCGTCTAAAGCATATGCGAAAGAGCCGATATCTAAACCATACTCGATGTATACCTCCAACCCTTCACCGCTAACCTTGTAGCCTATAGACAGTCCTCGAGGTAGAAGCTTATCGTCTGGCTTTAAAGCTTCGGAGAATATCCAAGCTAGACGGAAGGGTAGATGGAAAGATAGCTTCGCCGATAGAGACATCATCCACCCATCTCCTCTATCAAAGCTGCTACGAAATCTTCTATTCTATCCTTAGCGATGTAGGCTCCAGCTGCTACCGAATGCCCCCCACCTTCGCCTCCAACCTTACTAGCCGCTCTACGCATAACGAGACCTAAATCTATAGCTTGGACTCTACCGCTTCTAGGTAGCCTAGCCGATACTTTAACCTCTCCACCGGCGGCTCCAGATATAGCTATCACGGGCATACCCCTATCTGCTAGGTAGGATTCAGTTATTATAGATGCTACTACGCTCAGAAGATCCTCTTCGACTAAATCCAAACATCTCACAAGATAGAACTTACCCATCGAGACTATCCTACCGGGTTCCGATGTAATAGTACGGATATAACTAGATATTTTCCCGCGATACTCTCCGTAAACAGCTTCAGCTTTAGCTATCAAATCAACCCTTCTATCGCCCATAGCTATCGTTAAAGCTAAGCCATGCAGCCCCATCCTACTACAGGCGTTAAGGAGAGATGCATACTCCCTAGCATCCCTCATATAGCTAAACCTCTTCTCCCTCTGAAGGATGTAGGATACCCCTATAAGGTTCTTAAGAGTCGATGTAGGATAGTTATTCTCAGCAAGATATCTCAGAAGCTCGTTGAAAAGCATCTGCTTCTCCTCGTTGGATAGATCGGATAGGGTCCTCCATCTGCCAGATTCCTTTAAGCTTATCCCTAGTTTAGAGAGGAAGGATACACATGCATCCTCATCGCCTGATAAGCCTGGTATAAAAGGATTAACCAAACCTGCGAGAGCTGTATGTAGAGGCCTACTCTCCCTCCCAGGTAGGAGTAGATCCCGCTGAACACCGATATAGCCATCCCTCTCGGCCTCCTCTACTATAAGCTTGTTCACACCCTTCAAACTTCGTCCCACATCTACATCCTGCATATCAGCTAAAGCTCCTACGATAGCTAGAATCGATAGATCCCTATACTCAACCCTAGGGAAGCCTTTTAACGCTATATAAGCTACACCTGCACCGCTTATCTCCGATTCTCCATCCACACCGTATAGATACGGGTTGACATGTATAGAGTTCGACGGCGGCTCAGCTACTTCAGGTTTATGATGATCCAGTATCGCTAAACCGCTAACCCAACTATATTTCGATAGTAGGTGTAGATAGCCGCTACCCATATCGCATAGTATAACCATCCTACCCGAACTGGAGGCTCTCTCAAGCTCAGATGCATCGAGCCTCCTAATCACCCTAGCATGAAACTTCACACCAGCTCTATATAGAATCTTAGCGGCTATAGCGGTAGCAGATATACCGTCGGCATCATTATGCCCTAGAATCATTACAGGCTGATTCTCATAAGCTCGTTCGCAGATAGCTACCGATAGCTTTCCAGCTTCATCTACAAACCTAGTGTAATCCCTACTCATACCTAACCTGCCGATAGTATAGCCGCCTTATAACTCCAATCTTCAGGTAGCCTCCCTATACTCTTATAGTATTTAGCCAGTTTATGTATCTTCGATTCTATAAGCTGAAGAGCCCTCTTATTGGAGCCATCGCTCTTATAGACATCTAAATGCTTCTTCAAACGTTCAGCTTTCTTAAGGAGGTTTGCGAGATCCTCCGGTATGCTAGACTCCAACCCATGCTCCCTTAGAATCTCGGTTACACTCTTACCAGTTATATTCTTAACTAGAGGTACACCGTACTGATCCCTTAGGATAACACCTATCATGCTGGGCGGTACCATCTGCCTTCCTAGTTTAACTACTAAAGCTTCGACTTCATCAGGAGTATACGTACACCAGGAGGGAGGTCTCTTACTTATAGGTCTCTTCGAATGAGATCTCCCCCTAGCATGCGCTCTCTTCTTCAAACAACATTCCCTCCTATACCCAAGCTAGAAAAACTAGCTGGATCACCAAATATTTAAACTATATTCTTCGATCTAATATACCATCTCGCAAATTCTCGGAAGGCTTCCGCTCTATGACTAACTTCATCCTTATATACTCCTAGCTCAGCATACGTTTTACCATACCCTTCAGGTTCGAATATCGGATCGTAACCCCATCCAGCATCACCCCTTATCTCATAGGCTATACGCCCTCTAACCTCACCTTTAAATACGATAGGTTTACCTCCAGGTTCACAGTAGGCAACCACGCATCTGAACACAGCATCCCTATCATCGATACCTTCCATAAGCTTCAATACGCCTGTCAACCCTATCGTCCTATACACGTATGCAGAGTATGATCCGGGGAAGCCTTTAAGCGCATCTATGAATAAACCTGTATCTTCCACGATCAGAGGTTTACAGATCCTCCTAGATAGAATCCTAGCTGAAAACGCAGCTATCCTCTCGATATTCTCATCTTGAATTTCGATCTTATGAACCTTAGCTACATCCACTTCTATACCGTAAGGTTTAAGGATCCTTCGAACCTCCTCGGCCTTCTTAGGATTACCTGTAGCGAACGTTATCGAGCGCATCACTACGATGCATATACTGTGATAGCATCGATATTAGCCTATACGTACAGTGGATCCATCAGGATGCCGCGTTTAAAGATCGATATCAGAGGATTAGGTATAAGTATCCCGTCCATCCATACAAGTATACTATACCGATCTCACGAATATAGATCGAGGGAGAGTATATGGGATACATAGATCTATACGTTAAGCCATCTAAACTTATGCTTGGATCTAAACGTAGATTCGATGAAGCTAGATACATCATCTTAGGCGTACCTTTCGATGGGACATCGACGTTTAGATCTGGATCGAGATTCACACCTTCAGCTATCCGTGTAGTTATCGACGGTTTAGAGACGTATAGCATAAGATCCGGTATCGACTTCGAGGATGTCATGTTCTGCGATATAGGAGATCTACATGAATCTCTCTCCGCGGAGGAAGTGGTACGTATGGTTAAACTCGTCGTCTCCGAGATAGCAGGGTATGGTAAAATACCTGTTATCATAGGTGGGGAGCACACCCTAACTTTAGGAGCTGTAGAAGCCCTCCCGGAGATCCAGGTGGTCTTCCTAGATGCACACTTCGATCTTAGAGACGAATATCTAGATAGTAGACTGTGCCATGCGACGGTAGCTAGAAGAGTTACCGAGCTCGGTAACGTGAAATCCACCCTTCATATAGGTGTGAGAGCCCCATCAAAAGAGGAATATATATTCGCTTCTAGTAGAGGGATACCATACGTTACTACGCTAGATTTGAAGAGAGGATCTGAAAGAGTTAAATCTATGATAGACTCGAAGCTGGATAGGGAGAAGCCTCTATATATATCGATCGATATGGATGTACTAGATCCAGCTTACGCTCCAGGCGTAGCTAACCCTGAGCCGGATGGTATAGATACAGGTATGCTTATCGATATAATCGGATACCTAGCCTCATATAGGGTGGCAGGTTTGGATATAGTCGAAGCCACCCCCGTCTACGATAACGGTTTAACTATAATACAGGCATCTAAAATCCTCATAGAGGCTATAGGATATATCGAGGCTGGTGGACGTTGATCAGAGAAGCACTACTATACGTAAGAATAGCTTTCATAGCCTCGATCTACGTATATTCTACGATACTCGATTTAAAGTATCGAGAGATATCGGATGATACATGGATACTATCATACCCGGTAGGATTATCCCTTCTAGCGTTGGATCTTGTTATAACTCCTACATACGTGATGGAAACATTACTGTTCATAGCTTTATCGATAGTACTAGCGATCACGCCGGCATCGCTAGGATTATACGGTGGAGGAGATGCGAAAGCATTGATACTACTAGCGTTAACCCTCCCTAGATATCCGGATACGTATAAACCGATCCTAGCATATACTACACCCATAATACCGCTTACATGCTTCAATAACGGTATACTACTAGCTTTAGCGACATCCATCTATACTTTTATAATGAATCTTAGAGCGCTATTAAGAGGTGGTAGACCGTTCTCCGAATTCGCTAACCTAAATTTACCGAAAATTATATCGCTATACTTTCTCTGTTATAAAGTTCCTTTAAGAGAATTCGCAGTTAAAGAACATCTATACCCAGCGGAGGAGATAGAAGATGTCGATGGAGCGTTTGCAAGGAAGCTGAGGATCACGTTAAACGTAGAATACGACGTTAAAGCTAGGCTTGAAGTATTAGAGAAGTATCGTAAACTAGAGATCGACGGTATATACGTATCTTTCGGTATACCGCTACTCTTCTTCTTCACGTTAGGCTTCCTAATCGCTCCGATCGGAGATATACTACTATCACCGATACTAAGCATCATCTACGGCTAACCTGATGATAGGCTAATTGGAATCGATCATCCTCTAATGAGGATACATCAGGATGGAGGCCTATAATGTATAGAACCTGCCATACATCTCGATACGTATGCTACACTCATAGAGAGTCATACTTGGTGTCTAACATCATGAAGCCTTGATAGGCTTTCAGCAATACCAGCTCTAATCATCCGATATTAGGATGGAGAAGCTCTAGTTAATAAGGTTTAATCGTCAGAGTCTGCTCGCTTCGTCATCCGGCTTAGTTAAAGCCTTCCACTACATAGACAGGATCGCTCATCATCCACGGTAAATCTACGGCTAACCAGTTAGATAAACGTTTGTATCAAAGTTAGGATGCGTAGATGGCTACCTATAGTTTTAAATGGGGTTTAAATAGTTTTTTGTTTTGAAGTATCGTGAGGAGGATATACGGCTGTATAAGGCTTATCCGCCCGATCAACTGTCTCATGACAGGGCTAGCTGTATACGTAGGCTTATGTATAGCTCTACGTAGGATGCCTGAATACACGTATATCAATCACACTATACTCTCGTACATAACAGGCTTCACGCTCTGCGGAGCATCTATGGCTATTAACGATTACTTCGATCTACCTATAGATCGTATAAACGCACCATATAGACCTATCCCATCAGGAGAAGTATCTCCACGATTAGCTTTAACGTTATCTATAGCTATGTCGGCAACAGGCCTTATCTCGGCTATACTCGTTTCGCCTATCTGCCTTCTATACGCCATGTTCTTCGTTACGCTATCATACCTATATTCATGGAGGGTTAAAAGGTTAGGTTTCCCGGGAAATATCGTCGTAAGCTTATGCGTCTCAGCTCCATTCATATACGGAGGGCTAGCTGCTCTATCGATAACGGATGTAGGCGGGGGATTCCTGCTGCTACTGCTGTTCTCATCGATAGCTTTCCTAGCGAATCTAGGTAGGGAGGTTACGAAGGGTATAGCCGATGTCGAAGGGGATCGTCTACACGATGTGAAATCTCTAGCAGTCAGATACGGCGTGAAACGAGCGTCTATCGTAGCATCGATATTCTACCTATCAGCCGTAGCTTTAAGCCTGATACCGCCTATACGAGGCATAGTCTCCCTATATTACTACCCGTTTATAATATTCGTGGATCTAGGCTTCATATACTCTACGGTTAAACTTTCACGTAACCTATCCAGGGATACAGCTCTAAGGATTAAGAATATGGCCCTATTCTTGATGCTATTAGGGCTTATAGGATTTATGCTTGGAGGATTAGCTTAGGATGAATATACTAGAAAAAGACTTAAAGCGTGATGCAGCGATATGTAGCGTGTAAAGCTATGTCTCTACCCACACCTTCACCAGAATCTCTTTTGAATTTCCTATGGACGATATACCATTATCTGAGAGAAGCTATAAGATTTATAATGGTTAACACGGTGTTTAAAGCTACACCTGAAATAGCGGCGACATATAGCGACATATGTACGCTACTCGTAACGTTGACGGCCATATATCTAATCCTTGAATTCGTATCGACGGCTAAGAAGATCGTACGAGTAATACTTATAGTCTCCTGGATGCTATTTATAGTATCGCTGTTGATAAGCACGCTACCGGCGAGGGGTTAATCGTACAGCAGGTGGGCTCGACTAGACCTTGAAGATAACGTTCCTAGGTGGTACAGACTCGGTAGGTAGATCCGCAATCCTAGTAGAATCTGAGAATACGAAACTAGTATTAGATTATGGTGTAGCTTTAAACCATATACCCGGATTCCCAGCCCATGTTTCACCTAGAGATATAGATGGCATAATACTGACTCATGCGCATCTAGATCATACTGGTGCAGCACCCTACTTCTACGTCTCTAAAAGGACGCCGCTATACCTATCGACGCTTACCCTAGAGTATACAGATCTACTATTGAAAGATTTCCTGAGGCTTTCAGGATATTACCTTCCATACGAAACTATAGAGGTTGAGAATATGGTATCATCGGCTAAGATTATAGAGCCTGGTATGGAGTTTGAGGTAGGCGACCTCACGGTTAAATTCTTAAATTCCGGGCATATACCTGGATCCATACAAGTTGTCCTAGAGGATGGGGGCGGCTCTAGGCTACTCTACACGGGAGATATCAACGATATAGATACGAGGCTTCTTAGCGGTGCCGATCTGAACTATGGCAAACTTGATGCAGCTATAATGGAGGCTACGTACGCTGGGGAGGAGCATCCCGAGAGATCTAAACTAGAGAAGGAGTTCGTAGCTGAGGTATACAGTATACTGGATGATAATGGCAGAGTGCTTATACCCGCATTCAGCGTAGGTAGAGCACACGAGGTCATATGCATCCTATCGGCTTATAACTTCGATTACCCGGTATACGTCGATGGTATGGCTGTGAAAGCAGGGGAGATCCTTCTTAAATATTCGTCTAAACTTAGGGATGGAGGGTTGTTCAGGAGAGCTTGGGGTATGGTTGACTGGCCCTCAGGGTGGAGGGATAGGAAGAATCTATTGAAGAAACCATGCGTGATAGTAAGTCCGGCAGGTATGCTTAAAGGCGGCTTAGCGGTATTCTACATGGAGAGGCTTATGGGTAAACCTGAGAATGGAATATTCCTGGTTAGCTACCAGATACCTGGCACACCCGGAGATATACTTCTCAAGACAGGTAAGTTTATAGTGAGAGGGAAGGCTAAGCAGGTTAAAGCTAGGGTTAAACACTTCGATTTCTCAAGCCATGCTGGTCATAGCGGTTTAGTTAAGATTATCGAGAAGATCGGAGTCGATGCACAGATATTCCTCATGCATGGAGAGCCGGCTAAGATGGCTAAGCTTCAAAGCTTAACTGAAGAGAGAGGCTACAGATGCATCAGAGCGGAGCTACTAAAGACCTATGAGATAGGATAGCGAACGGGATGAAGCCTATAAAGATAATACCTCTAGGTGAAGTGGATATCGATCTATTATCATGGCTTGGAAGAGAGCTACGCGGTATATACGATACAGATGTCTTTATATCTGTATGCGGGTTAGAACCTCCGTCTACGGCATACAATGTTCGTAGGAGACAATACCTTTCTACGCTTATCTTAGATAGCCTTAGATCAACCTGCAAGGATAGGGATACTAACGTGCTTCTAGTAACAGAGTTAGATCTATACGTACCAGGGTTAAACTTCGTATTCGGTCAAGCTGAATCTCCTGGAAACTATGCTATAGTAAGCCTACATAGATTGCGACCGGAATTCTATGGGGAGGAAACCGATTCAAACTTACTCGCGGAGAGGTTACTAAAAGAAGCTGTGCATGAACTAGGACATACGTATGGGTTGCGACATTGTTTAAACCCTAGATGCGTAATGAGGTTCTCCAACTCGATACTCGAAGTGGATGCTAAAAGCTGTAGATTCTGTGATACGTGTAGGGCTGAGCTTTCGAAGCTAAGTCGAAAATCCTAGAAACCTATCTTCTTCGATCCTTATAGCCTCCATCAGACGTGACAGCTTCTCTCTACTCATACGTACACTCTTCTCGTAAGCCGCTAGGAATATAGCGCCTGCAGCAGGCTGCCAACCATATATCGGACCGATAATATCGATATAGGGATAAACCGAGGTTATCATAGATTTGAACGTATCCCACAGTAGACCCTTACACCTGAATACACCACCCGAAGCTCCTACTAGTCCATGCTCCAATTTAAGCTTCCTAAGACATGCGATAGCTAGTAGAGCCAGCTCCCTCCCAGACTCCTCCATAATCTCCATAGCAACTCTATCACCGTTAGCAGCCGCTTCAGCTATCGACGGTGCTATTTTAGCTAGCTCTATCAAGCTTAACCGCATAGTCATAACGCTGAACGAAACTTCCTCTAAACTCTTAAAACCTAGAGCTCTAGGTATGATATCTATGAGAGCCGTATATCCCCTCCTACCGTCATATGCCTTGGTAGCCTCCTGTAGAGCTCTCCTAGCTATATAGACTGCGCTACCTTCATCACCTATAAGCTGACCCCATCCACCCACCCTAACCTCGTATAAACCGCTCCTACCATAAGCTATAGATCCTGTACCCGCTACGACTACTACCCCAGGTTCACCTAGACAAGTAGCGTAGTATGCGTTAACTACATCGTTAACTAATACGAAGTCTATAGGAGTTATCTCGGATACGAAACTTCTAACGATCTCCGTATCCATAGGGGAATCTCCGACCGAGGATAACCCATAGCATACACCATCTATATCGCTCCAATCGATGCCGGCGCAGCGTAGAGCCCCCTCTACAGCCGTAGATACGTTCATCTTCGCAGATTCACGTCCTACGAAGTGGTGGGATGCCGACCCGGAGTATCCTACTCCGTATAGCTTACCGTTTTCATCAGCTACTATAGCTACGGTCTTAGTCGCACCTCCATCCACACCTAGGAAAAGCAAGTTATCCACCTAGATCTAACATCTAGTAGAGAATACTTATATCTGCTACCTTAAGGTAGGGTAGATAAAGAGGTAGATATTCATGAGCATAGAAACTCCTAGGTATATAGGTTCTCTACCGCATCCAGCATTCGGGATAAGGATACCGGATATAGTCCTACCCGGGATTCTGAGATCGCTTAAGGAGCATAGAGTCGCAGCTGGATTCATGCTATCATTCGGTAGGGAGACCGCACCTAAGTATGTGGTGGATGCAGCTCCAGGTTTATACCATATAACTACGGGTCATACGGGTACATCTATAACCGAGTACATAGAGAAGGCTTCATCCTACGCAGTTAGGGAGGGAGTTGTAGTCGAGGTGGAGGCTGATCACCTGATACTAGGGGCCACTACGGCGGAAGCTGTCTCTAGGATAATAGGTGCTGGCAGGATTTCTGAGAGGAGGAGTGATATAGTGGAAGCTTCGATTAAATACAATCTTAGCGAGGTGGATGAAGCTGTGGAGACATCTAGGATAAACGCCTTCACCGTAGATGCATGCTCGCTTATAGATTTCTCAGCTAACGATCTATCTGGCTATGAATTAGATCAAAGATTCGAGGAATCTATCCCAGAATCCGGCGATAGGATTAGGCTTATCGAAGAGTATACCGGCAGGAGTCTAGCTTTCCCATGGATCGATGGGCGGTGTTACCACATTAAGTTTACCGTAGATGATGTGAAGAAGCTCGCCGTGAAATATATCGATAGCTTGAAAGCTACGTGGAGGATCTACTCCTACATAGATGAGAGGATGGAAGGTAAGCCCTTCGGGTTTGAGATAGCATTCGATGAAACTCCTACGATCACCCCTGCGAAGGATCTATACTATTATCTGATGGAATGGAGGAGGATGGGTGCTCATGCAGAGTTTATAGCACCCAACATAGGTTTCGAGAAGAGGATGGATTACAGAGGGAATCTAGATGAGCTTAGATCCAGGGTTTCGATGCTAGCCGCTGTAGCGTATTCTCTAGGAACAACTCTATCCATACACTCGACTAGCGGGTTTACACCTACATCTATGAAGGGGGCTAGGGTATACGAGACGCTACGTTTAGCTACGGGTGGTAGGATTAAAACGAAGATCTCAGGTATATATTATGAGCTATTATTGGAGATACTCTATAGCTCCCCTCCAGGATCTAGACGCCGTCGTATCTATGAGGAGCTATTCGATACGGTAGTCAATTACCTAGAGGATGAAGTAAAGAGCAAAGGGCCTCTATACTCTGATGAACTTGTAGCGAAGCTAGATGATTATAAACGTAGTGTAAAGGAGGGCAGGATTAGGGAGAGAGATCCGCTTTCTACATTAGCTAAATCGTACCTATTCATAGCTCTCAACATCAGGGATGAAAGGGGTAGAAGGTATATAAGGGATGCTATAATAGAACTCTACGAGGAGGATGCGGAGCTTCGTAGAATATACGATTTAGGTGTCGCATCGATAACAGATTCCATCATCGAGAAGTTCGGCTTCCAAGATAACGTTAAATTGTTATCTTAGCTATGAATCCTATCCAGCACACTATCCCTAGCTTTAACGGCCTCCTCTAGGAGCCATTCTACATCTACGGTAGTTATACGGCCTTCATCCACTACAAGCTTACCATCGATTAATACGTATCTGACATCTGAGCCTCTAGCAGCGTAGATGATATGACTATACTCATCGTATAGTGGCATCAGATGTGGTTTACGGAAATCTAGGATAGCTATATCCGCATAGTATCCAGGCTTTATAGCGCCCAGCTTATCCCACATTAAGGCTTCAGCAGCCGATATCGTAGCAGCTTTCAGGACGGAAAATGCAGGCATAACCGTCGGATCTCTACAAACCCCCTTATGAATAAGAGCGGTAAACTTCATCGTTTCGAACATATCTGAACGGTTATGCGAGCATACACTATCCGTACCTATGGTTACCTTCACACCCCTCTTCAACATAGCAGGTATAGGTGCTATACCCGAGGATAGCTTAAGGTTGGAGACCGGGCAGTGGACTACTTTAACCCTCCGCTTGGCTAGTATAGAGATATCATCCTCCGATACGTATACGCAGTGTGCAGCGACGGTGTACTCATCCAATACTCCGAGATTCTCCATATAAGATACTACGCTTTTACCCGTTTCTACACCGAAAGCTTTCTTCACCTTCACAGGTTCATCTTCCGTTTCGGCTAGATGCGTATGAAATGTAACGGGGGATTCATGATTTTTATCGTTAAGTTCTAAGCATAGGTTATGTAGTTCGACCATATAGCTGGGGTCGACTGTATAACATGCATGCGGATCTATGGAAACCCTTATACGTCCATCCTTACCATGCCATTCTCTATATAGGTGATCCGTAAGCTTTAGATCATCCTCCCTACGCCATGAGAAGCATACATGACCTACGACCCCCCTCATACCTGAATCCATTATAGCTTTAGCTTCGCTATAATCCGGGGCGTAGTGATACATAGTGTTCACGGTAGTACAGCCTGAGAGGATGGATTCGACAGCAGTGAGCAATGCACCTACATATATATCGTAACCTGTGAGCTTCGATTCAAAGGGCCAAACCCATTTCTCAAGCCATTCGGAGAGAGCTAGATCGTCTGCATACCCTCTTAGGAGCCCCATAGCTATATGATGATGACAGTTTATCAAGCCTGGGATGGCTACGCATCCGCTAGCATCGATCTTATCGTATCCAGGATATCTGGATGCGATATCTCTAGATCCTACATCGATTATCTCACCATCCTCTACTATTATACATCCATCCCTAACGATGCCTATCTCGCTCATAGTAACTATAGATCCACCTACTATCTTAAACTCCAAGCAGGACACCTAACATATCTTCTCTGATATACCGGTTAGATTAAATTTTGCAGAGATGATATTTCCAGAACCATCTACTTCGATGCGAAGGACATGTATGCGTTTAGATACGCCGATCCACATCGGGTATATCGCCTTCATAGGGTTAACGTAAGCGAGGAGAACCCGCTAGCCGGGAGAGATATATTCGTCAACCTAGATACCTGTAGATATCCGCTTGCCTCCTCATACGTATGATCGACGAGTACGTACGCCAACTTCTACGTACTATACCGTTAGCCTCTGCCTCCTCTAGAGAGTTATAGAGAAATTCTATAGTTCTCCTATCCGACGGGTAGCCTGAGCCTATCTCTCCGTAGATATTTCTATAGCTATCCATGATATCATCCCTCCTAGCCTTAGCTAGTATAGATGCAGCGGATACCATCGGTATATCCCTATCGGCGTGGCATAACGCTACTATGTTACATCTCCACCTACAGTATGAAGATACCATAGCTGAAAACCTTCCACAACTACGTAGCGGTGAATCTATATAGGCTGTATCCGGTTTAAGCTGGTCGATGATCTCGGAGAAATATCTAGCTTCCAGATCGTTGAACTTATGTATACGTACGGCTGAATCTATCTCGAATGGAGGAACCTCGATTATACGATGGTCCGATATGATCTTAAATATCATATCTCTAAGCTTAACCCTTTGCTTCCTAGAGAGTAGCTTAGAATCCCTGACACCGATCTCTACGAGCCTCTTGATACAATCTTCATCTACTAGTATTCCGCATATTACGAGGGGACCGATAATAGAACCCCTACCAGCTTCATCCAAACCCGCTAACATCATCTCTGACTGCCCCTCGAGGTTTAGATGATCCTAAACGCTATATATCCTTGTATTATAGTTGTAGGTTAAACCTAGTTAGATCTAGGATATGTATACATACGATAAGCTGATCTACGATATATCTACGGTGAAAGGATGCGGGCTACCCGTCAAGCTGGTAGTCGGAGGACTACATGGACGTGAATGGACCGTATCTAAACTCTTAGAGCCGAAGATTAGATCTGTAAACTGGAGTCTAGTAGGCTGCTTTATATTCGTTCCTAGAATATCGTTTGATCAATGCTATAGGACTACACTAAGTCTATCGTTCTATAGATCGGAAGCCGGGTTAAACCTGATATGGCTTTTAAGGAAGCTTAAACCCTCGATTTACGTCGAGATACATGGCTATTCGAAGAATAACCTTAGGAAGCTAGTTGATCCTCTAAGGCTTCAGAAGAGGGGTGTGCCTAGCTTTTTCCAACTGAGATCGGGTCTGCTAGTGGGCTCTGTATCGCCGATAACCTTATCGCTAGTAGATATAGATGTACCGCTAGCTTTGGAGTTGCCTCTTAAACCGAAGGGTTCTGCGTTAACGGATTGCATGAGGCTTCTACGTATTATCGCTAGATCCAAGGGTAGCACAGATCTATGGAGGTCGATCGCAGAATTCTACGATGAACCCGGGTTTAAATCGTATCTATGTAGGATGAGGATATGGATCGAACTATTCAGAAGATAGGTATCTCCATCCTCCGCTCCTTATCGAACACCGATATACACCTATATCCAGCTTTCGAGATCTCTTTGATAGCATCTTCGAAATGGTATGCTACGTCCTCAGGTTTATGTGCATCAGAACCGAGCGTTATAGGTACATTATACCTTCTTAAAACCTCCAGGAACTCTCTAGCTGGGTAGATTTCTGCTACAGGTTTTCTTAAACCAGAGGTATTAACTTCTACGCATACACCGGCTTTAGCCAGCCTCCTAGCGGTGTCCTCGTACAACGGCTTCATATCTTCACATGGTTTGAAACCGAATATTTTAGGTAGATCTATATGAGCGATTATCTGGAACATCTTAGACGATGCCGCCTCACATACTAGATCGAAGTATTCTTCGTACAGTTTGTATAGGTCAATCTTCATATACCTATCTTTAGATTTAGAGCTGTTAATAACCCATTCGCCTATCTTATGGATCGAAAGCAACGTATAATCAAGGTCATCTATAGATTCCAGTATATTCGCTATAGATTCGATTTTATCGCATGAATACTCGACTTCTAATCCAAGCCTAACCCTGATCCTATCTTCGTAAAGACGTTTAGCTTCCTCCACCATATCCACGTAGAGATGTAGTTCATCGAGCGGTACAGAATCTTCCGGTATAGAGAGGCTTAGATGATCGGATACACCTATCTCAACCAGGTTAGCGGATATGGCTGCCTCGACGTAATCCACCGGTTTACCTACCGCGTGTCCGCATAGATATGTATGCGTATGGTAGTCCACCAGGTTCACGATCTCTAAGGATGAAGCTAGGCTTCTATTAAGTCTTCCCTCCATTAGAGGATAGGTAATAGTTTATATAGCTTTATCCAAGCTATCGGGAGATTGATGTCCTACGAGTATGTACATCTGAAAAGAGCGTTAAGCGATCTACTCAAGGAGTATGGTATAACGGTATACGATATACTAGATGCTATGGATGAAGAGCCTACAGGTATAAAGGAGTCATTCATGCGTAGGGTTACCATATCTGAGGATGAATACGAGGAGTTAGCTAAAAACCTCTCCGCACGTCAACTGAATTTACTCCTCTTCGCTCTTCAAGTATTCTATATAGGCAATATCTCTGGACTCTATAAAGGGTATATGATAGTACCTGCAAGGGATGAGGTCGTTAAAGGAGTTACTACGATAACCTTCGAGGGGGTTAAGAAGGTAGCTAAAGCTTTAGGCTTTGAGCTGAAGGATTAGATTACCTGGGGGATATGGGTGGATGGATGTAGAGCTAGCTGTGGGTAGGAAGGTAAAGATTCTCGGATTAGATTATAGGAGAAGCGAAGATGAACTTATATGGTGCTCCTCGACTATGGAGGTATCTAAGCTTTTCTGGGTGGATGGATACCTAATATGTATGGAGATCCCTGAGAAATCCTTCGAACACGAAGTAGAAACCGGGGAATTCATCATAAGTCAGTTATGCTTTACACGATGCTCGAAGTATGAAAGGTTTAAACCTATAGCTAGAGGAGGACAGATACCTGTAGTAGATATGTCTTCGATGAAGCTGTTCCAAGGGATCGCTAAAGTATTATCTACCCACGAACCTTCAACCTAGCTCTCCTACCCAGTATATAGCCTATAGCTGTAAAAGCTAAACCTACTAGAAGCAATATAATCACCATGCTTCTGATAGGAGGTATAACCTCAAACTTTAAAGACCTCTCTACGTAGGCGTGTAGCTTATCCTCGACTCTAACCATCGCCTGGTATACCCCTATCGGATCGTTTATACCTGGGGTGTAAGATAGGGTGA
The DNA here is from genome assembly GCA_025058595.1 of Candidatus Bathyarchaeota archaeon. Lineage (GTDB taxonomy): Archaea > Thermoproteota > CALKCG01 > B24 > DRYS01 > DRYS01. The sequence goes on from JANXEK010000003.1 coordinate 57,679, forward strand.
ATGTTCCGTCGGCTATATATGACCCGCTTAAGTATACGGTGGATCCGTTAGGCTTCACTATCTCAAGCGTTACGTTGAGCTTATCCATGCCGGTTTCCTCATCCCTAGCGACTACTATCACCGTATAGGATTCAAACATCTGCTCCACCCTACTATCTAGGATGTTTAGCGATAGTATCCTTGGAGGCTTATTCGATAGCTTCGACGCTACGGAGGATAAGAGGTCTATATTCCCAGCTGTAGCATTCTCGACAGGTTCTACATAGCCTATAAGCCTGCCTTCCTCGATATCCCATCTAACGTTGTAGCTCAGCTTACACCATAGATCGTCGAAGGAGAAAACACTAGAATGTACGAACAGCTTAACCTTACCATCTAGATCCCTATAGATTAACGATGAGTAGAAGCTACTCGATACGTTAAGGAATCCATATAGACCAACCTCGATAGCCCTGAACATAACCTGTATCGATCCACCCATGATAGGTGTGGACACGTCGAAGAGCACACCGTAGGCTACCGTTAGAATGAGAGGGGCTAATTCTTCGAAGCCACGTAGATCGAGCTTAACGGATGAATTGCTCCATCTATAATATGGTTCTTTAACCGCTTTCAACCCGTATTCTTCGAGTACGGTTCTGTAGCCGTACTTGAGAGCGAAGATAGCTGGACCTGCTAGTATGACTGCGGAGCCATCGCTATCTAGGAAGTAGTCTAGCGTCGAACGTATATCCTGGTACCCGTAGTATGGATCCGGAAGTATCAGGAGATCGATCCTTCTAGGCTGCTTTATATGTAGGCTAGCAGGAACCATCCTTATACCTTTAAGAGCTGAAGCCTTCCATAGGTCTGTATACCATAGGTATAGATCGTTTCTACCCGGTATGAAATCTAACCTATCATGCCATAGGATGGTAGCTATAGGTTCACGTACATCTATACTTACAGGTATGGAGGCTATGATGCCGCTACTCCCCTCGAATATTAAGCTCCCGTTATATACCGCTGGCTTTAGATTATCGGGGATGTAACCGTAGATGGATGTATATACTTGGAAGCCTATATTCTTAGTCGAGTATGCTCTAAGTATAAGCGATGCGTTTCCATCTACGTAAGCTTTAACCCAGGATATAGGAGTCGAGGATATAAGCGTTACGTTTAGGTAATCGATATCCCCAGGATACATGAATATGAAAGGTTTCTCGACGCCATCTATCCTTGAAGGTATAGATGCTACCACCTTAGGGTATAAGCCTACATATAGGTCGAAGATGAACGTATCGTACGATCTGTGGATCTCCCATGGTAGATTCTCTAGTTCGAAGCAGACCTTATAGAAGCCTTCAGGAAGCTTTGGTAGACGGAATTCGTAGTAGTTATCCGTATAACCGTCTAGATATAGATGGTAATCCATACCGTAATCATAGGTGCCGGAGAAGCTTTTGATCCTCATAGAGATCTTCGCATCTCTACTAGGTCCAAGATTTCTAACGAAAGCTTTGAAGATACCGGACGATCCCGGTGGTACGATCCTTATAATCTCGATAGGTCTTAGGAAAGCCTCCCCTACGCTTCTACCTATCAGGGTTGGGAATAGGGATGATACCTCTCTATACGAACTAGATATAGCGATATAGATTTTGATAGGTTTATCGCTGAACCTTAAGGTTAAAGTTACGTTCTTAGGATTAACCGTATAGGCATCTCTAGATCCGCTTAGGAGATAGTTGTAGGGTCTATCGGTTGAAGCTAAACCTATAACCGTATAGCCGTCCCATACGATGATGCCTTCGAGTCCGCCTAGATACGCGGCTTCTAGGAAGCCTAACATCCCAGATGGGGTTAAAGTGACGTTTAGAAGATCTATATCGCCGCTAATCTTCGATAGCTTAAACTCTATATACGGTTGATTGATCGGTATAGTCGTTTCTATACGGATCTTTAGCCCTCCGTATTCGAGGTCTGCGTACCCGCTCCATAATCTATCCGTGAAGCTAGTTAGTTTGAACCCAGCTGTAGCAGTCATAGATTTCTGGGTTATCCACCTATCAGAATCGACGGGAAGAATCGATATGTATACATCCTCCAACACCCTAGCCTTACCATAGAATAGCCATGTAAGCATAGCTTTCTCGGAAATTATTAAATGGAATAAACCGTTACCGATCAACGTATAATTTCCATATACCTTATAGTATCGAGAGCCTATTTTAGATGTTTCCTGTCTACGATCCAGCGTTATGGATCTAAGCCCGCTAGCATACTCTACAGATACTCTAACCTCTAACGGTTGAAGATTCTCCTCGAGTATCCTGAGACAGCCATATGCGTCTACAAACCCGGCTCCCTGCTCGGTATAATCTACATCTTTAAACGGTTTAGCAGAGGCGACTAGACCGGCTATCAGAGCTTGAGGTGTAAGCCAAGGCTTAGCGGATAGGATCAGAGCTGTAACACCTACTACATGAGCTGTAGCAGGTGATGTACCGGATATCTCTATATAGCCTTCGTAGCCATCATACTTGAATCTATCGTAGAGTACACCGCTACCTGGAGCTACTATCCTAACACCCGGGGCTACTATCAGAGGTGCGTATCTCAAGCTGTATGGATCAGGCCCTTTAGATGAGAAGAATGCTATACCGTTTCTCGTAGCCGCACCTACGGATATTACCGATGGGGTAGATGAAGGCGATACTACTGTCCAATGGTAGCCTAGATTACCAGCTGCAGCTACGAACACTATCCCTCGATCGGTAAGCCTCTTCACAAGTCTATTGAATGGATGATCTTCGGGTAGAGGCGGATATACACCCCATGCAGCGCATACGACATCTGGCTTAATGGATTCTAGATATTCTAGAGCTTTGAATAGAATCTCTATGGTCGAGTATGCTTCCAACCCTTCGGTTTTAAACGCTTTAACATTCACTATCAATGCATCTGGAGCAACCCCTCTAAATCTACCGTTAGATGCTAAACCTGAACCGGCTGCTATACCTGCCATAGCCGTTCCATGCCCATGTCTATCTTCGGCATCTTCCCCTTCGACGAAAGAAATAGATTCTACTATCTTACTTGTACCGTTAGCGAAGTAGAAGTCTGGATGACTACTATCCACACCCGTATCGACGATAGCTATACGCACACCCCTACCAGTATACCCTATACTCCATAGCATAGTAGCGTTCACCATCTCCACCGTTTCGTTTAGAGGCGTAACTCTGTAGCCTGATAGGGTGAATCTACAACCTAGTATATCTATGTCTGCGAGTTCGACTAAGCTATCCATCCACACCGATTTGACATACCGGCTCTCCATAACATAGCTTAGCTCATCCTCTGAGGCTTCGACGAAGACTACAGGCATCGTTTTAGAGATATACCGTACCTTAAGACCGTACGAGTGGATATCTGCGAGGCCGATGATATCGGTTAACTCTATTATGAAGATCTTACTACCATTACACCGTGCGTAAATCTCATCTATATATCCAGGGATACGGTTGATTTGATGGATCGGAGGGAGGGTTATCTGTTGGAAGCCGAGGAACGGGGGATAGAATATTTGTAGGAGTAGGGATGCAAGTATTATCGTGATATAAACCGATCGTTTCTTCAAACCTATATTAGCCTACGTATACGTTCTATTTAACTTAACCCTCGCTTTCAACATCCATCTTAATCATAAGCTCGAGAAGTTTGCTTACATCGATCTCAGCTTTACCCCTCCATCCGATCCTCATAGTATCTCCGTCTCGTTCGAGGTATCCATACCTTACGAGCCTTCTCAGGGTAGCTTCCACAAACCAGCTTGGAAATTTAACTTCGAGTAGACGTATAAGCTCCCTAGAACTTATAGAGCCCTGCCTTGAAGCTATGTATGCTACCGAAGCTGCGAGTATAGCAAGCTCATCTATACGCCAACCTGCAGATATAGCTTCGCTCATCCGGATACCATCCTTCACTGTAATTAGGAATCTCGCTTGATCGGGGGTTGTCTCCCCCTCTTCGTATACCATCCTAACGTGTAAACCGTAGGAATCGATAATCTCGTTCAAGTATTCGAGAACCCTAAGGTAGTTTTTACCTACAGAGCGTTTAAGCTCCCATCCCTTTACACCAGGCTTCCTATGCCTCTGTAGAAGTAGGAGTTGTAGTGCTCTCCTAGCTCGCTCCTCTAGATCCCTTCTGGACTTCACCCCTACCCACCCATCCCTATGGATATAGCGATGGATCTAGGCTGATCTGATCCGCTACATGCCGTTACGTAGAATTTATCCGTAGATGGATCGTAGATCAGACCTATACGGCCTGATGATATTAGAAAGCTTAGCAGGTAGGCTCTGGTAACTCTTTCAACCCAATTCTCCACGCCGATTATCTCGCTATACTCGACCCTACCTTTAACCGATAGGAGCTGCTTAACATGATACTCGATATCTGATAGAATATCATCGAACCCTTTATCGTAGAGTAGACCCAGCTTAGAGGCTTCATCGAACGATAAGCTTAGATACTCCATAGAGCTCCTCGAAAACCTACTCCATCTACCCTTCAAAGGCTTCAACCGATTCCAATAATCTATGGCTAGATCTAATGCCGGCTGGGTTAACGTATCGATGGATGCTATAGGAGTCCAGCATGATACGAGTATACGTGCTAGTATTCTATTTGAAGTAGCTTTAACCCTGGATTCTACGAATAAGGGGTCTACGAAGAGTCTACTAGATCTAAACCGGACCCATCTATCCTGGGATTCGACTACAGCGGATAGATCGTATAAAGCTTCGCCATCTAGACGTATATCGTCTAAGCTTGAAGCCGATTCGATGAAGCTTCTAAGCTTATCTAAAGACTCCTTCATATCTATCTGGAATGGATCGGCTCCACGTTTAACCGTAAGCCTACACTGTGCTATAAGCTTCTCAACCTCCCTTCTAGCGGCTGCTATCTTACGCTTCGACATAGGCTTCGATCTTCCCAACTTTAGATCTACCCCCCACCTTCTGGACTACTATAACGTTAGCGGCTTCAGCTGCTACAGGTAGTGGATTCGGCGTTATAACTATATACTGGATCCCCTGCTTACCGGATAGACGTTCAACGATATGCTTGAAGACAGCTTCCCTATTCGCAGGATCCATGTGTACATCGTATTCATCTAAAGCTCTAAACGGGCTTTTCACATGCTGCTGAAGCGCTATGAGGAATGTAGATACGGCTAGACTCCTCTCACCGCCGCTTTGAGTAAGGTTATTGAGAGGTATTGGATCCATACCGGGTACCCCCATGTATATCTCAACACCGCTTCTATCGATATCGTAGGGGTTCGATAATCTAGCATACCCTATGTAGCCGAACTCTCCGAGCATAGCTTGAAATTCTTCATTAACATTTTCTAACAGCTTCTCCAAAGCCTCCCTCCAAACCTTAACCCTTTCATCTAATTCGTGTAGGAGTAGATTTTTATTCTCTGAGAGTATCTCAAGCTTAGATTTCAGCTCATCGTATATACCCCTATACTTCTCATACATGGAAGCTACATCCTCCGAGACGGATCCTAAAGCTCTAATCCTAGCTTCTACACTTCTCAGATCATCCTCTATCTCAGCTAGACCTCTAACGGTGGATGGCTTAGACGATGGACCGCCGACCTCGGATAGCATAGATTCAATCTTGGATTTCAGCTCAGATATCCTAGACTCTATATGCTTCCTCTCCTCTAGGAGTCTAGCTATCTCAGATGAAGCTAACGCCTCCTCAACCCTTAACTCCGCATACCGTTTAAATACATCCCGCTCCCTAACCCTCAACCCGCTGTAGATCCTATACATATCCTTCAAATCTGATTCAACCCTCCTTAGGTTTGCAATCTTACCTTTAACCTCAATTTCGAGTTCAACCGGTAGCTTACCCTTGTATACATCGAGTATACGTAGATCCTCTAATAACGTCGATAGGAGTTTCTCCGAAGATATTATTCTCTCGAATAATCGATCCTCCTCGAAAACCACGTTTTCGAAATCCCCCTCCACATCTACTATCTTAGATCTAGCATCAGAGCTTATCTTCTCGAGCTTCGATATCCTTCGACTATAACGTTCAACCCTATTCGATAGTTTAACAAGCTTATCCTCGAGATCGAGTATCTTAGCCCATGAAAACTCTAGTTTAAGTTCCCCCTCCCTCTCCCTAAGCTTCCTATACTGTATGAGCTTCTCATATTCTCTACGCCAGTATTCTAGGGTGGATTCAGCGTCAGCCATCCTCTCTCGGAGAAGCTTCTCCTCTGATAGAACTTTAGAAAGCTTACCCCTAGCCTCGAGTATATTCCTTCGATAATCCTCGAAGCCTACAGCCTTCTCTAGAAGCTTAAGCTTCTCCTCCGGATGCATAGCTACGAACTCTTCTATCGTACCTTGATGCATTATTATGAATGGATTATCCGGATCTAACCCCACCCCGCTTAGAAGCTCTACAACCTCCGATTTAGATTTCTCCTCACCTAATATATAGAAGCTATACGTTCCATCCCTCCTAAGTATCCTAGATAAAGATAGGGTGGAAGATCTAATCGAAGGAAAAGGTCTGACCCTACCTTCACCGCTGTTATCAAAGATTAAAGTTATACGCGCTATATCGCTACCCCATCTTATAAGGTCGCTGAGCCTCTTAGCTCTCTCAGTATAAGTTTGACCTAAAGCTACGGATATACCTAGAAGTATCGACGACTTTCCAGAGCCGTTCGGTCCACATACAAGGTTTAAGCCGGATGCAAGCTTAATCCTAGCATACTCGTAGCTCATAAAATTCTCTAATACCACTTCGCGTATGAAGGGCGCTGTCAAATCGAATCACTACTTACAGCCACACCGTATTCTATAAAGGTTTATACGACATATTCGAAGAGAATATCCCTCTACATCTGTATGGATGGACTCTACATAAAGTTGAGAGCATCATGAGGGTAGAGTAACGATATAAACTGAGAGATAGATATGCTAAGCCTACGAATCTTGAACTCTTCCGAGGCGATACTATAGCTAAATTTTATAGGAAGCTTAATTTGTTTAAAGCAGGTTATGCTTCCCCTAATACTCGTAGCTATCCCGCTTATAGTCGTAGTCTTACTAGTTGCTAGACGTGTGAACTACGGTCTCGCATTGATTACCGGGGCTATCACTATAGCTCTGGTATCCGCGATGAAGCCAACTACCTTCCTAGAGACGATTATCTCAACGATGGCAGATCTAGAAACTTTAGAGCTCGCATCGATAGTAGCTCTGATACAGATCCTAGCTATATATATGAGTGAGTCAGGTATGATCGAGCAGCTGATAGATTCTATAAGGAAGCTTCTATCGGCGAAGGTTACTCTAGCGATACTGCCAGCTATCATGGGTAGTCTACCTATGCCGGGTGGAGCCCTACTATCAGCTCCGATGATAGAAGATACAGCTGGTAAGCTAGGATTAGATAGCGACGAGAAGAGCTTCGTAAACGTATGGTTTAGACATTGGAACTTCTTCGTATACCCGCTATCATCAGCTATCATACTAGCTTCGACGTTATCTGGTGTAAGTCTTCATGAGCTTATAGCCGTTCAGATACCCATAGTCCTACTGTATGTAGGTATAGGCTATATAGCATCTCTATATCGGATAACTAACCTGAAAGAAGGTGGTATGGATCAGCAGAGCAGGAAGCTGATACACCGTATACTATTGAATATATCGCCTATAGCTGTCGCGGTTACTTTAACAATCGTAGGGTTGAATATGGTTTTAGCTTTAGCCATAGCTATAGCTTACACTATACTTGTCACACGTATAAGTTTTGAGAGGGCGTGGAAGGCTTTGAAGAAGGTTAACATAAGCCTCCCGTTAGCTATACCTGGCGTTATGATTTTCAGGTATACGTTGAATCGTTCAGGGTTGATAGAAGCAGCTCTACCATATCTAACATCCACGTATCTTCCGCCGGTGGCGGTAGCGTTAGCGGTAGCATGGATAGTAGGTTTAGCGACGGCTATGCCTTCAGCTGGTATAGCCCTCGTAATCCCGATAGCATCTGCTATAATAGGAGATATGTCTGCATCTACAGCTTCCTCGGTCTATATATCGATAATATTCTCCTATCTCGTCTCACCGCTACACTTATGTCTAGTACTTACCGTAGGATACTATAGATCGAATATACATTCTGTTTATAAGAAGCTAATCCCATCGGCTATAACAGCATATATCCTATCACTCGCTACCCTCAGCTTAATCCGTTGAAACATTTAGCAGAAACCTACTCGAATTCTATGGTAGCCGGAGGTTTATCCGTTATATCGTAGAGAACCCTAGACACTTCAGGTATCTCCGCTATCAGCTTATCCCTAACCTTCTCAAGCCTACTCCAATCCAGCTTCATATACCTAGCGGTCATAGCATCCTCAGATTCAACTATCCTTAAAGCTATCATGTAGCCGTACTTCCTCCCTCCATCCCTACTGAGGCCTGTAGCCATCCCTTCTAATAGAACCGGGAATGCTTGGAAGCAATCTATATCTGAAAGCTCCTCATCTACTATAGCCGTAGCCTTCTTTATCACAGAAAGCTTATCGCTCGTAACCTCTCCTAGTATTCTTATCGATAGACCTGGACCTGGGAATGGTTTACGTTTAACTACTTCGTCTGGAAGCCCAAGCTCTCTAGCTACAAGCCTAACCTGATCCTTATATAGATCTTTAAGCGGCTCGATGACTTTAAACCCGTAGCTTCTAAGCGGATCTATACCTATCTGCTCGAGGACGTTATGCTGAGTTTTTACACCACGCCTGGTTTCGACGATATCTGCCGCTATAGTCCCCTGTAAGACTACCCTAACCCCAAGTTCTCGAGCTATACGCGATAATACCCTATAGAATGTTTCACGGAAGCGTTTCCTCTTCTCCTCAGCATCCCTTACACCCCTAAGCGCTCCTAGAAATTCGTCTTCCACATCGTATACATGTACCTTGACACCTAGCTTATCGAAGATAATTCTAACCCTATCAGATTCACCTATCCTCATAAAACCGTCGTCGAGGAATATAGGTTTCAAACGAGAACCGATAGCTTTGAATCCAAGCATAGCTGTTACGGAACTATCGACACCGCCTGAGAGCGCTACTATGGCATCCTCACAGCCTATCTCGTTTCTAAGCCAAACAATCCTCTCCTCTATAAAGGATTTAGGATCGAACTTATCCATAGCGATCATATCCTCTACTGAAGCGGCAATATATTAAGGTAATATATTAATGTTTTAGAATCCGAACTGGGCTAACATGTATGTAACTGCAGCCTATTCTATGGTTGGGTAATACTTATCAGTGGAGCTAGCTTAGATAGATTTCGCCAGATTTCTTCAGCGATTCTAGTATCGACGATATAACCGTAGTCACGGCTAAGCCATCCTCACCTCTAACCATAGGCTCTCTATCCTCTACCACACACTCTATGAAGTGGTTTACACATTCAACAGTAAAACCCGAGGGTTTACCGTATAGGTTGTAGTATACGTATGTATCTGGTATACTATACTTATCTGTAACCTTCTCTATCGATCTACCCCTAGAGTGATCCGTATATATACACCCCTTATCCCCTACAAGCTCGAGCTTAAACTCAGCTATAGTAGGGGATCCATCTGGTAGTATCCATAGATTTTCTCCGAAAGCTACTGCATCTCTGAAGTGTAGTATATAGCCATATAGATCGGGGGTATCTATACCCATACTCCTAAGCTTAACACTCCTCTGGAATCCGTAAACCTTAAAGGGTTTCTCCTCGAAGAGCCATAGTAGGAGATCTATAGTATGGCTTCCTAAGAACCATAGACTACTGGATCTAGATGCCCATGGAAGCATCTTAGTAGGTACATAGATCGTATCGTTCAACCTAGCATAAGCATATATGAGCTTACCGAGGTCGCCATTGGATACACTATGCTTTGTTTGTACGAATACAGGGTTCCATCTATTATGAAATGCAACCATAAGCTTAACGCCAGCTCTCCTACATGCATCTATCATAGCTAGACAATCATCTACCGATGTAGCCATAGGCTTCTCTACTAGAACATGCTTACCAGCTTCAGCAGCGGCTATACATGGATCCCTATGAAGGAAATCTGGTGTAACGATAGATACAGCTTCGATTTCATCCATCTCCAACAGCTTATGGTAATCTGTAAAGTATGCTTCAGCACCATACACCCTAGCGATATATTCAGCCCTAGATCTATCTATATCGGCTACGGCTACAAGCTTAGATAGAGGATGCTTAGCATACGCAGCTGCATGCCTTTCCCCCTGGATACCTACACCTATGACGCCGAACCCCGCTCTCTTCATAGCTAGTAGATGGAATGCATCTATACAAATAAAACTCTTAGCATAGGCGAATATACGGGGAGAAATTAGAAAGATAGCTATCTTTACAGGTTATATCATCCGGCTCCATGAAATCTCTCATAGAGGAGACACGTAGAGATTAGACGTAAACCTGTAACCGATCCAATAATACGTATAGATTGTCATATCAGTATCGGATGCGTATATACTGGTGAACCTGTCGTTAACCCATTTACTAGGAGCTATACCCATGTGAAGTTTAGCAGAGTTGTATAAACGCGAATTCATCCGATGGGTTGTTTCGAATTTTAATGTATAGTTATTAGAAGGATTACCCGCACTCTTCGAGCCTCTCAGACATGTGTAAGAGGATATGAAAGGATTATGGCTATACTCCTAGGGTGAATAACAGCAGACTGGATAGAAATATACAAACAAAGGAAAATTTTCTGCTTATTACCTACTTAAACATAAATTTGACTGGGAATATCGACGTAACCCATCTAAAATGTTGTATAGAGCCGTGGCATATAGGTACATATAGCTTCTAATTGGTGAGCTTCAGCTGAAATGCCTAGCCATATCTTCGTTTCCTGGGAGCTTCAATATATCGTCTATAACATCCTCTATCTGCTTCATACTCTTAGTCCTTAAATCCATTATGAGCCAGTGGATTAAACTATCCCGTCCACCTCTCAAGTTAGCTTCCAGAGCCCACTCCACCCTCATAACTCTAGGTAGGATAGCATACCTGTAGATTTTATCTGGAATGGCATCCTTCTGTATCGGATGGATACCTCTTCTATCTACTTTAACATGAGTTTCAACAGCTACATCCCCCTGTATATTGGGTATAGCCCCCTTATTCATAACGTTCACGTATATCGGTACACGCATACGCTTCCCGAAGAATTGCAGCTCATAGCTATCCGCAGGTTTATCATTATATATCGAATCTATAAGGGTTACTATAACTTCGCCGCTCGGTCTAAACGGGATAGATGAAGATATAGGTCTAGATGTATCGAAGGCTATCCTAGCCATCTCTTCGACATTCCTCCTCACCTGCATTATCCTTATAGCGCATCCTATCTCCGAATCCGGTCCACCATATGGTCCGTACCAGTACTGCTTGGTCCTGAGATCCCAGTGGTATTTCCATGTACCTCCGCGGACGCTATCTCCTATAGGTAGATAGCCGTACGTCTTATACATGTCTATAGCCGCCGGACATAGATCTAGATCCCATGGGTTGGTCGTATACTCTCTCCATACACTCCAATATTCCTCGGCATCATTTTCAACCCACTCATCTACATACCTATACCCATCTTCACCCTTATACATGAACCTAGTCAACCATATGACGTGGTTTAACCCCTTCATCTCTACTTCTACTTCATCGAAATTTATCAATTCGAAAACCTCCTTGTAGCATTCAGGTCTATGAGCAGCACAATACGGCGTTATATTCTTACCGAGCTTCTCTTTAGCTAGACGCATAGCTAAAACTTCGATAGCAGCCCTATAGCCTAAGAAGCCATGACATATACCTGCTACGTTAACCTTGGTTTCGCGGGCAACCATCGTAGTCAATTCTAAGACAGGGTTAGAGACTATGAAGAACCATGCATCTGGAGCTAGATCCTCTATATCCTTCGCTATATCCAAGTGGAGCTTGAATAGATAATAGCCCCATATAGTATGGTAGTCACCGACATAGTTCCACTCAACGCTATTAATCCCTCTGTAATACCCATGCTTCTCAGATACATCTCTCATAGTCTCGTAGTATAGGTAGCCTTTCGGGAGAGCGGTCGATATAACGAAATCAGCATCTTTGATAGCTTCCGACCTATCTTTAGTTGCATAGATCTTTATAGGAAGCTTAAGCTCCTCCACGTACCTTCTAGCGAGCGTAGATATTATGTTAAGCCGGTAATCATCGATATCCATAAGCCATATCTCGGAGCCGCGTAGATCCTCGTTCATGAGTATATCGACTAGTATCCTACTAGTCCACCTAGCGCTACCAGCACCTATGAAAGCGATTTTAGGACCCATAGGTATCCCCCACACCTAAGTATGGACTTGGAACCTTTAAACCTTACTACATCCACATGGCAGGGAGTTATACAGCTCACTGCAGCCTAGACGTAGATCGCTTACGATTAACCTTTCACTCCTGCTTATGGTAGTCGAAGCGTTATATATCATCCGAAAGAGCTACGGTGAGACATACCATCCTTCTCCTAGATGTCTATCTTTCGTACACATCCCGCTTGGTACAGCATCCACCGCATACGGATACCTCTATATAATGAAATGAGGATTCAGAATACTCAATTCATCCATTATTTTCTTTGCGTCGAGAAATCTCTCGATCTTCGTCGGATCATGTCACTTCGGCGGAAATTTTGCTTTCTTAACTATGTAAAGGGCTTTCAAAGCCTTTTCAGCTACTTAATAGTATAGTAAAGCTGATACACCATAACTCTTCTACTTCAAAGTTCTTCACCGCCTTCTAATGCTATGCATAGCTTCACTCCACTAGTCCTTAAAGCCTCTCTTCTTACCGCCATCTAATGCTTAAGGATTATCACTACCCAAAGATTCAAGTACAAGGCTTCTACCGATTCCATAAGCATCATTAACCGTTGAAAAATGAAACAACTAATCGGGAAAAATATTTAGTCTACGAAGATTTGTACCGACCAGATTATCTACTAAAATTTTACGAATTTCCCCTTCGGCGCCCCACATATAGGGCATCTATCAGGTACTTCATCTTCGATCGTATATCCGCATATCTCGCATACATATATCGCTTCTATCTTCAGATCCTCACCCTTCTCGGCGGCTTGCTTAGCTTTCTGATACAATCCTACATGCGTCTTCTCGGATTGGAGAGCCCAGTTGAAAGATCTCTCAGCATTCCTTTCACCTTGAAGCTTAGCGACAGAATCATAAGCCGGATACATCTCGTTCACCTCATAATGCTCCCCATCTATAGCTACTTGTAGATTTTCGGTGGTCGATCGTATCAACCCCAACGTGTTCAGGTGATTCAAAGCATGAATCTGCTCAGCGAAAGCTACCGCTCTAAATAGTCTAGCAATATTAGCGAAGCCCTCCCTCTCGGCTTTTATAGCGAAGATCAGATACCGCATATGTGCCTGACTTTCACCTTTGAACGCAGCTTTTAAATTATCTTCGGTCATCTTCCTCATAATAATCCACCCGACGATCTATGTACGATCTACCCAATTTATTAAGGTTTATAAAGCATGGTCAGCCATCCTTTTCCACAAATAACTTCTCGAACAGATCGAAAACTGGCTCCTCGTTAGCTCTAGATCAAGGTAGACGATTAAGGGGTTAAGAGATAGGTTAACCGATTAGAGCATACTCACACCGTAGATAGCTATTATGTAAGGTATACATACAACCTAAGATCCCTTTAACGGGCTTGAAGATCATCTGTCGCGGCAGTTCATAGCATATGAAAGGGAGTGCTCATTAAGGTAGTTAGCGGATGCATTATAACGAGTATAACAGATTATATTTGTGTACAAGCAACACGACGAGTAGATTGTATATAAAGAAGTTGGGGTAAACCATTAGGGCTAAGTGATCTACATAAAACTTTAAATAGAATAGTTCCGTCACTTCATTCGGTGGTTATTCGGTGAGTAATAGTCTGGAGCCCCTACTCTTCTATGTAGGGAAGAGCTTCGTCGATAGAGCTAAGAAGGTTTTCAGCTTAGGCTTTATCGTTAGGAAGCCTCTACTTCAGATTCTCAGGAGTATGGGGGTTCAGCTAGTTGAAATGGATAGAGATGAGACTAAAAGGGCTCTCGAAGAATTTTCTAGGACGAGCGGTATAACGATAACCTACGCTCAGCTCCTCAAGGAGATCACGCTCTCGATGCTAACGCCTACAGCTCTACTCCGAGCGGCTAAGGGTGAAACTATAACTTTCCTAGGTACGTACGATTTAGGCTTCAGCATGTTTATCGAAATCTTTACGGCGATAAGTAGAGCTTTCAGACCGACCATAAACACGTATATCTGGCTGGTTATACCGAAATCCTCTGAGGGTTCTGGAAAAGCGATACAGCTACTTAGGGATATTAGGGATAGAGTCGGAGTTTTACCGATAACCCCTGATGAGTGGGAGGCAGTTCAGCCGGTAACAGAGAAGCTCTCTAAGAGCGGTTTCACTGTAAAAGGCTTAACCGAGAACCTCTGGGTGAGTATATAGGAAAGGAGAGTATCCGCCAGTCCGCTGAGCTCTAATCTCCACTAGTCTTTACCTATCCTATCGTAGATCTCCTACTTAGAACTCGCTTTATTCGCTGAATAGCACGTTTACCAAAATCTATGCCTAGGCTTCCCACCTCAAACTTGCACCCATCAACCGTAATTCTCCAAGAAAGAGAGGGGCTTCTAAGCATACATTGATAGCATTATTGGTTTAAGAGGGGAAAAATACTATTGCTGAATCTTCGCATTATTCCTACTACTCAACGTATCTAGCATTAACTGAAGATAACCCTAAAACCTTACTTTCTAAGATTAAACGTATTGCTACGGATACTTCTTACATTTATAGCAATACCATCTCTGATACTGTGGAATCCATGTGAGACGGCCCTTACATACCGGACATACTGGCGTCTGTACTTGCGCCTCAGGCTGAACCGGTTGTGTCGACTGCACCTCCACAGCTTGGGTTGGACGTGGCTTCAGAAGGACGAAATCGCCTACAGCTTGTACATCCTCCCACGCGATTTCCTTCGCTACCCCCTCCTTCCCCTCTACATACAACGATATACCCATCTTCCCAATCGTGAAGCTTATATCCCTAACAGTTCCTACAAGGTAGCCATCCCCATCTACGACCTGCATCCCGATGAGACGCTCTCTCGTTACACTTTTTTCCCTAGGTTGCTGGGACAACTAAATCCTAACACCTCCATAAAAACGATGGATTCTAATAAATTTAAGCCTTTCCATATGAAGGGGGGACCGGTTTAAAATTCAACCTTCCCGATATACACGTAAGATAAATTCTAACATTTTATAATTTTACTTTACTATTATATTATAAGTAAATATATTTACTCTTTGCTTTAATATTGAAAATACCGATTCAACATAATCCTTTTCGTCGGAGGCTCGATAGCAGTCTAAACTAAGTTAATCCTATCTCAGCTGTGAAGCTTTATCCACTATGAACTCAGTAGTCTTTCCATCGTATAGCCTTAGGACTCTACTTAAAGAATGATTTAACTACAAGCACATCTTTATACTTAGATAAATGATAGTTCTCCCAAGCTTTTAAAATCGCTATGGTTAGGAAAGTATCCGATATATTAATAAGGGACAAAATAGTAAAAATAGGGGTATGTCGAAATCGATAGAAGCTATCTCTAATGGTATAGATATCTCGATGAAGAATCCAGTACTGTTCGTCCCCTATGCCATCCCCATTATCGTACAATTAGCATTTAATGCATTAGCATACCTATTCCCGGTAAGATACTACTATTTTGAGGCGCCGAATCCATTTATAATCATCTTAGGCTCGCTAATCGCCGCTATCCTTGGCTTCATAGCGGGATGCATGCTCGTAGATATGGCTAACGACGCGATTAGCAGCCGCCCGATAGATATAAGAAGGAGTTTAAGCTTAGTGATGAATAGAATCGGCGTACTAATCATTACAGCTATAATCGCAGCATTATGCAGTATAACGATCATCCTACTTCCGATAGGGATTTTCATTATAGTTATAGCGATAATAGAAGAGCTGAATGCTATAGAAAGTGCAAAAAAGACATTCGATTTTGTTATTAAAAATCTTGGGGAAGTAATAATATTCATCTTAATAGTGATAATTATAAGTGCAATCCTATCCTACGGTTTCTCGATAATCCCGATTATCGGTCCATATATCGGGTCGATAATAAGCTGGATTCTAAACGCCGTATTCACCACTTCAGCAGTATACTTCTATCTATCGTTAAGACCCCCACCCCCACCGCCACCGCCAGATATATGAGGAGCAGTCTTTAATTACCCAATTTTTTTAGGTAAAATATTCAAAGCTAGATTTTATTAGAAATCATAGAATGTTACGAATTGTTTAGCATCGATCAATATTTGAGTATCGATGTATCTATACTATGTCTGGTGTGAAATAGGTTTAAAATATGGTAAATCCCATTTGAAGATCGTCGTTACGTTAGGTATAGATGAACGAATTTAGGTGATGCGAAAATATCTATATCTTTAATTGTATCCATAGGTTTCGGCTCGATTAGAGATTGAAAAAACTAGCCTCTTACCTCTAAGAACAATTATAAAGGTATACGAGAGTTTGGAATACAAATTGGGATCTAGATCTGAAGAACTATTCGGTAAGAAGATGAAATGTTCAGAGATGCTGTGTATAGCTAAAGGAGATCCATACCGCGAGTTCACGCTAACACCTGAACCTGAATGCTCAGTAAAACCTTAGATTATACATAGCTTTAACACTATTACTAGCAAAAATCATCAGCCGCGTATATGCATATGCTATCTCTCCCTAGATGAGGATAAAAGCTATATTATCGATATGGGCCCCTTCGTATCCGACTAGATGACGTAGTTTTGCGTTGATGTAGTATAGGTTTTAGCTGAGAAGAATTGGCTCCTTATATAGCCTTAAGCCTAAAGTGTATGGTGAAAGAAGATCGTAGAGTGTTACTTCAATCTTAGTCAAAGATAGATTACGATAAGAATATAGGTCCAATCATTCAGATTCCACAATCCTCCTATAACTTAAGCCCATAGGATTCTTGGTTGTGGTAAAAGTTAGAGTTCGTTATGGATGGAAACCATAGGAGATAGCATGGGGAAACTACGGGAATATCCAGATATTTTGGATATCTTAAGCCTTAATGGTTAATTCCAATCTACCTTTCATCATAAAGGGATGAGTGGAGAAGGAATCTATGGATCGACTGAGATTACATACGGTACGTATCTCTCGAACGCAATTCTTCGATACAATACTGATCATACTACTCTGAGTGTTATATGGTTGAACCTATACCTTCCTTAGAGATGACTAACCAGGCTATACATATATAACCATAGATGCCAGAAACTCGAAGAGGAAGCTGGTAAGACTAAGCCTATCAATCCACAGCTCTCGACGGTATTGGTACCGTAAAAGCGAAGAGGATAAGAAGACGCGGAGGTATTGTAGATTCATAGATTCGACGCCGGGGGCGGGATTTGAACCCGCGAGGCGCAGATGCGCCACAGGCTTAGCAGGCCTGCACCCTACCAGGCTAGGTGACCCCGGCTTCTCTATCCATATATTCGGAGAAGATGAATTCGTATAAAAGGTTTAGTGTTAGGGTTCTTTTATTCTTAGGGTTGAGTACTATTATCATCCTATATTTATAAACCATGAAGGATTATATCATCTTCCAGTTTGACTTCATCCTCTTATTTTCCAAATCCTCGAAGCCGCTAAACTGTTCAACTATTATCGTCGTTAGCTTGTGTATGAAATCCCTTGCTCTACTCCTCTTAGAATACTTTGCTAGAACGCCGTGTAGGGTGTCTTCCCCTGAAGTTTTCTCCTTAACTTGTAGACTCTGTGGATGTGGGATAGCTTTGCTAGGTTAACTCTTATCCAGCCAACTTTGGGTTGAAGCCGTCCAGGCCCTCCCATTAGAGTCTCAAACTATGAAACCACTGTGCGGCTTCCATCTCCCCCTTAGCTCTACTAAGAAACCATACCACTGAAATATCGGATTCCAAATACTCCTCTTTATTCTCACAAAACCTCCGCTTAACTACTGGCTTCTTCCAGTCCTTTCACCCTTGATGTAATTCCTCCTCCAAGACTTCAGGATGCTGTAAGCCTGCCTAATCGTCGAGTCTACATAATGCTTGGAGTATTGCCAATCATCGTTAGGTGTGACTAGCGTAAGTCCTATCTATCACTCTCACTTACTTTCCCAACTAATTTGATTCTGATCCATATTTTGCCGGTAGTTCTCTGAAGCATGAACTTATAGGCTTCAGGGAAATCCTTAATATCATGGTATGCTTGATGTTATACGCTCTAACCTGATATAGGTTGCTTAAAACCGTCAATAATCTCCTTTACTTATGGAATCTCGTCCCTTATAGCTCTCCAGCGAAATGTGAGATTAATGTTGCTAGGTCTTCCACTAACTCATCTTGACGAACCCCTCTTCATAGCCTATAACCTTTGCCATTGTACCGAAGGGTTGAAAGAGCCTCATTAAAGTCTTCAAGTTTCGGTATATGTGTTACCTGTTTTACGATTTTCCCCTTTTACTATATAGTGTGATTTGTTAAGCTTTAAATCCTTATAGTGTTCATATGTGTTTAGGTGCATCGATTTGACTGTAGGTAGGGGTACCATAGTAGCTTCTATCATAGCTATCGTTCTAGCCGTTTCATCCGTACTGCTCTATAGTAGGGTCTCCATCTTGGAGAGTATGTATGAAGCTAAGTACATAGAGTGTGAGAATCTTAGATCTAGCTATACATCGATACTATCTGGTTATGAATCTTTAATCTCGGATTACCGCAAGCTAAACTCGAGCTATACTACACTATCCAGTCTCTATAAAGCGTTACTATCCGATTACCAAAAACTCCTATACGATTACCAGAATCTCTCTTTAGATAACAGGAGACTCGCGGTGACTATCGATTCTCTCAATAGAAGCTATAGAATACTATGCGATGAGTATAACGTTGTTATGAGTAAGCTTCTACGCCTCCAAGATGATTATGAGGGGTTGAATAGCGTGTACAACGATCTATATGGCGATTATAAATTTATACTAGAAAGATACACGATCTTAAGGGATAGCTACGATTCTCTCAAAGCTAAGCTATCTACTGGGGCTTTCGAAACCTTTGTTAAAGACTACTTGAAGCTTGTAGATGAGGTTAATATACATGCTACGCATCCTAAGAAGGAGGATCTACTCCTCATAACTCCAAACGATATCAGGGTTAGGAGTCTTATGTTACAGATTACCGGCGGATGGAGTGGATACCTCGATCTAAGTGAGATTTCTAGGGATGTGAAAGCATTATTCGACTGGGTTGTGAACAACGTAAGATATAGGAGCGATGGACTCTACCCGCTACTGCCGCCTGATCCAAGTTTCCCACCATCATACGTCTCGGATATGTGGCAGTATCCTAACCAAACGTTGGCGTTCAGGGAGGGCGATTGTGATGATCAAGCGATACTGTTAGCTAGCATGCTTTCAGCCTATTTCCAGGGAAAGCTTAGGGTTGAATGTATAATCGTCACAGATCATATGGCCGTCTATATACCCTTTGAAAATGGGAGGGTGATGATACTAGACCCTGCCGTAGGGTATTATACCGGTAGCCCAGGTATGCCTAGCTTCAAGGATGTAAGCGTAGAAGTTTACCGTTGGATAGGTAGGCTTGAAGATATGTTCGGTAAAAGGATTAACGTTAAATGGGTATTCTCCGATAGGTTTCTGAAGCTATTCTATAGTACTGAGAGGTTTATAGAGTGGCTGTACGAGACGACACGGTAAAGTTTATAAGCCGTAGCCCACTCACTATTTCGGCAAGGTTATGTTATCCACCGTTCTCACGATCGTTATAGCTTAACATAGTGTCGGAGGAGCTCCTAGGTATGGCTAGCGTGGGATCCCATTCCCTCGAGAATTATAGGTTTAAGAAGCTGTTGGAAGAGCTTAAATCTAAGGTTGGTAGGGGTACCGAGCTTATCAGTCTGTATATACCTCCAGGTAGACCCATCCATGAAGTTGTGAACGGTTTATGGCAGGAATATAATACAGCTTCTAACATAAAATCTGATAGGACTAGGAGGAATGTTCAATCAGCTATAGAGCGTGTAATCCAGAAGCTTAGGTACTTCAAGAAGACGCCTGAGAACGGATTAGTGATATTCTGCGGGGCTATCCCGCAGGATGGGGAGGGGAGTGAGCGGCTTGAGGATTACGTCATAGTACCCCCGGAACCCGTTAACATATCCTATTATGGATGCTCCTCTAGGTTCTTCCTCGATCCTCTATACGAGCTCCTCAGAGAGAAGGAATCTTACGGCGTTATAATAATCGATTCTAGTGAAGCTAGCTTCGGTATAATCTCAGGTAGGAGGATGGAGCTGGTTCGAGAGATAACTTCAGGTATACCTGGGAAGCATAGGGCTGGAGGCCAATCTGCACGTAGATTCGAAAGGCTTAGGGAGATGGAGCTTAACGAGTTCTTCAGGAGAGTTGCTAAGTATGCCGATGAGCTGTTCCTTGGTAGAGACGATATAAAGGGTATACTGGTAGCTGGTCCCGGACCGACTAAGTATGATTTCCTAGATAAGGATTACCTCAACTATATGATCAAACAGAAGGTGATAGGCGTCGTAGATATAGCCTATACGGGTGAGGAAGGGCTTCGAGAAGTAGCGAGTAAATCTGTCGATATACTTAGAGGCGTGAGGCATATGGATGAGAAGAGGATCGTACAGCGATTCTTTAAGGAGGCTACGGTAGGCGGCGGGCTTGCAGCTTATGGAGAGGATGAGGTTAGATCCCTCATAACGCGTGGATTAGTAGAGACGCTCATAATCTCTGAGGGGGTGGATAGGATTAGGGTTACCGTAGAATGCGGTATCTGCGGCTATACGTATAAATATACGGTTAGAGGGGCCGATCTATACGCTTCCGAAGCCGAGCTTTCCAGATCTAGATGCCCGTCATGCGATAATCAATCGCTAAAGATTAAGGAGAAGAAAGACCTTATAGACGAGTTCATAGAGTTAGCTGAGCAATATAAGGTCAACGTAGAACTGATATCTACAGAAACCGAGGAGGGGGAGATGTTCCTTAAAGGATTCGGAGGTATAGCCGCCCTACTAAGGTATAGAGTCTAGGATCTGAATCTAGGGTTAACTCTTCTACGTAATCTTTCGATGAAACTCCCCCTCACCCTTACGAAGTTCACGATCCTATCCGATCCTCTCACCTTTACGGTTGTTCCTTCTGGAAGATTAGCTGAGGATACACCGTCAACCGATACATATAAATCCCCTCTGATAGATCTAACCTCCACGGTCGAATCCCATGGTGCTACATACGGTTTGAAGCTTGGTGTTAACGGTGATACGGGCGTTAATATGAAAGCCTCAACTCTAGGATCCAGTATGCACCCTCCACAACTTAGCGAGTATCCTGTAGAACCTAGCGGTGTAGCTACAAGTATCGCATCCACCCTATCTAAAGCTATAACCTCGCCTTCAACTCTAACCTCTAAATCTACGGTCTTCAATACATCTGTAGCTCCGATCCTAACCTCATTCAAAGCATACGGTAGATCGATGTTGTTCTCCAACAGCTTATAGGACTCCACTCTATATCTATCCTCGAGTAGCATATCTACTGCTTCTAAAGCTTCGTTTATATCGCAATCTGCTAGGAATCCTACCAGCCCAGCTCTAACAGCGAATACAGGTTTAGATAAACCTGTACTATGAAGAGCTCTAAGGATCGTTCCATCTCCTCCGACTACTATGAGTAGATCGAATACGTATTCCGGTCTCCATCTAACTCCCCCCAGCTTATCGTATAGCTTATCCTCTAGTAGAACGATAATACCTCTATCTTCGAGTCTCTCCTTAATCTTAAACGATATATCCAGGGCTTCATTTATATCTACACGTGAGAATAACGCTACAGATTCTATCCTAGGCAAGATTCATCATGAAAACTTTAGGGATTATTAAGGGGATATTTTAATATTTACAGGTTTACAGGGCTTCAGCTATACGCCTCCAATCCACGTTCTCCCTTACCAGTTTATACGCTATATCTACCCTCCTCCTATCGCCTGGTTTAATCCTACCTACAAGCTCACCTACAAGCTCGACCGTAGTATATGTATCGTAGGGGACTAGTATAACTGGGACACCCTTCTCTTCAGCTCTAGCTAGAACCCTTACATCTGGGTAAAGGTTACCCGTCAGTATCAATACCGACGTATCCGTCTCCAACGCCGCAAGGGCTATATCCGCTCTATCACCCCCGGTTATAACAGCCTTACTTACAGCTCTCCTAAAGAAGTGGAGCGCAGATTCGAGCGTCATAGCTCCTATCATAATTTCCTCTACGATATTACCTAGCCTATCCTCGCGTGTAAGCACCTCCCCGCCTATCCGCTCGTATATCTCCGCTACCGTAGGCGCTACCAGCTCGTTTTTCCTAGGTATAACTCCTAGAACGTTTACCCCGTAGGATCCGAGTATAGATGATGCTACGCCTTTAGCTCTCTCGATAATATGTCTCCTAACGTAGTTCAGTATGACACCGATCGCCTGTAATCCTTCAAGCTTCATATGTTCATACATTTGTAGGATATAACCTATATCTGCATCTGATTCGAATAGGGATATTATCATAGCCTTGCATCCAAGCTTCTCGGCTATGAACCTATAGTTTAACCCAGTAAGATAGTTGAAGCCTACATTCCTGGGAGCCTCGACTATAACTATATCTTTCCCATCAGATAGTCTACGGTATGCTTCAACTATCTTTAAGCATAGATTTTGAAGTCTACCTTTAGCTACATCCTCTAGAATTCTATCTCCAGCTACATAGGGCGTTATATCGTCTAACCTATCTTCTAAGCCTAGTATATCCCTCATAAGGATAGAATCCTCATCCATATACTTCTCTTCGAGTATACTCGTCCCTAAACCTACAGGCTTCATATAGCCTACCCTATACCCTTCCTCCCTAAGGGTAAGCGCCAATCCTACGCAGAACGCTGTTTTCCCTGAATAATCCATCGGAGAGATTATGTAAAGCCCTTTACACCCAGTCATAGCAATTACCTCCCTACACAGATAAAGTAATCTTAGCATCTACAGCTATACAACTCTTTCCCCTCTCGTATACGAATATAGGGTTCAGATCCATATCGACTATCTCCCTAAAATCTGTAGATAGCCATGCAACCCTAACTATAACATCCACCAAAGACTCTATATCCGATGGACTTCCCCCTCTCACCCCTCTTAGAAGCGTATATGCTTTAGTCTCTTTGATCATATCTAAAACCTCCTCGGCGGATAGCGGCGCCACTCTGAAGCTCACATCTCTCAGGAAATCTACGTATATACCTCCTAAACCGAACATCATCAGAGGACCGAACTGCGGGTCTCTATGCATACCAACGATAACCTCCACACCTCTAGCCACCATCTTGGATACCTCGACACCGTAGATATTCGCTCTAGGCATATACCTCCTAGCGTTCGATACGACTTCTTCGAACGCATCCGCTACCTCCCTAGACGAGTTGAGGTTAAGCTTCACACCGCCTACATCCGTCTTATGAAGTATCTCAGGTGATGATACTTTAACCACTACAGGGTATCCTATACTTTCAGCTGCATCTACAGCTTCCTCAGGTGTTCGAGCTAAAAGGCATGACACCGTAGGTATATTGTACGCAGATAGTATCTGGAAAGCTTCGTAGCCTAGGAGGTTAACCCTCCTCTCCAATTTAAACCTTGATAGTAGAGTTTCTACAAATTCTCTATCTACATCCTCCAACCTTCGGGCTTCAGGTATAGACGATAATCTTTCTATCAAACGTTTATAGCCGAAGAGGAGGCTTAAAGATGAAGCAGCATCATCTGGGAAATCGAAATCCACTATACCCGATCTCCGTAGTATCGCCTTAGCTTCGCTCATCTCATCCCCTCCTATGAACGATGCGAGTATAATCTTATCCGGGTATCTCGTCTTAAGTTCGGCTAAAACCTCAGCGGTCTCTCTAGGTTGACTCATAGCTTGAGGTGTGAGTATGATCAGAAGCGCATCTACATCCCCCTTAGCTAGTATATTCTCGATCGTTATACGATATCTCTCCGCATCAGCATCTCCAAGTATATCTATAGGGTTATGGAGAGATGCTGCAGGTGGAAGTTTAGCTCTAAGCTCCCTAGCAAGCTCTATCGGTATATTCTTAAGCTCTACACCATAGCGTTCGCATGCATCCGTAGCGAGTATACCTGGTCCACCAGCGTTGGTAACTATAACCGTGCTATAGCTTTTAGGTATCGGTTGCGATGCGAATAGACGTGCAGCATGGAACAGCTCCTCCAGGCTTCTAGCCCTTATAACCCCACATTGCTTAAATACCGCTTCGTATGCGGAATCGCTCCCAGCTATGGATCCTGTATGTAGAGATGCAGCTACAGCTCCATGTTGCGATGCACCGGCTTTAACAGCTACTACAGGCTTAACCGGGGAAACCATACGTGCTATCTTCCTAAACTTTTCCCCATCCGATACGCTCTCTAGGTATAAGAGTATAACCTTCGTATTAGGATCGATCCTCAAGCTCTCCATAACGTCTGATTCATCTATATCCGCTCTATTCCCAAGAGTTACGAACCGACTGAAACCTACCCCGACCGATCTAGCCCAGTTGAGTATGCTCGTAGCTAAAGCTCCACTCTGCGATATAAACGCTATATACCCCCTCAACGGCTGTGTCGCTGCGAAGCTTGCGTTCAGCGGTGTATAGGTATCTATGAAGCCTAGACAGTTGGGTCCTAGGATCCTCATACCATACCGACGGCATATCCTCTGAAGCTTCACCTCTCTGATTAGCCCCTCAGATCCTACCTCCTTGAACCCAGCGGATATAACTACTAGGTATTTAACCCTCTTCCTACCGCATTCTTCAGCTACATCCAGCACCGTCTTAGCTGGGATCGATATGATCGCTAGATCTATATCCGACGGTACATCCGTTATCCGCGGATAGCATTTGAAACCTAGAATCTCCGTAGCGTTAGGGTTTATAGGGTAAACTTCTCCGTTGAAACCTGACGATACTATATTCGATAGGATCGCATATCCAACCTTACCTGGTGTACGCGACGCACCTATAACGGCTACCGTCGAAGGATTGAATAGCTTCTCTAGAGCAGACATGAAGCCTCTCCTTAAAGATTCCTACGCTAATTAGGTTCAACCCTATTTATGAGCATTTCTCATAAATATTCGCGTTTCAAACTTATCTTTGCCCACTAGAGCAGTATCGTAGAGTTGTTTACGCCGGTATATTGTCGGCTACATGTAATGCTGCTATAAGCGCCTTCCAAACGTTATCTGAGAATACGGCGAGGATTAAATCTCCATCACTGAGTTTAAACCTCTTTCTAAGTATATTTGCGTATGGTTCATTCTCCCCTTTCATATCCTCCACTACCCCCGGTATCTCTAGACATCCTCCTACATACTTTATAGCTACGAGAGCTTTAGCACCTGTTGCGATAGCTCTATCCCTCTCCTCCAACCCCAAGCTTATACTCCCAGCTCTACCATGTATATGTAGGATTACAGATGGCATGTTTAACCCTAGGAATCCGGGTTCCTGTATGATGATATCTTCGATCGATCTCCTACCTAACAGTTTAGCTACCTCTTCATACCCCTTCTCTGTTAACCTAACGCCTCTACCCGTAGCCTCTAATAGTTTAGATGAGCTCATACGGTGTATCATGCCTCTTACGATGCCTTCAGGTAGATCGAGTATACGGGATAGGGTGATCCTCCCCATAGATCCCAACCTCTGTAGTATTATCAAGACCGCTTCTTCGGTTAGACTTAGCATAGCTTTACTTCTAAGCTTCCTAGTCATCACAGCTTCTTATCATATAGCTTAGATATCATCATAAAGCTTATCTCAGCATCAACCTTCCAGCATCTCCTCGCCGCCGGAGAATATCCTCGTTAAAGCGGCTGATAGTGACGATAAGCCTTCGCCTGTCTTAGCAGATACAGGTATAAGCTCTGAGAATATATCTAGGCTCTTCAAGCCTTCGACTATACTCCTAGCTATGAAGAGACTTTCATCTCTGATCATACTCTCCACATCGGCTTCGAGCATATCGAAATCTTCGAACCAGTCTAGAAGCTTCTCTCTAGTATCTTCATCCACTAGATCCACCTTACTGAGAACATAGAGCTGCGGTTCGAGTATCCTCGTATATGCTGCGACCGATAAGTATAGGTTCGATACGAAGTTTAGAGGGTTCGCCGAGAAGGGGGCATCTACGAGGTAGACTATAGCTTTAGGATCGCTCGACAATCCTTTAACTATGAATGGCCCGCTCGCACGGAAGGCGAATAATTCTAGCTGACCCGGGGTATCGACCAATACATACTCTGCACCTGTACCCTCTATCTCCTCCCTAAGATCCTCTATATAGTTCGCCGTGAGGTCTGAAGCCATTACGAGAGCACCGTTCGGCCCTAATCCATACTCCTCCTGTATATCTTCGACAGATATGTATGCTCTTATATCTACATCCGGATTGTATGGTAGATTCACCGCTCCTGGATCCAGGTTTACGGTACATACATCCTGCTCCTTCTCGAGTAGATACTCGGCTAAAGCCGATGTCAGCATACTCTTACCACATCCAGCCGAGCCAACCATGAAAGCTAAGAACATCTCGATCGTAAATCTTAAGAATACTTCTAATTAGGTTTATCTACGGTGCTATGAGGCTATCCGAGGTAGAGAGCTTCCTATCTAAGGTTAGCGGGTATTACGTAGAGGACTTGAAGACGCTTCTCAAACAGCCTAGCATCTCAGCTAGGGGTGAGGGTATCGACGGCTGTGCGTGCATGCTTAGAGATTTCATGAAGGATGCAGGGTTCAGAGTCGAGGTATGGAAGATAGGTGACGCTAACCCCGTGGTCTATGGAGAGATGCCGTCGAACTCTCCTAAAACCCTGCTGATGTATGGGCATTACGATGTACAGCCACCAGAGCCTTTAGAGGAGTGGGTTTCACCCCCGTTTGAAGCTGTAGATAGTGATGGTAAGATAACGGCTAGAGGGGCTGCCGATAGTAAATCCAACGTGATGGCTATAGTCAAAGCCGTAGAATGCTATTCTAGGCTAGAGTTCGATCTACCCGTAAACCTGAAGGTATTATTCGAAGGTGAAGAGGAGATAGGTAGCCCTAACCTACCTAGATACGTAGAGATGTATAGGGATAAGCTTAAAGCCGATGCAGCCGTATGCTTCGATGGAGGTTTAGATCCTAAAGGTAGACCTGAATTATGGCTTGGGCTTAAAGGTATGCTCTACGTAGAGCTTAAATGTAGGGCCGCCCGTGTAGACGCTCATTCATCTCTAGCGCCGCTGATAGAGAATCCAGCTTGGAGGCTTATACAAGCTTTAACCTCTCTAAGATCACCTGATGGAACGATCCTCGTAGATGGATGGTACGACGATATACGTGTACCATCCGAAGAGGATATAAAGCTTATCGAAGATGTCGATTACGATACGTTGCTAGCAGGTTTGAAGAGGCATTTCGGTGTAGATCGATTCTTGAGCGGCGTCGAAGGTGTAGAAGCTTTAAAGAAGCTCCTATTCCAGCCTACATGCAATATCGCGGGTCTCTACTCAGGTTATACCGGTCTAGGTGCGAAGACGGTCCTGCCTAGGGAAGCTTGCGTCAAGCTAGATTTTAGACTCGTATACGATCAGAATCCGTATAGGCTTCTGGAAAGCCTTAGGAGGCATCTGAAGGCTAGGGGGTTCGACGATATAGAGGTTAAAGCTTTAAACTTCCTAGAACCATCTAAGACGCACCCATCAGCTTCTATAGTTAAAGCTGTATCCTCCGCAGCGTCTGAAGTCTATAGATCTAAACCTCAGATCTACCCCAACTCTCCAGGATCAGGTCCGGATTACCTATTCACTAAACGTTTAGGTCTAGATTCCGTATGGACTGGGTGCTCTCCGCCGCTATCCAACGCTCACGCTCCGAATGAGTATACGACTAGAGAATCGTTCCTTAGGGGAATATTGTTCGCGGCGTCGATAATCGAGCATTATGGCGGGTTGGATTGGTAGAGGTTTATGTCGGATTTAGGGGTTGAAGCTATACTATTCGATCTCATCGGTACGCTGGTGTATGTAGAGCCTGTAGAGCGTATACAAGAGAAGCGTATGATCGAATCTCTCATAGGTTCTGGTTTCAAGCTTGATGAGGGGTTTATAGAAGTTTATCGGAAGGTTTTCGTCAAGTATTCGAGGATAAGGCATAGCCTGCTGGTAGAGGTTCCGAATAGCGTATGGATAGCGGAATCTTTGAAGCTGATCGGATACGATGTAGACCCATCAGATGGAAGTATAGGTGAAGCCGTAGAGGCATACTTTAAGCCGTATATAGATGCGGCTAGAGTCTTCAGATGTACATACGACGTATTGAGGATTCTAAGAAGCTCAGGGTTTAAGATAGCTTTAGTATCGAATTTCACGTGGGGAGGAGCCGCTAGAACTATACTATCGAAGCTTCTACTCGACAGATTCTTCGACTCTATATCTATCTCGTATGACGTCGGTTATAGGAAGCCCCATCCAGCCATATTCATGAAAGCTTTATCGGAGATAGGGGTCGAAGCATCTAGAAGCATCTTCGTAGGCGATAACCCGTATACAGATATATATGGTGCCTCATCGATGGGTATGAAGACTATATTAGTGTTGAATCCATCCGAACAGTACGATGAAGCATGCTACGAGGAATACATATACGCTAGGGATCCAGACTATATACTCGAAGATATCTGCTACATACCATCGGAGATACTTGGTTTGAAGCCGGGAAATATTTAAGAGAGAGGTAGATACCCAAGTTCTTATCTAAAAATTGGCGAACGATGGTTATGGTAAACTAAGGGTTGCATCGATACTACTAGCCTCCGTCATATTGGTTACAGTAGCTAAAGCTATAGCCGCCGTATCGACTGGAAGCCTAATACTGAAGGCCGAAGCTTTCGACTCCATCTTAGATATAGTCAATATGATGATGGTATATCTCGCCTTAAGAGTCTCGATGAACCCACCGGATGTTGATCATCATTATGGCCATGGTAAAACTGAAAGTCTAGTAGCGTTCATCGAAGCA
>JANXEK010000040.1 GCA_025058595.1 Candidatus Bathyarchaeota archaeon
GTATCGGAGTTTCTATTCCCTCTTCTCTTTCGACAGGCGGGTGGTCGAATACGAGCCTGCCTACAAGCCTGAATGTTTCTATTCCCTCTTCTCTTTCGACAAGATCAAAGAAGAGATTATTACACGATTTGAAAAATATGTGTTTCTATTCCCTCTTCTCTTTCGACACTACATCAACCCCGCTATCCGGGGGGTGTGGTATCTGTTTCTATTCCCTCTTCTCTTTCGACAGGATGCTCGAAGAGAGGAGGGAGGAGGTTCTGAAGGCGTGTTTCTATTCCCTCTTCTCTTTCGACAAGCCGTAATCCTCGTGATCCGCATCGAGGGTGAACCGTTTCTATTCCCTCTTCTCTTTCGACTGAATATTTATATGGAGGGTTTATATATTCTCTATGGATTTTAGCTTTAGGTATATAAAGGGTTTCTGGTTTTCTATGCGGAGAGGCTTCTAGAGACTGAAATCTCCGTAGATTCTCCGCAGCTTATCGGAAACCTACATCATTAGATAGGCTTTATCGCTTCCACCTACCTAACTCATCTTCCATACCGGGGCTCCAGCCTATTTAGATTTGGGTTTCTATCTTGATTAAAAATCTTTTGCTATCTGAGTAGTCGTATTGCTTGTAGTATTGCTCTGGTTATCTTTGTTGCTCTGTATCTTTTTTCGTATTCTTCTATCATCCAGCTATCTAGCAATGTACGTGCTGCATCGTATCCGAACTTCTTCTCAAATTCTCTAATATCTAACCCTTCTTCGGTTGATAGTATAGCTTCGATCGCCCCTATATACCTTCCATCTATACTCCACTTTATAGGTATGGATGGAAGATGTATCTCCTCTCTAAAGGCTTCATGGATATAGTACACCGGTGCTTTAGCTATAAAGCCTACTATAGATGCTATAGCTGTTTCAGGTTTGAACCCTCCTGTAGCGCATATCCTAACGCTTCCCCTATGAGCTGCGAGTAGCTCTGCCATATCGTATACAAGGTTCGCTAAACCTTCCTGAAATGTCTCAGAACTTCTAAGCCCTTCGACTTCTCTTAAACCCGCTACTCTAACCTTCTTAGATTCAAGATAATCCTTTAAAGCTCTAGCACAGCATCTACCTAGCTCTGTATCTGGGTGAACGAGGTATACCATAGATACCTCGTTAAGCCTTCTAGATAGAGCGTTTAACTCAGCACAACTTTCATGTATCCTTCCATCACGCTCCATCGTTACGATGAACTTCACAAGCTCCCTCACATAATTGTTACGATAAGCTTCACCTTTCACCCTCAACATCTCTTCGAGTTCATACTCTCTTAAACCTGAGCCTTGAATCCGCTCCCTATTCGTAGCTAGTGATGCCCCGACCGTTACTATATGAACCCAGCTCACCTAAGAAGCACCTCTGAACATAGGCTAGATAACCGTAACGTCCTAATCAATCTTACCCTCCACCTATACGTACCTGTCCGAACCCATGAGCTTTATATCCTCCTAAACCTAGATATTCGAGCGCAGCTAAAGCTTCCGCAAGCCTCTCCCCTCCAGACGAACTATACAGATAGATACTTCCAGCCTTCACTACAGGCTGTATAACTCTCCTCCTATTCTCCTTCAAACTCCAGCCACCCATCACACCCATAGAAGCTGTGTAACGTTCAAGCTTAACCTCAGGCAGAGTAGGTGCTCCAACCCCGAATATCCATGTATAAGCTCTCCTAGCAGCTGCTAGAAGAGTCTCGGATCTAAGCTCGATAGATTCTATGAACGCATCTGAGGTAAAGGTTACAGTGAACCTCTCTCCATCTATATTCTTAGCCCTCCTCTCTACTTCCTCCTCTGTAACGTCAGATATAGATTCAACCCTAATATCGACACACCCGAAACCCCTACTTCTACCTCCGCCTATCCCTTCATCTGATAGTACCTCTTCTAGAACTCTAACAACTATACCGGATAGATCGGATACATCCCTAGATAGAAGTATCGAAAACATATACTCATCCCCCCTAGATACCGATTCGACTGCATAAAGATAGCCGAAGGGTATCCTCTCACTCAAACCTTCCAGCTCGAAGAACGATATAGCGGAGGAGCTGGTAGATCTATCTACAGCCGTCCTGACAGCTCTAGAAATGCGAACTGGAACCCTAGATAACTCTCCACATGAAGAACATATGTATCCACTATACCGTTTAAGCTCACTGCCGCAGCGATCACATATCCTTTCCTCCACTAGCGGATCGAAACTCTGTAACTTAGTTCCACCACATCTGCATGCGTATAGATTGAATGGTGCCTGTACGAATATACCGCCACACCCTCTATGTACGGGGTAGGCGTGCTTAAAGAATATCCTTGGGGATTTATTCTCCCCATCCATATAGAGTAGGAAGTAAGGGCATGAATCCTTAGATGGGCATCCCGAATGGTTATCAGTATAGCTAGGCTCCCGGCAGACCAGTCTAGCTAAGGCTAGACCAAATATGCCACGTATCACGGAGCCTGGTATATAAAGTCTAGTCTCCTTAACCGAGCCACGATACCTACCAGTACCTATATGCAACTGGCTTCTAAGCTTAACCCTACTCTCTATAAGCTTTGGATACTCTGGATAGACCAGAATTCTTCACCAGAGATCGTTCTCTCATCTTCTTCTCCTAGATAGTATTTACTAGTCTTAACGATCATACGATCTACGGTAAGTTTAACCTTACCGAAACCCCTACTACTCTGCCCTCCGAGCCATGTATCAGCTACAGATTTAAGAGCAGCTTTGAAAAGCCTAAACTCCTCATCTGCAAGATTCTCTGCTACTATCTCGAACCTAAACCTAGTACCCTTAGGAACTGCTTCGATAGTATAAAGCGCCTGTCCATATACGGATTCACGCTCCCTATCCATAGCGATACCCGTTCTAACAAGCATCCTCTCGACACCCCCCTCAGGATACGCATCCCTAAACTTAACCTTACTAGCCCTCGATATCCTCACTCCAGCCGTCCCGAATATTCTACAAACTATGCACAGCTCCTCTTCCGATTTTTTCAAAGTGCCGCACATATTTTTCACGTCTGGCGGTGTACACACATATAACCCGACAGCTCTAGCTATCTTCTCAGCTTCAGATCTAATCTTACCTTTAAACGAAGATCCAGGTATATACGGTGTATCATCAGGCGCTCTAAGTACCGGTAGATCTATAGCTTCAGCCCCTACCTCACCTCTACCAGAACCTATATGGAGCGGAGTTAACGCTTCTATCGTACCCTCTATCACAAGCCTTTTATCAAGCTTCTCGAAAACCAATACCTACTCCTCCTTTCTACCAATCCATATTTCGAACGGAACATTTTTAAGATTTGCTATCTTTTCACGGATGGATCTTTCGATAAAACTAGCAACTTCTTTAGGAGGGCGGCGGAGACTCTTATCGAATGTAACCTCTAGTTGCATACCTCCCTCCTTCTTAAACCGTATCGATATCTTAGCTTCACCCAGCTGTTCCCTAGACGCATACACCTGTACTAGGCTTCCGATGCTTTCGATATGTCTGAACAACGTAGAGGCGATGGGCTCATATTTACTCCAATTATATAGATCATACGCGATGAGCATCATCTTCGAGAAGATAGAAGGGTCAACCATGTTAGAGAGACGTTCTATCTCCTTCCCGAATTCAAACGGCATCCGATTCCGTGAAACTTGCCTTCTAATAAGATATCTAACCGCATTAGCCCCCTCAGATTTAGCGTAGATAGCTATATTTCTTAATTGTTCTCTAGCAACATTCTTCTCGACGGCGAGTTTAGCTATCCTCTCACCCTCAGAATATACATCCATCTCACTCAACCTGTATCCCACCACGCCTAGATAGCATGAACAATTCAACTATATATTCGAACAAACTATTCTTAATACTATCGATCAGCTGTACCCCTACTTCGAACGGAATAACACCTCTGCTAACCTGTCTCTTGACGATATATAACGCTTCATCTACAGCTTTACCCCTTTTCTCCGGATGTCTACGTAGCTCGGTAATTAGTGAGTACATCATACGTAACTGGGATGGAGGTATATTCAGCGTTACAAGTTCATCGGCTATCCGTAGTATCTCTCGAAATACACCCCACTCTATGGGTATCCTTTCTACTTCAGCTATCTCACTCGGAGTTACACCGATCCTAGGTGTTAAAACGTAGCAGAATCTGTTTCTCCCAGCATCCTTTGCCTTCTCTAGTAACTCTCTAACCCATTCCAACGCTACGGATAGCGGCGATTTACGGTGTATGAGTACGGCTCCACCAGATACGGTAGAAAAACCGGCTAACCTCTCTTCGAATATCCTAGACATTTCAGGAGCAGCCTTCAACCCTTCTATACCAGGTAGTATCGCTAGGATGTCATCCCCACCTGCGTAGATGCATCTTCCACCATGCTTCTCGACGAATTCTTTAAGGTATTCAGAGGTTTCATGGATTAAACGGCTTATAGCCGATAATCTCGAAGGAGACATATTCTTCCCAAGCTCCTCCTTGATCCTACTTCCATCGAGCAGCCTCCCTATCTTATCGCCGTCGATCTTCAATATACATACAAGGTGGTAAGGATCCTTCCCCCCTATCTCATCTATCGATATACCTTCAGATGATTTACCTAGATCCCTCCTCTTGAAGCATACATCGCATAGATAATCTGGTTGTATCCTAGCCTCTAAAGGTGTAGGATAATCCCAATCTGGTGTAGCGGTAGCTCTCCTCAACCCGCATACATCGCATACATGTTCATCTGGAGCTATAGATGCACCTAGCCTATATCGTCTCTCACTTTTCGCTCTCCTCATATTCTGTATAGCTTTCCTCCATACATCCCCGAAGAATCCAAGCTCTGATCCGTTTACGGTTACATAGCTTATAGTTATAGTTAAACCCCCACCAGACTCTTCGAAGGCATCCCTAGCTTTCCCTCCGATTTCATCGACGAGAGATGGTGGTGTTAACGCTAAGAACCCCCCTCCACCCTTGTATACGATGCATTCTGGACCTAACATCTCCTCTACGACCCTAACGGCGTTCTCTAAAGCTACGTTTATGAGGCGGCTCCCCCCTACAAGGTCTGGAAGCCTTCTAGATGCATTTATGAAGCTCTGTATACCGTCTACATCACCGCTTAACAGGGAGAACCTATAATCCTCTAACCTTTCGCCCTTATACCCGCCTGAAAGGTATATGCATGTAGCTATAGCTGCGGTAAGCTTCCCATGATCGAATATACTGTGATCGTTGATAGGGGGATTCGTATATGCCGGTACTTGCATCATAGGACTGCGTTCTTCTGATAACTTATCGAAGAATTTCCTATAAGCTAGATCCATGCTTTTAGTGCCATCCACTATCTCTCTAAGCATCTTACATAGCTCTTCATCAAATCTTCTGAGATAATCCCCTTTTAAGGTACGGATGGGTTTACCCCTCGTTAATGGATGTGAGAGTTCTATCTCTGAAGGAGGTCTGGGAAGCTTAGCTTGATCTTCTTCAGGTCTATCGGCACCTGAAGCTATGCTATCAGATATACATATAATCCTCTCGATATCGGTCTTAGGATGATATTCCACACTATAGTATCTACTCGAATGGTGACGCATAGCAGTCGAAGCTATATATTCACTGAATATATCGACTAGCATTTCGTAGGTATAACGTACATGTTCAGTCCATCGATCACGTAGACTCCAGCATCTGATCTTACCGATATCGTGTAGAAGCGAGCCTATCCTGAGAACAAGCAGACTATCCATCGAGATGCAACCACCCATATCATATCTTCCTCGAAAAATATTAAGCTAACGTAGAGCATACGGGGTGGACCGGATAGAATCCAGGTATGCAGAGATTCTTAGCCGGCACTCTATCATCCTTCAGCATGCCTCTAACTTCATCGACTAAAGATAAAGCTTCGAATCTAAGCCTACCGGTTAACGGCACCCTAATAAGTCTAACAGCCTTCGCGTAGTATATGTAAGCTGCCTGGATCCTATGGTGGTATGCATCCCAACCGCTAGACTTGAATTCTACAGGATAACATTCATCTACTCTATCTAGAATACCTCTAAGTCTAAGCCTATCGTCTTTCAACGTCACGTTCACCAACCTATAACTATCCAGTCTAATCTTAGACGATGATGGAGAGGTAGCCCTACCCTATATGATAAAGCTCGACATACCTTACAAACCATCCCCAACAATGACTTAAAGCTTTACGACTAAACAAAGCTTTAAGCTCCTTATATCCTATCTTTAACCCGGCATCGATATACCTTTGGTAGAACCCATCCGGCTTAGCTAGGATAGCTACCCTAGGCTCCTCTACGAATAATCTACATAGAGCTCTATGAGCGGCCATATCTTTAAACTGATCTAGAACGGTAGATATAGCATACTGTAGCCGATACCGGTATGGAGGCATCTCTCAGATCCTCAAAATGCGTACATACTCTCATCGGATCCTCATAGGAAGCCGCTGAAGCCACGTCTAGAAGCCTGCTCAC
>JANXEK010000041.1 GCA_025058595.1 Candidatus Bathyarchaeota archaeon
GATTCTATATCGGTAAGGCTAACATACACCTAGTCATCGAAGCTTAACCTCAGACCATCATAGATTATCAAAACTACTATATGTTCCGATAACTCTATTCTGAAAGAACCTCTATTAGAAGATCGTCATAGACTTCACTCATATCTATTAGTCATCATACAGGAATGTATTCGATTATATACTTAGACTTTTTTTAACTATATACGTCACTTACATACTCGATAGATTCTAAGCTTTCAACATTCTATAGGGTGTTACTATGCATATAATCCTAACTGTGATAGCTTAGGGAATAAACTGCACCATACCAATTGCTAGGGTCGTTAGATAGGTTATATGTTGGAAAGGTTATTTGAAGATATGGTATATACGCCGATAACAGTAATACTTAAGACTACTCGATGGGGGATACTTATCTTAGCGGTATATGTGTCTATCTATGGGTCGGATACAGGTGATACTTGATCTATCGATCATCCTATCATCTATTCTAGCCTCTATGACGATTCAAATAAGTAGTGTCTCTACGTCGAGCTTGTCTGATCTACTGAATGATCGAGCAGGTTTTGGTGGTAATACGATCGGGGGATTATACGGCGATATATACTATGTAACGACGCTAGCAGATAGCGGTCCAGGTAGTTTAAGGTACGCCGCCGAGAAGCCTGAACCATTATGGATAGTATTCAGGGTTTCAGGTGTGATAACGCTTAGAAGCCCTATAAAGGTTGCATCATATAAAACAATAGATGGGAGGAATGCATCTATAACGATAAACGGTAATGGTTTCGTATTGGATGGGGTTTCGCATATCATCTTAGCTTATCTGAGGTTTGATACCGGTGATGGTGATGCTGTTCAGATAACTAACGGCGCTCACGATATATGGGTGCATCACTGTGATTTCGTAAACTGGGGTGATGGATTGATAGATATAACTCGCGGAGCGACTAATATAACGGTTTCATGGTGTAGATTTTGGAGTCATAATAAGGTTATGCTTATAGGAGCCGATCCAGCGGATGTTATGGATGAAGCTATACGAGTAACCCTACATCATAACTTCTTCTATGAAACCGTACAGAGACATCCAAGGCTTAGGTTCGGTAAGGTAGACGTTTATAACAACTACTATTATCGTTGTCAAAGCTATTGTATAGGCTCTACTATGCACGGTAGTGTATTAGCCGAAGCAAACATATTCGAGGGATGCGCGACTATATTCCAGAGTAGTCTCGGCGGAGACCCTGAGAGAGGCTATATAAAATTTGTAGGGAACCTACTCATATCGAGCGGGTTATGCGAATCTGTAAACCCCGAAAAGGTCTTCGTACGTGAAGACTACTATAATGCATCGATAGAACTCGCTGGCGAAGAACTAAAATCTAGGATTATAGCTTACGCCGGATGCTCATCCCCTATTAACCCTAGGATTATGCGTAGAGTATCTGACGGCGAAAAGAGCGGTCATCCTATGTATATCATGGATTTCGCCATACCTGTAGGCGAACCTATAACCCTGTATGTAGATATACCTCCTCCTCGTAGCCTTTCCGAGTGGGTTGAATCTATAGAATGGGATTTTGGTGATGGGAGTAGGGGTTCAGGTAGAATTCTAGAGCATACGTATGGTATGCCTGGAAGCTATACGGTGAGAGCATCTATCAGGTTTAGGAGCGGTGCGACTATTACGGTGACATCAACCGTGAACGTATACGTTAGATTAGAGTTTATCGGAGGCTTAGCTCTAATCTCCATCGGAGCTGTAGCATATATAGCGATATTGCTGAGACGTAGAAGACTTAAGATAGCTAGGTTAACTTAATATACCTAGATAAGTGTCTAGGTTTATCTGGATCTAGTCCACGAGATAACGCTACCTTATAAGCTATTCTCTGTATAGGTATGACGGCTAACGTTGCTAGCAGCTCTGCAGGCTTATCAGAATCTATCCTATAGACTATCGTATGCTCCATCTGATGTGTATCGGAATTCGTTACCAGGATAAGCTTAGACGCCACCGATTCTATATCGGCGATAAGCTTCACGATATACTTCCATGAAGGATCTCTTAACGCTATAGCGATTACAGGCCTCTCATCGGCTATCGATATAGGTCCATGTCTAAACTCCATAGCATGGAAATACGAAGCTAGAATCCTAGAAGTCTCTATAAGCTTTATAGCCGTTTCACGTGCGGATCCATAACATACACCTTCGCCTATACAGTATATCGAAGATTCACCCGATAGCATGGATAAAGATCTATCTTCAACCCTCTTAGACTCCTCGAGTATACTTGAAGCTATCTTATCTAGATCTTTAAACTCGTCGATTAGCTGATCTCTCCTAGAGATATCCGCACCTATATACAGACCTGCTAAGGCGAGGTTTACGAAGGTTTTAGTCATAACGACGGATCTTTCCTCACCAGCATGTATAGGTATAGCTATATCGGCTATCTTAGCCATGCTACTATTTAGACTATTGGTAACAGCGACGGTCATACAGTCTCTAGACTTCGCCTTCTCTAGAGCCCATACCGTCTCAGATGTTTCACCGCTACGAGAGAATCCTATGATGCAATCATTACTAGATAGACCCTCAGTATACAACACGAACGATGAGGATGTCTCGCTATATACATCGAATAATCTTCTGTCAAACCCATAGGATGCTATGTACGCTGAGTTGAACGAGGACCCGCATCCGGTTAGAAATATTCTCCTAACCCTCCTAGCTTCAAGCATTCTAGCAAGATTTACAGAGTATTCATCTATACGTCGAATCAATTCGTTTATAGCTCTAGGCGTATCCTCTATCTCATCCTCCATAAACCCTCTACGAAGCATACCCGCTACACCTAATCCCTACATAAACGGTATATAAAGCTTTATATTAGGTAGAATATTTAAGGATGAAGCCTTAACCCTAGGGGTGTAGCGTATGTGGCGTCTATCGTGCGAACAGAAGATCTTCGATATATTTGGTGTAAAGGTTGGAGGTCAACCTGGGCTTAGACCTGTAGTCCTCATAGGCTCTATATTCTACCATAAACATTCGATCGTAACCGATGAGTCTAAGGGTCTATTCAAGGAGGATGAAGCTAAACGTCTCTTAGATACTCAGCTGGAGCTTTCTCAGAGAACAGGCAACCCGTGTATGGTTGATATCGTAGCATCCACACCTGAAGCTATGCGTAGATATCTAGAGTATGTATCCGATAAGACGAGTATACCTATACTGCTGGGTGGTGTTACAGATAAGGTTAGGATGGCTGGTTTAGATTATGTCGGTGAAACGGGTATAGCCGATAGGATCGTATACAACTCTGTGAACCCTCACAGTAGGGATGATGAACTGAGGGCTATAGCTAGGGTAGGTGTATCTGCAGCAGTCCTTCTAACGTTCGGTTCAGGTATAATCGGATGGAAGCATAGAGTAGAGGCAGCTGAGAGATCTATAGAGAGACTCAGAGGTTGGGGTATCGATAAAGTTCTCATAGATACCGGGGTACTCGATATACCATCGCTTGGATCCGCATCTATGGCTCTATGGTCTATCAAGGATAGGATAGGATACCCGTCTGGATGCGGAGCTCATAACGCCATCGCTTCTTGGAGAAGTCTACGTAGGAGTATGGGTCGAGAGGTTAGAGATGTATGCGGTATTTCAGCGTCAATCCTAGCTGTAGCAGCTGGAGCAGATTTCATACTATATGGGCCTATAGAATATGCTAAATTGATATTCCCAGCTGTAGCTATGGCTGACGCCGCTTTAAGCCAAGTTAAGATGGAGGACGGGTTTAAGATAGATCGTTTACATCCAAGGTATAAGATTGGTAGGATCTAGTATCGATGCTACTCTACGTATGGTGCTAGATAGTATTCGACTTTACCGTTCACTAAGCTGAAGGTTAACTTCAGAGGCATATTAGATGCATACTCTAGATCGACTATATCGGCTATCTTGGAACCTGAATCGACCATCTCAGATAAGAATTCTATGTTATATGATGCTTCAGCTTCTTCCTTCACATCTAATTCTAGCAATGCTTCGCTACCGACGGTATACTCTATATCTAGAGCACTTACCTCCCCTTTAGCTGAAACCATAAGCTTATCTCTAACAGCTCTAAACCTTACGGTTTCAGCTATAGCTTCAGCTTCTTTAACCGTCGCTCTTAGACTCCTAGATACAAGCCTAGCTCTAACGGTGAAATCCACCTTAAGCGTAGGTATCTCTTCGACAGCTAGGTCGAGCGAGGGAAGTCTAATCGTACGCTTATACTCGCCTGTAAACTCTATTCTCAAACGTTTTCCTTCTTCCAGCGTAGCGATCATAGATTCACCGCTCTTAACATTCCTCATAAGCTTAAGCATCTCAGGTAGGCTTAAACCTATACTGGTCTCCCTATCGCATTCATAATCTGTGAAAGCCTCCGGTTTAAGCTCTAGGTTTACGAGAGCTACATGGCTTGGGTCTAAAGCTTTTATCTTCAAACCGTCGGGTCCAGCTCTTACCGATACCTCGTCTACCAACGTCGAAACTGCATCCAGTATATATCTCCAGAGCTTAGCATCCGGGAGGCTAAATCGAAGCATACCTCATCTTCAGGATACTATCTCGAAGAGGGAGAGGTCTTAAATAGTTTAATGCCTAAAATCTATGCATACTCCCTCCATACATACCCGCATTTTACACATCTGAAGAATCTTGTAGGAGCTTCATCCGCACTTCTAGTTTGCACCATCCACCAATAAGCTTTATCATAGCTGCATTTGGGGCATTCAGCCGTCGTTGTAGGTAGAGCTCTGATCTCCTCGGAACGCTCACCTAATACTGTTACAACTTCGGTTCTAGTAGCTACCTCAGATACCTCTCTTATACCTTCATCTACCACTGCGTTATAGCCACATCTATGGCACTCCAATACTAGTAGATTGTCCTTCTTCTTCAATATCACCCTAGCTCCGCATCTAGGACAGAAACGCATGGATCACACCTTGAAATAGCTTCTAAACACTCTATGATTTAAACGTTAACAGTTCGAGAAGCCTATCAGCGATCACAGAAGCTATCCTCAAAGCTTCCACCTTACCGTTAGATGCTGCTACCTTCAGAAAATCTTCTACATCGCTTACACCTATAGCTACGACCCCCTCGACTCCATTGAAAACTACGATCGGAAGCTTAAACTTTGTATACAGTGCTTCAACCCCGCACAATCCTAGCGTATGGTATAACGAGCTATCTATAGCTATCACTCTTATCTGACCCTTATGCGAGGATCTATCAAGCATGGATATAAGTTCGTCTAATGCATCTCGCCGATCTCTAAGCCTGAGATAGAGAATACCATCTAACCATAGTCTTCCGCGGAAAACCACGCCTAGTATAAAGCCATAATTACCGTAGGTACGATAGGTTAAACCTAGAACCCTAACCTCACGTTTAAACATTCTACGCCCTCTTAACTGCCTCTAAGAGTAGCTTAGAGATTTCATCGATATCATTAATAATTTTCTCTGCAACTTTCTTCAGAACGGAGATCGGATCCCCGCTTTTCACCCTAACTATAATTATCCCCTTCCTCTCGAGTGGGTACGGGATATGGTAGCCTATATACTCTACATTATCGTCTTTAAGAGCTTCATCTTGCAAAGCATGAAGTAAGGTGTGTTCTTCTCCATCAACCTCTATCTTGACATATCTCTCCCCGGACTCTAATACTCGGATTTCCATACCTATATCCCCCTATACTACCTTAAAATTACCGTAATATTTACTTATCTTCCTCTGCTCTGT
>JANXEK010000042.1 GCA_025058595.1 Candidatus Bathyarchaeota archaeon
ATAGATAAGGATGACTCAACATGCTAAACATCGTTACCCCCCCCCGGGGTCC
This sequence comes from Candidatus Bathyarchaeota archaeon, assembly GCA_025058595.1. GTDB lineage: Archaea > Thermoproteota > CALKCG01 > B24 > DRYS01 > DRYS01. Next base: position 53 of record JANXEK010000042.1, read on the forward strand.
GACCATGAATATTTCCATACCTCAGCCATTAATAACCACCTAAAAATCCATAAGTTAACCCAAAGAATCTACTAGATGTACCGAGGGAACGGCATAGCCGAGTAACGCAGCGGAGCTCTACATACTCTCCAGTATCTCAACACCCCCATCTCAGCGAGAGACTTCAACCCAACCATCCACATAGAGGATATGGTGGGATACGGAATTATACCAAAGTTTCGAGAGTAATAACTCAAGAGCCGTGGAGTACTCTGCCACTATATAGGAGCCGGTTACGAGCTATCTGAACCTCTGAAGTCTTCCTTATAATCGTGTATCTCTCATTCTTCACGCTAAGCTTATTCTTTGTAGGTTTAAAGGATGGGAAAGGCGTTTTGGACCTAGGATGCTAGCGTCGATGGATAGTGTTTGTTTTTGTTTTAAACATGTATCTTCCTTATCTTTGGAAAGAGAAATGGGTATATCCTAAACTTCCACTTCTAGAGAAGAGAGATCTATACTTTACGAATCTCGATAAGTAAAGTTTTCTTCGACCGGCATTTCATACATCGGTACTGATCCTATGCTATGTAGCCAAAAAGAATAATTACCATTCTTGAATGGTAAGCGGGTTAGGGGTCTCGGCATGTGTATACGAGCCGCCTAGGTATATGAAGCCAAGATCATCCTTAGTAGGTTAGAGTAGTTGAATAAGATATAATCGATCCTATCATCGACTGTAAGACCAGGACGTAATGATAGTCCCCCCAATCCCTCTTAGCGAATTATTTATCTACATTACCCTTCCTACGCTATCCTTTAACCTTGTCGACACCATCTTAGGCTATCGTCTGAATAGTCAAACCAGGTACTAAAGTAATAGGTATACAAAATGTAGTTTCAATCAATAAGAGAAAATGAGAAATGCACAAAATTAGAGCGGGAAATTATCAGCCTAAACTCAAAATAGGCTTCAACGCCGGGGGCGGGATTTGAACCCGCGAGGCGCAGATGCGCCACAGGCTCTCCAGGCCTGCACCCTACCAGGCTAGGTGACCCCGGCTTCATGCTTGGTTAGAGGTGTCTGGAAGGATAAAAGTTTTAGGGAGGTATACCTTGAATCTTCTAAGGCTTATGTCGGTTTATATTTTGGAGGTTATCGGTGTAACTAAAGTTTATAGGCTTTCTGAATCTGTGGAGACTTGGGCTTTAAGGGGTGTCGATCTCTATGTTGGGGATGGAGAGTATCTAGCTATCATGGGTCCATCTGGTCATGGTAAATCTACCCTTCTCCATATAATGGGTCTTTTGGATAGGCCTTCGTCCGGTAAGGTTTTAATCGATAGCGTAGATACAAGCAGGCTATCGGATAAAGAGCTAGCTTACCTGAGAAGCGTTAAGATAGGTTTCGTATTTCAGCAGTTTAACCTTATCAATCGTATGACTGTCTTAGAGAATATAGAGCTTCCTCTCATAGCTAGAGGTGTACCTAGGGATTTGCGTAAGAGGCTTGCTATCGAAGCCCTGCTTAGGGTTGAGGGGGAGGAGGAGTGGCTTTCTAAGAGGCCTAACCAGCTTTCAGGTGGACAGCAGCAGAGGGTTGCTCTAGCTAGAGCTATAGTTCACAACCCACGTATTATATTGGCCGATGAACCTACAGGCTCCCTAGATTCTAAGACTGAGAATGAGATTCTCAGATTGTTTAGGAAGCTTAATGAGGAGGGTAGGACTATAGTTGTAGTTACTCATGATGAAAGTGTAGCTAGCGAAGCTAGGAGGATAGTATATATAAGGGATGGGAGGATAATAGGTGAGAAGACTTGAGTAAGCTATGTAGATGTCTCCTGCTATTGTTAATCGTATCCTACTCTATCCAAGGTTTTCGTATTCGATCGTCGTCAACAGACGATATAGCTCTAACCGTAGTAGATTCTTATTGGGGCACACCAGGTAGACCTGTTAAAGCTTACCCTGGTACTCAGTCTAATACGCTTACGGTAATCCTAAGGAATGAACTATACTCGAATAATGTAACGGCAGCTACGGGTAGGTTGAAGCTTCCAGAGGGGTTTACCAGTATATACGGTGAGGAGGAGGCTGTCTCGTCTTGGAGCGGTATAGCGAGGAACGGTGATACCTTCACATTAACCTATCAGGTCGATATATCTAGCGGTGTACCCCCAGGGATATACCATGCAAACCTTACAGTCGAGTATACGCTACAAGATGGGTATAGGGGTGTAGAGGATGGGCTTAACGTAACGCTTCACGTCGACCCTATACCTAAGGTTAACCTATCCCTAGTAGGATGCTTCTGGGGTGAAGCCGGTAGGATAGATCTAGCAGTACCTGGATCTAGGGATTTAAGCCTTACGATGCAGATAGCTAATCTAGACGTATACGATCTAGTAGGCGTTACCGCAACACTGATGCTTCCACCAGGATTGTATGGAAGGTATGGAGAGAGTAGCTTAACGTGTATCGTAGGAGCGCTACCTATCAGTGGATTCGCAACGGCAGTATTCAGAAGTATATACGTATCCAGTAATATAGCTGAGATATATGGGCTACCGGATCCTATCATAACACCTACAGCTAGACTTATACTCAGCTATACGCTGAACCTTGAGGGGAGGCTCGTAAGGGATTCATGTAGCTTAAACGTAGCTATACCGATCTATACCTATAAGCCTAGCTCCCTAATCCTATCGGGATCATACTGGAGCTATAGAGGCGAAGGCATCATACCTATACCTGGAGCTGAAAACGTAGATCTAACGATAACGCTAGTCAACCTTGGGGAGTATACGGTATCAGCATCGGCTATACATATAGATACGCCTACAGGCTTCACCGTTAAAGCTGTGCGACCTGGAGCGCTTCAACCCATAGCTTCAGGTGGATCATCATCCATAACGATGACATTCGATATATCTAGGGATCTCAAACTAGGATCCTACACTATAGGCGTATCGATCGAATACATCTTAGAGACTGGCGGCGGAGGCTCTCCATCAACCTATAGGTTCGATATACATGTAAAACTCTACGACCCATCGACGATAGATACTATCATCGAAGTTGCATCTATCTATTGGGGTTCCCCTGGGAGCCCTGTAGATGCTATATCAGGGGCACAAAATATACCGTTAACCGTAGAGCTGGTTAATAGAGGGAGCCGTACGGCTGAGGGTTTAACCGTAGAGTATGTTCTTCCAAGTGGGCTCAGCTACTCGCAGAACTCTAAGACTACGAGTAGAGCGAGCATACTGAGCCCTGGATCAACATCTACAGCTACGATAGAAGTGGATATAGATCCAGGGTTGAAGCCAGATGTATACACCGTATCGATTATAGCTGAGTATACAGTATCTTATGCCGGTGTCTCTCTACGTAGGGTTCGATCGTTCCAGCGTAACGTTACGGTGGGGATGCCTCCTGTAGGCTATGGGTATCTAGAGCTTGCATCTGTAAGGTGGGGTGATAACCTACCGGTGTATCCTGGGGATGAAAACGTAACTTTAACCTTAACATTCGTGAATAGATCGCCCTACGCTATATCCGGTATACGTATTATGGCTATACTACCCGATGGGTTCAGGTTGAAAGAGCCGCAGGATGTATATGTAGCTGGATCTATAGCTAGATACAGCTCTAGAAGTGTAGATCTACGTATCTCCATCGATAGGAGAGTGGAGCCTGGAGTCTACGCGGGTAGGATTGTATGTGAGTATGTACTGGAGAGTGGGAGCTATGGTATCAGGCTTAGCGAAACGCACGTATTCAACGTAACCGTTAACACCCTGGATGGGAGTGTAGAGTTCGTTCAAAGCCTTTGGTACGGTGTAAGCGCAGGTCCAGGTGATGTAGGTGTACAGCTCATAGTTATACTACGTAACGTCGCAGTACCATCTATGAGCGGATTGGTAGGCTATCTGAAGATGCCTGAAGGGTTCACCCTATCGACTACAGGCGATAGGGAGGGGTATGTAACGCCGGTTGTGTTCACAAGACCTATACCGATTCAAAGTATAGCTATGGGTGTCATACCTCCGACCATACCTTTGGAGACTCAGCCTGTTGCTACCGTAAACCTTGGAGACTATATATACTTCGTGATCCCGCTTTCGATCTCCCGGAAGGTTTCTACAGGCGTATATAGCTTCGATTTAACTTTAAGCTTCCTAGATCAATGGAGTACGATACAGAATGTATCCGTAGGATGCAGGATGCATATCCTAGGATCTGTGAAGCTTATAGAGGTAGAACCTATATCTACGGATGTTATGGTAGGAAGGTATAGGAGATTCTCTGTCAAAGTTATCAATACAGGTTCATCGCCAGCATATGATGTATACTTCATCATCCTGAATATACCTCCAGGTGTAGCTTT
>JANXEK010000043.1 GCA_025058595.1 Candidatus Bathyarchaeota archaeon
AGGATAACCTGTAAACCGCGAACCAAACGATACGAGATCGTCGATATACCTCCTAAGCTCATCGATATCTATAGCATTCTTCATAGGCGTCACATAATCGAAGCCAACCTGAGCATGGAAAGACTCGGAGTTCACAGATACTACAGCTAGAATCGATACGGTTATCAGCATCGATAGTAGGGTTGAAGATAGGATTATACCACGCAGATTCATAGATATTCTCCCTACCTGAGTAAATAGAAGTACTCTTCAAACTCTTATTAAAGTTTCGGTATATTCTGAGGTATTCAGACTGGGGGTTTATCCTTGAAACAGTAGGTTCTACCGTATGATAGGTATGCTATGAGGATTATAGCTACCATGTATATAGTAGCTTTTAAGGCTATCTTAACCCATCTATCCTTAGGTGTACGGTGTTCGATCGATGCGGATATGAATTTAGAGATTCTAACTGGTATGAAAGGTAATATGAAAGGTGTACGCTCCCTATACTCTGTATATTCTTCCCCGAGGATCCTCGTGAGATCCCTCTCTTCGTTTCTAGCTAACAGTATGTAGAGGTATACGAGGGTTACCCATGCTATGAGGTCTGCAGGTCTTAGGAATAACGGGAGCGCGTACAATACATGCCCGAGGGTCCATAGAATTATCCCTAGATACTGTGGATGCCGTACTATACCGTAGAAGCCGGAGGTTACAAGCTTAACTCCTCTACGCTTATAGATTAGTAGCTGAGTTAAGCTTCCGATGAAGAATAGGAATCCACCGAGTGCTAGTATAGGCCTCACAGTCGTTATGATCATCATGAGCGTAGTATTCGTCCATAGCCATGGGAGTAGGAGGTATTCTGTAAGCCACTCCGAGCCTGGCACTATCATGAAAGGTATCCAAGGTATGTAGAGTATACGGAAGACCCATTGGGGGATCCAATCTATCCTAAGCGGAGCCGGCGACTCCGGGAAATAGTTGAATATGGTAGGGAATACTATCGATAACGCTATCCACATAGGAAGCCAGAAAGTAGACGATATGGTAGGTAGAGATAGAATCCAAGATACTATCAACGCGGTAAGCCTAGCTTTAAACCCTACACTCCTACCAGGCAACCCTCTATAACAGCTTTACACTACACCCGCTATATATACTTCCCCTCGAAGGGGAGATCATCCTTATACCGATTCTATCCAACCTTCGAGTTGATAAGACGCTAGGGTTCTATCCGCTGGTAGAGGATCCTACATCCTTAGATCCATACCCTCGAGAGGATTCCTCCTCTAGTATATTATGGAGCCTTCAGGATCTCTAGGCGGCAATATATACGTAATAGATAGCATATCGTAGGAGCTATATCCATAGCGTAGACTATCCTCTCGAGTATTATACCCTTCTTTACACCTGGACCGGATATTATCAGTAAGCCTTTAAGCGATCCTAGACCGTATACGCATATAGTTAGCTATCCATGATCGACGTATAAGACTAGGAGGGCTGCACCCCATTCCTAACCGCTAGAGCTACTATAGACTTCCTATCAGTTCAGTCTCTAGATCGACGTAGCTATACAAGGTGTAGATTACCCTACTCTGGATCTCATCGTATCTCGATGGATCGACTACCCCATGCCTACCTTTAAGATTCACATATGCCCATAGAGTGAGCAGGTATAGCTAGAGATCTAATCTAGAGGGGGCTAGAAGCGCTTTGAGAGATAAGGATTAGGCTCCAACAGCTTTTATGTCTCAGTAGGAATGCGAGAAGCTTTCAAAGCAGTGTATATAGGTATCTTGAGGATTAGACTGCGTGGAGGTCATGATATAGTTGCGTTGTGAGAAGGGTTATCGGGTGTACTATCTTTAGATGGATACCTGGTGTGGAGGCTACGTGAGGTATCACTATACGATCGCTAGGTATATTAATGCTGGACTTGAAGCGTCTCCAGAAATGCTTTCTAAGGAACAAGCTAAGAGGGCTTTAGAGGCGGCTTAGAGAGCCTAACTGATGATGTTCGTAAAGCTTTGATAGTATTCTTCGAGAATCGTAGGAGTTTATCCTTCTGGGATGCTAAGGGTTGGGTAGAAGATAGCGATGTAGACCTGGTAGTTATCTCATCTAGATTCATAGATATATCTATGTTAGGGGATGAGATGTTAGCTTAAACTCCTGAGAAGTACAGATATACGAAGCGTAGTGTAAGTATCGGAGGATGATCCATTATTATGCTAGCTTGAGGTTTATATAACTCTATACGAGTCTAATAGAATTCTGTATCGGAGGGTGTTTAAAGGTTGGTTAATAGGTTTGAATGCGTATTATCGGCTATACTCCATGAGGATCCTCCTGTAACGCCTCAGACGATAGGGTTTACCAACGAGATGGCTAGAGCTAAATTCTTCTCTGTAGTCGAGGAGGGTGTTAGACAGATAGAGGCTGAAGCTAAGAGGGCTGCATACGAGATTACAGCGGGTGAACCTGAGCTTAGACATCTCGAGAGAGCTATAGGTGTAGCTGAGTATATGGATAACTTCTTCGTAGGTGTTGGTGGCGGTGGGTTTAGGGTTACCAAGGTTCTAGAAGCAGGTCCAGATTCCTACGTAGTCGAGTGGGAGACTGGTGCTAGATGGCGTATGGGTACTGCTAAGAGGGTGTGGGCTAGAGAGTATATAAAGTATCCTGTTGAGAGTGAGGATGATCTAGATAAGCTTGAATTACCGGATCCAGATGATCCTGAAAGGTATAAAGGTGTGGAGAAAGCTGTAAGGTACGTAGTGGATAGAGGGTTCTTCCCATCTGCTGGGATCAACGGGTTCTTCTCAGGCGTCTGGTACTTCTTGAGGGGGCCTCTAGCCGTTACTCTGAAGGATATGTATGCGAATAGAGATTTCTATAGGAAGCTTATAGCTAAGATAGGCGAATGGAACCTTAAAGCTGAGAAGAACCTACTAGAACGTGGGGTTATGATGATAGGGTGGCCTGAAGATCTAGGATACAATAAGGGTATGTTTATGAATCCTAAGCTGTATGAGGAGCTTATATATCCGTGGCATAGGAAAGCTATAGATCTAGCTCATAGATACGGTGCCTTCGTCGATATGCATAGCCACGGTAATATAAACGCTATAGTACCACTCCTCGTGAAGGCGGGGTTAGATGTGCTGAATCCGATCGGTCCATCGGATAATATGGATCTAAGAGAGTTGAAGGAGAAGTACGGTGATAAACTATGCTTACAAGGGGGGCTTAGCAAGCATATAGGGTTTATGAGTATAGATGAACTTAGAGAGCATTTGATGGATAGGCTTAGGATAGGAAGTCCAGGTGGGGGATTTATATTAAGCTCAGAGGGGGATATACCATACGAGATGGATATAGAGAGCTTTCAAGCGTTCATAAGGATGAGTAGAAAGTATAGGAGGAATAAGTTTCCGATCTAAACCTAGATGCTATCACCATAAAGCTGCCGAGTAGGGAGGTATCGATGCATTCGGTGTACCATACTTTCTCGTAGCCGATCCGCTGATAGGTTTAGATGACGACCCTAAAGAGATAACTTTAAAGGCATGCTAGCTTCCTACATCTCTAGGCTTTGGAGAGACATCTATCCATAGGTATCATCGGATGCGGAGCTATAGGGAGCTTCATCGCTAGATCTATAGATTCAGGTATCATACCTATGATGAGGGTCGCTATCCTCTACGATCGAAACATCTATAAATCTGAAGCCTTAGCTTCGAGCCTAAGGTTTAAACCGAGAATCGCTAGAAGCTTCGATGAACTTCTATCAGGGGATGTAGATCTAGTCGCCGAAGCTGCGAGCCAAGAAGCTGTGAGGATGTATGCGGTACCCATACTTAGATCTGGTAAAGATCTCATGATTATGAGCGTAGGCGCTCTAGTGGATGAGGAGCTTCTAGCCGAGATTAGAGGTGAAGCGATGAGAAGCCGTAGACGTGTGTATATACCTTCAGGAGCTATACTAGGTATCGATGGACTTAGAGCTGCGTGTATAGGTGGGATACGGAGGGTGGTGTTAATTTCTAGGAAGCCTCCTGAATCTTTCGAAGGCGATGAGTATCTAGAAAGGATCGGCGTAGATCCTAGAACCGTCGTAAAGCCGCTACTAGTATTCGAAGGCTCTGCTAGGGATGCATGTAGACTTCTACCGAGATCTGTGAATATAGCTTCGACGATATCTATAGCAGGTGTAGGGGCGGATAGAACGCTAGTTAGGGTTTACGTAGATCCGACTATAGATAGGAATGTTCATGAGCTATACGTCGAGGGGGAGTTTGGAGAGTTCCGCATCGAAACGAGGAACGTTCA
>JANXEK010000044.1 GCA_025058595.1 Candidatus Bathyarchaeota archaeon
TACATAACGGTAGACCTGGTTCACCAGCTCATCCGTATACATAGCATATATAATAAGCCTCTATCCTAGGATAAATGGGTTTTAGGTTACGCTAAGAGGAGTGGCCGCTCTATCTAAATGGTTTAACTTCGATAGCCCATCTTAAAGGGTAGTATCTATGATAAGCCTAGTATACCGGTGGAGTATAGATATCGTTGCGACATTTTAGTTGTGTTGTTCCCAGTAGACACGGTAATATATGTGATAATCTGAAGATAGCATGCAAGCTTGAGGGTGGAGGAGCTGCCTAACGGATCTACTATATCGATCACCATCAGAATCCTATCTAGTATGGTTATCGTCTAGAGTTTCATCTCTATTCAGTAGGCCCCCTCCATAAAGCGTCTCCGCTCCATATCTCGTAAGTGGTAGGGCTAGTTACACTCTAGAGCTATGTACACTTCGGATTCATAGATAACGTCAGAATCTTCCATGGAAGATTGGAGGATACTAACGTTATATACGATACATAGTCAACGTTATTACCTTTAGATCAGTCCATATGAGCGTACATGTCTTATCGAGATAAGTTCATAAGATATTTTGACGAACCTGGACCGCAGAATACGGCCGCTACCTTAGAAGCTGTTAAGGAGAGGATGAAAGCTCTAGGTATTAACCATCTACTAGTAGCTTCGACGTATGGAAGCACGGCTTTGAAAGCTATAGATATGTTCAGGGATATGGATGTAGAGATAATCGTCGTCACCATATCTAAGAGTTTCGAGAAGGAGGGGTGGGTTATGGATGACGAGGTTAGGAGGAAGATAGAATCGCTCGGCGCTAAGGTCTTAACGTGCACCCACGCGTTAGGCGACGATCTCGACTCCGCGTTTACAGATAAATTCGGTGGCCGATCGTATAAGCAGGTTGTAGCCGATACGCTTAGAAGGTTCTCTCAGGGTATGAAGGTTGCGGTGGAGATAATCCTTATGGCTGCCGATGCAGGGCTTATACCCGTCGATAGGGATGTAGCCGCTGTAGCAGGTACCGATAGAGGCGCTGATACAGCGATAATAGCTAAGCCGAGCTATTCGAGGAGATTCCTAGAGTTGAAGATTAAGGAGATAGTCGCTATGCCTAGCTGCTAGCGGGGATAGAGCACTATCGATTAGGAGACTCTATAGAGTTAGATCAACCCTTACATCGATACCTCCTCTAGCATCCCCAGGTAGCCTCAGGTTTAACCCCCACTCCCCGGAATCCCGGTGTCGATCGGTACGTTAACCTCGCCGCTATGTTTAGCTTAAACCAGATAGCCTACGAAGATCCCTGCATCATAAGGATCCTCGACACCTATATGGCCGAATAAACCTCTATCCTGCGAGATTACATACCCCTCCTCTGAACTATTTATATCGGTTCCTCCGATCGACTATCTAGGGTGGATAGCCGTGAATCACCTCGAAAGATTCCGTAGGGTTTTCAGGTTTATGGATGTAGATAGGGTTCCAGATTACGAGTTCGGGTATTGGACTGAAACTATAGATAGATGGCATAAGGAGGGGTTGCCTACGGATAAGAAGACGAATAGAGATGTAGAGTTGTATCTAGGGCTTGAAGGATGGGATTGCGTAGAGATGCTACCTGTAAGGACGGGTTTATGGCCGATACCGCCGAGTAGGATTATAGGGGAGGATGATAGGCAGGCTATCGTAGACGATGGTATAGGTGGGATCTACATATCGTATAAGAAGGGATCTACACCGCCACACTATACAAGGTATCCGATAAGGAGTCGTAGCGATTGGGAGAAGCTTAAACCGTTCTTCGATCCGGATACACCTGGTAGGATACCTTTAAACTGGGATGAGATAGCGGAATTCTATAGGTATAGAGATTACCCGTTAGGTATAGGCTCATTCAGTCTCTACGGATGGCTTAGGAATTGGATGGGTGTGAAGGGTATATCTGTAGCGTTCTATAGGGATCCAGACTGGGTGTGCGAGATGATGGATACACTGGTAGAGCTTTGGATAGGGTTGATCAGGAGGGTGTTGAGGGATGTTAAGGTAGATTTCGCGACGTGGTGGGAGGATATGTGTTATAATAGGGGTCCTCTAATATCGCCTAGAGTATTCGAGGAGTTTATGGTTCCAAGGTATAGGAGGGTTACCGATGTCCTGAGAGAGTATGGTGTAACGGTGAATATAGTCGATTGCGATGGAGAGGTATCTAGGCTTATAGAGGGATGGATCAAGGGAGGTATCAACGCTCTACTACCTCTAGAAGCTAGATGCAACGATATATCTAAGCTAAGCGAGGATTACCACGGTAGATTTGTATTCATGGGGGGTGTAGATAAGATGGCGCTGATAGCAGGTGGAAAAACGGTAGATTCGACGTTAGAGAAGCTTAAACCTATACTAGAAGCTGGTGGATACATACCTATGGTAGATCATAGATGTCCACCAGAAGTATCGTACCAAACATACCTATACTATCTCGAGAGGAAGAGGAAGCTTATAGGAAGGAGGGAATCTACGGATCCATCATCCTAACCCTATATACGATCCATCTAACATTCATGGCATCTAGCGTAGGTAGACATCTTACGGTTTAACGATGATACTATCATCGACGATCACCTCCTCCTCTAGTCTACCTAGGGTATCGAAAGTTCGAAGCGAACGGCTAGATGATTAGCTTAAAGCCTAGGATATAGCCCCCGTCTAATCTTCGATCTTAAACTAGTTTCTCGCCGATGAAGCTAGCTATAACGGTTCAGAGAGAATCTCCTCCCCTCTCAGGATGCTCAAACCTAGCTAGCTTAACCCTACCCCTATGTCTCCTTCGTAGATGCCTATTCAACTCATCTTGACTTTCGAACCTCTCACCGCAAAACGGACATAGGAAAGACATCGTACAGCTACCTGTTAGGATCATCTATTTGCCGTATACAGCCTGTAATCCGAGGATATCGCCTAGCCCGAGGGTTCTCTTATAGGTTTCGCCTAGGCTGGCGTAGCCGTACATCGTCAACCAGTAATCTTTATCATCGTATAGATCGTCTAACCCACACCAATGCCCGAATTCATGGGTCATGATATTCTGGACATCCATCCTATCCGGCTCACCAGATAAGCTCCATTTATAGAGCTTGTTAAGTCTAGTATCGGTCTCGATTACGGTGTCGCCGGTATACCATATATATGTGACCGCTATGACGCCAGCCCTATAGGAGCCCCATGAGACGACGTTATACCCATCATATCTACCAGCACTCCTAGCGGTTACCCCCATATACTGGAAGACTTGGAAAGATGTCTGCTCATCCCACGTAACAGCCGCAGCGGTTATAGCCTTCACAACGCTATCAGCTGAAAAACCGTACTTATTCGATGGGTTAATCCAGAACTTCGCGGTAACCTTCCAACGGAATGGAAGCAGCTTGTAGCTAGGATTAACCATCGAATCGTCTTCCGATGGGATAGCGTTAGCTGTAGCTTCACCGTTCACCCGTTCGAGAATCCATTCGATAACCATCAGCTTAGGCTGTAGAGCTAGCATCGATAGATGCGTAGAAACAAGCGATGATACTATCGAAACAAGTAGGATAGATAGAGCTAGGAGCTTAGATCTACCCAAGATATATCCACCGATCGATATGAGAAGACACTACATATTTAAATCTTATGTAAAGTATCGAAAACCTAACAAATCATTTAGGCGGATCTAGACGATGTAACGTAACCTATCGCGGTATCTAGCGAGATTTGAACTAAAGACTACTATAATCGTAGTGATTACCCGAAATGCTGAATCCGCAAACTATGAAGGCTGGAACCCCGTATCGATTCATCGAGTCATCGGGAGCAGACACAATCCCCCAACCCAGTTTACCGTTTCTATCCCCCTCATTCGACAAGGATGTACAATTCGATCGAGGAAATTTTTGATGCTAAGCCCCTATTCCCTCTTCTCTTTCGACGAGGTTCATGGAAACTCACAGAGCCAGGAAAAAAACTGCTGTTTCTATTCCCTCTTCTCTTTCGACAGCTACGAGGGAAAATTGTTATACAATTCTTTCGCTACAGGGTTTCTATTCCCTCTTCTCTTTCGACTAGGAGAAGCAGGTAAGCAGCTGCTAGCTATAGTAGCGAAAAAAGGTTTCTATTCCCTCTTCTCTTTCGACATTTGAGGGAAATGAGTACGAGCTAAGTATAGAGTGTGAAGGTTTCTATTCCCTCTT
>JANXEK010000045.1 GCA_025058595.1 Candidatus Bathyarchaeota archaeon
GTGATATCACCTAGGATAGTATTCGAAGCTTCAGGTCATCTAGAGCATTTCAAAGATCCGATGACGGTATGCATAGGTTGCGGTAGAGCGTATAGGCTGGATCACCTTATAAAGGATTCTACGAATATACCTGATAGTAGGCTTGAAGGGTTAAGCTTAGAAGAACTCGGAAAGCTTATGGATAGCTACGATGTTAGATGCCCTCAATGCGGCTCTAAGCTCGGTAAACCTGAATACTTCCTTACGATGTTCGAGACTAGGATAGGCCCATTATCCGGTGATATAGGCTATGCGCGACCCGAGACAGCTCAAGGCATGTTTGTAGCGTTTAAAAGGCTGCTAGAGTATGCTAGGGGCAATCTACCATTCGGTGTAGCTCAGATAGGTAGGGTTTTGAGGAATGAGATATCTCCTAGGCAGGGGCCTATAAGGCTTAGAGAGTTTACGATAGCTGAATTCGAATTCTTCTTCGATCCAGATGATAGATCCTGCCCCCTCATAAACGAGGTTGAGGATGAAGAGCTTAGGATACTCACAGCGGAGCGGAGGATGAAGGGTTTAGATGAGCCTATAGTCGTGACGGTAGGCGAAGCTGTGAGTAAAGGTTTGATAAAGCTTGAGTGGCTCGCATACTTTATGGCTCTCGCTAAAAAGTTTCTCAGGGAGCTAGGTGTCCCAGATGATAGGCAGAGATTTATAGAGAAACTCGATTCTGAGAGAGCACACTACTCTATACAAGGTTTCGATCAGGAGGTATACCTTTCTAGATGGGGGTGGATCGAAGTATCCGGGCATAACTATAGGACGGATTACGATCTGAGTAGGCATCAGATGTTTAGCGGTGTGGAGCTTACGGTGTTCAAGCCGTATCCACATCCCGTTAAAGCTAGGAGGCTCGTAGTTAAACCTGATTATAGATCGATAGGATCGAAGTATAGGGAGAAAGCTAGGATGATACTGGATGCTTTAGGCAAGATGGACCCATACGAGGTGATGAGTATCGTATCGGAGAGGGGGTCGTTAGAGCTTGAAGGATGTTTAATCGAAGCTAGCGAGCTAAACTTCGTAGAGGAGGAGTATGAGGAGGTGGGACGTAAATTTATAGCGCACGTCGTCGAACCTAGCTTCGGTGTAGAGAGGCTTCTCTACGTAGCCTTAGAATACGCGTACAGAGAGGTAGGTGATCGAGTAGTTTTGAAGCTACCTAAAGATCTATCTCCGATAGAGGTAGCTGTCTATCCCCTACTCTCTAGGGATGGACTTCCGGAGAAAGCGTACCAGATCTATAGAGATATCAAGAACGCAGGGTTTAAGGTGGAGTACGATGTTTCTGGATCCATAGGTAGAAGGTATGCTAGGGCCGATGAGATCGGTATACCTATCGTCGTAACAGTAGATTATAAGAGTCTCGAGGATGATACGGTAACGCTTAGGGATAGGGATACATGGCGTCAGGTAAGGGTGAAGATATCTGAGCTGGAGGATAAGCTTAGGAGATATTTTGAAGGTAGAGCTAGCTTCGACGAACTAGGTATCCCTGTATAGGTTTGCGTTTGCCCTGTAAGTCTACTCACTGGTAGGTATTCTTTTCTCCATTATAAGTATCCATCCTATCCATAGGATTATAAGCCAGAATAGGACGACGATAAGGTATACAGGTACGGCTAGAGCCCACCAGCTTAGAGGCTTACCTAACAGGCTCCAGTTTTCGGGTATGAAGAATAAGAATACTGTTTGAAGTATTATGAAGAATATGCTGAACGCGAATAGTAGTATGCCTATAAGCTTCGGCTTTAAGCTGGATATCATTATCAGCCGGCCATACATATCCTAACACCCACCCATCTCAGCTCGATCTATAAGATACTAGCTTATATGTATAGCTATGACTCTAACCTGATCGACGGTATCTTCGCAGCTATCGGCGGTATTCTCTAAAGCATCTAAGAACTGCGAGAGGAAGATCAAATGTGCAGCCGGTAGATTATCCGAGCTATCCGCTACGAGTCTACGACATCTACCGTAGGCTTCATCCACCTCCTCTTCTACCTCTTCGACTCTATCGGCGTACCTCAACGCCTCCTCTTTATCCTCTAGCAGGGTTTCGACACATCTACGTGTAGCTTGACTACACTTAACCAGTAGCTCCACCATATCCGATATACATGATTTAAGCTCTACGGGTAGCCTCTCCAGCCTAGGTAGGATAGCTAGTATCCTACCAGCACCTCTAGCATAATCGGCTATCATATCCACCCTTTTCACTAGATGGCTTAGATCGTCCTTATCCTCAGCAGTTAACTCGCTCCTAGAAAGTTCGTAGATTATGCTTCTCCTATAACTATCGGCTTCTCTCTCCCTTTCGTTCAACAATTCGAGTATACCGTTAGGATCCTCATCGTTTAAAGCTCTATGCGTTGCCTCAGATATATCTTCAACGCATCTAGTAGCCAACTCTAGATGCTTCACCACGCTGGATATAAGCCTACTCTTCCTCCTTCCGTAGAGCCATCCTATAAGCCCTGAAGCCAAGCTTGAACCCACCTAGATACTATCAATATTAAGTTGTCTTGGTAGGATATTTAAGAGTTCGTAGAGTATATATCGAATAGAAAAATAGACGAAGCTTCCACAGAAACTTTAGAGTATACATTTACCCTAGAATTTCGAGTTCGCTCAAATAGTACCTATTAACTTAAAAGGGTTAGAAGGATATGAAGCGACGCGGATATAGTAGGAGGGGTTATCTCGCATTTATATTAGGCGTTATCATAGGTTTCCTCCTCCTCCTTTTAATCTCCGCTATATACTCGCTCCAACCTATCCTATCGATTCTTAAACCTATCTCGACTGATACGTCGGAGATAACATTCCTCTACACTAGCGAGAAGCAGGGTTGGATAGAAAGTGTAACACCCGTATTCGAGAGATGGGTTAAAGAAACCCTCAAGTTGAATTTGAGGGTTAAGCTTATCGTAGCTGGATCGCATGAAACTGTAAATCTGATATTACATGGAAGCGTTAAGCCTACCGTTTGGAGTCCAGCCTCATCTATATGGATACCCTACCTTAACTCTAAATGGAGAATTCTAGGATACAACTATGATTTAGCTTTAAACGGTACACCTCTAGTCTACTCCCCCACCGTTATCGCTGTATGGAGATCGTTCGCAGAACGTTACAATATAACAAGTCTAAACGATCTATACCGTATAGTTGAGGAAGGCGTAGAGTTTAGGTATGGGCATCCGGATCCTACGCTGAGTAATGGTGGTATAGCAGCTCTACTTATGGAGGTTGCCGTGGCAGCTGGCAAACCTATAACCACGCTAACCATAGAGGATCTTACTAATCCATCCGTGCAGAGGAAGGTATCATCGCTAGAGAAGTTTGCGGTCAAGTATGGTAAGAGTACAGGTTTCTTCGGTCGATGGGCTACAGAGAGCGGCCCTCAAGCAATACAAATGTTCATCGTATACGAGAATGTCGTAGTAGATAACTCTCTTGCAGCGAAACGTAAATGGGGTGATCCGCTTATAGCGGTGTATCCAAGGGATGGCGTTTTCCTATGCGATCACCCCTATGT
>JANXEK010000046.1 GCA_025058595.1 Candidatus Bathyarchaeota archaeon
CCCTCTACGTCGATTTATCCAGTATTGTATAACCAGAATCGATTTTATCAAAGAACTTTTAAACCTTATGTTTGAACGTATATACGATTATCTCGAAAAAATTCTTAAAAATAGCGAAGAAGATATGATAGTCGAGCTTAGTGGGTGCGAGTTAGTTGCACCCCCATTCCTACATCCGAAATTCTTTGAAGAGTTAGTAGTCAATTATGATGCGAAGTTAGTTAAATTGATACATGAATATGAAGGTTTAGCTTTAATGCATTGTCATGGGAAAATAAGTAGAATACTCGAAAGTATAGCTTCTATCGGGATAGACGGCCTTCACCCCTTAGAGCCGCCCCCCTCAGGCAATATAGATTTAGAAGATGCTAAAAAGAGGATCGGGGATAAATTTTGTATAATAGGTAACGTACAGTTAGATACCCTTGTTAGATGTGAAAAAGAAAAAATCGAAAAAGAATGTAAAGATGCTATAAGAAAAGCCGCTCCTGGAGGTGGATTTATACTAGAACCTACAGCAACACCATTACCAGATACACCTATCGAAAATATCATAACTTTCATAAAAGCCGGGAGAATAAACGGTCGATACCAACTTTAAATTTCAGTTAAATTACGTGTAGTTTTATATATTCAAGTATGAAGTTGCAGATGTATTGAAGTAAAATTTAGAAAAACTTATCTAGTATTCTTTTTATAATCTGTTCAACATGATTTTTATTTAATTTTCTCTATATTTTATTATTTTTCAATATTGATTTTTCTTAGTATTGATAATTAGAACGATGATATATCCGATATGGGTTAGCCGAGAAAATAAAGACATATAAGTTACACAGTCATAAGATATTTTATCAATAGATTTAAGATTCTTTCACTTTCATTTTTGCTACTATCTTCTCTATGAAGTTTAGATCTTCTTTCGTAGGCTCTGCTATCCCGATCATATCTGCTCCGAGCTGAACCATAATGCATCCTCTGCCCCTACTAGCGCAGAACGCCCCATCAGTTACACCACCCATAGATGATAGGAAGAATCCACCTCTAAGCTTACTACGTAGTCTGCTCCATCTAGACATATATACCTCCCATTAGATAGGTTTATCCTCCTTTATACAGCTTCCTCGCCATCTTATATTCTTCGCTAAGTTTAGATAAGCTATCGATAACCGTTGGATCTCTAGATATAGCCTCATCAACCAAGCCTAGATATCTAGCAACCCTCACAGCATCAGGTTTTATTCTCTTAAGCCTCCCACCCGATAGGATGTAATGCTCCCTCTCTATCCTCTCACCGAATATATACTCTGCCTCGTTAACATTCGCATGCAACGTAAGACAATGTGGGCTTCCATCGATAGTAGCTACGATAAGCCTCTTAGGCTTAGAAGATCTAACTATACTAGCTATCTTCCCATAAACGCTGGATTCTCCCTCTCAGGGCATACTAGGAGCGTAACCATACCCTTAGATAAATCCTCAAAGATGATCGGATCCGCTAAAGGTAGACATGCAGAAGATGATAGAATCCCTGAATTCCTAAGCATAGGAGTTTTAACCCATACACTTAGAAGCCATGGATAACATAACTCACCTACACTTCGAATCTGACTACTACAATCCATAAGTAATTCCTCATATCTCTGATAGTATACGCAACTCTAGTTAATCTTCCCACCACCGATTACCCCACCCCTAAGCTTAGAGATGTATCTAAGACGGCCATCGTTATGTAGCCCATCGATTCCCGCTAGTTTCCGAACGGTCGAAGATACGTTCAAATAGATAGAGTTAAATCTCATGACAATCTAAAAATCTAGATTACAAGGGATGCTCTATCGTAAGCCTGTATATCGATGGAGAAGGTTTACACCACCGTTCATACCTCTGATTCTACTGATACTATTCACCTATACGCCTATACTATACGCTAACCCTATACCATTACCGATAGCTCCATTGTTAAGCGAGGATATCGACATAACCATATGGGTTGAAGGTAAACTCTATGTAGCTCGCGTCGTCGGATCGTACGAGCTAGGTGAACCGATAGGATTCTATGATACTATGACTCTCAGATTCCCGGTACCTAGAGATTCATGGAATACCTCTATCTATGTAGACGGACGCTCCGTATCTTTCACTAAAATTAATGGGACATATAGTTGTAAGCCTATAGAAGCTCTATTCGACATCTTAGAATGGACTACCAGTAAGGGGAGGCATAACGTAAAGGTGGAGTATACGCATAAACTCTTAGATCTAGGTAACGGCACACTCCTATTCATATATCCTATCGGTTCATCTAAGCTTGCATCCAACGCAACCTACGCTAAAGGATGCCGCTACAAAGTGAACGTTAAAACGATACTACCCCCAGGATCCGAGGCCGATTTCGAAGTTTTAAAGAGAGTTCTCAACCCTACCATATCCACCCCTACATATACTTGGATGAAGCTGCTCCTCAATGATTCAAGCTTCAAGCTTGAAGGTATACTGGGATTAGATAATATGTTCGATGATCTATACATAAGGCTCACACCGAAATCAGAGGGATGGACCCCCTACAAGCCTAATATGGAAGAGATACGTGAATATGAAATCTCCGTCTACGATAGATGTGTCAATGTTACCGTAAAGTTCATCTTCAGGCATTCAGGCTTCAAGATCGAATCCAGATATAAGGCATCACAAAGCTATATACGCTTCGACTTCTACATATACGAATGGACGGGTGTAACGCTACCCGTATTAACAGAGAAAAAATCCAGCCTAATGACAGAACCTTTAGATCCTGGGAGATACCTGGTACAGATATTCGTATCGAATATAGAGGTGGCATCAATAGAAGTGGCAATACCAGATAACGGAGGAAGCCACCCCTCAGATCAGGGGGATTCTTCACAAGCAATTTTAAATTCTGCTTTCATAGGGATAATCCTGCTGTTACTATCGATAATGGTGGTAGCAGAGGTATATGGATGGATAAGACCGTAAGATATAAAAACGTTTTCAGGGAATATCTACGCCTTCTCAAAGCTATCCCTACAGAATTAAGGCTAGGGTTTCCCCCCATCTACCTTCATTCTTTTAAATATCGTATCCATGTAGTTGTAAGCATTCCTAGCGGTATTCAGAGCTTCTGATGCATCAGTTTCGCCGTATATATCCCACGGCGTTAGACCTCTGAGAGGTTCACCGTATGTAGCTCTACCATGCTCAGATGCTAATCGATAAGCTGCGTCAGCTAGCATATACGCTAAATCTCTAATATCCTCTGGAAGTTGTCGAGCGACCTCTCTAAGCTCTGGTGAGGGGTCATAGCTCCAGCTAGGAATCCTATAGATAGCTATAACGGCTTTCGTAGCATTTTCTACGCATAGCTGTGATGCTGCTACCGTCATTCTGAAATCTCTACGCCTATAAGCTTCTTCAGCCTCCTCGAGATAACGGTTTACAAGCTTAAGTCTGTAGGTAGCT
>JANXEK010000047.1 GCA_025058595.1 Candidatus Bathyarchaeota archaeon
TATCAAAGATCGAGTTTATAACGCTTAAAACATCTATCGATCCTATGAGCATAGGATCGGGAGAAGGGTGAACGGGATAGACTTAACTATATAGGTAAGCTTTCCTCCACGAATATAGTATAGGCTTCAGATTGTTAGCTAGTTATTCGCTATATAGAGAGCTTATAGACCTTAATCCCGCTATAAACGTTGAAATTTTCGGTTATAACTTACTGCTTCAATATTCTTTCGGCGTTCCTATATAGTATGTTTTTCATGACTCTATCGTCTAGTTCGAGGGATTCTATGAGGTTTAGGTGTAGTCTATCTACACCGTATTGCCCGCCATACATATCTATACATGGGAAATCTGTACCGAACAATATTCTAGAGTTGCATTTCTCTAGAAATATTCTAGCGTAGCTTCTATTTCTATCGAGAGCGTTATATCCTGATGTAGCCGATATATCTGCGTAAACGTTATCGAAGCTATCTATTATCCTTTCGATTATCCTCCAGGTTTCACCCTACCCTTAGGATAGGTTTCGCATCCAGGTCTGCTCGATATATGCTTCCACCATCCCGGTCCATGCATCATGAATATCGTCTTACTATACTTGGAAGCTACATCTTGAAGCTTCGATTCCACTCCGTAGTTATGTTGGTCATCGATATGTAGGAGTATAGGTACATCTATATCCCCGCATACCCTATATAATTCTAGCGAGTATAGGCGATCTATCGGGAGCTTAACCTTATACTCACCGAAACCTATAGCACCTTTAGATACATACTCATCCAACAGATACTCCATCCTAGGATTCCAAGGATCTATGTAGCAGAATACTATAAGCTCCCGATAGATTCTATGGATCCTACAGATCATATCGTAAGAGTATAGGTATTCACCTAGCATTCTCTCTACGCTAGGGGTAGGTAGGATCCCAGCTCTACCGATACCGATATCAGACATATAGCTTAGAAGATCGTCTAGACTAGAGAATACGATACCCTTCAAACCTTCATACCAAGATCTAACACCTCCCAGATGGGTATGGACATCTACGATCATAGACGGCGTAGACTATATTCGATGTACCATATTTAACGTTATCCGCTAAATCATCTCAGAAGTCTTAAAGAACGAACCATATGATCGATACCCGATACTTGTATATCGGAAGCTGAAACGATCCTGCCGGTTCAGATTCTTTCAATTTATCTAGATCGATCTATAATAAAGTCTTTCATCGTATGCTGAGAGGAGCATATATCTACTTGTATAGCCAGCATGCAGTTTTTACGTTACCTACATCGAACATAGGAGGTTTCTTCTCTTCGCAGATATCCTCCCTATATGGGCATATATCCACATACTTACATCCAGGCATTATGAACTCCTTCACCTCCATACCAGGTGGTTTCACTTTTCTAGTAAGCCAATCCTCTCTTTTACTAGGTTCTGGTAAAGCTTCTATCAGAGCCTTCGTATACGGATGGTAGCGTTTAAGTAGAACCTCATCTGCCGGCCCCATCTCTACGATCACACCCCTATACATTATAGCTATATCATCGCTTATATAATACGCGGTAGCTAGATCATGCGTTATGTATATGAACGAGATCTCCTCTGCCTCCTTAAATTCTTTGAACATGTTAAGTATATTCATCCTCATAGAAGCATCTATCATCGATACAGGCTCATCTGCAACTATAAGCTTCGGCTCAGATATTAGCGCTCTAGCTATAGATACTCTTTGAAGTTGTCCACCTGAGAATTCGCTCGGATATTTACCTTTAACCTCGTCGAGCGATAACCCCACCCTTCTGAGGCAGGTATCTACTATATCCTGAGCCTTCCTGGCATCCTTTAGATCGAGCAGATTCCCAGCTGTCTCATACAGGTATCTATCAACCTTCTTCAAAGGGTTGAAGGTATCGTAGGGATCCTGGAATATCGCTTGAACCTCTCTGTAGAACCACTTCTTCTCCTTAGATTTTAACGCCTGAATGTTCCTCTCTTTGTATATAACAGCACCTTCACTAGGTTCAAGTATACCTAGTATCATTCTGGCCAACGTAGATTTACCGCATCCAGATTCACCCGCTATCGTGAGTATCCTAGGCTTATACTCCATATCGAACGATACATTATCTACTGCGGGAAACTTCACTCTACCTAAGAATCCATAGCCGAAGAACTTACTCAGGTTAACCACTCTAAGCATGTACTGCCCGCTCATTTAAGTTTCACCTATAGCTTCCGAGTAAAGCCAACATGCCGTATAATGGCCCCTCTTAATTTCACTTAGATAAGGTTCAACTCTACTACATCTAAGCATCGCATAGGGGCATCTAGGGTGAAACCTGCATCCATCCGGCGGTTTTTTAAGATCCGGTGGAGAACCGCCAAGCCCCATCCTCTTACTCTTATCCCCGAGTCTCGGTAAGGATTCTATGAGAGCCTTCGTATATGGATGTAGAGGTTTCCAGAAGATATCCGTCGTCCTTCCTACCTCAACTACTTTACCCGCATACATTATAGCCATCCTATGAGTGAGAACGCCATGTACACCCATATCATGCGAAACTATCACGAGGGTATTCTTTAACGCTTCTTGTTTCTCCCTGAGTAGCGTCAAAACTACCTTCTGGTTTATAACATCTAGAGCTGACGAAGGTTCATCTGCAAGTATGAGAGAAGGCTCGAGAAGTATCGCTAAAGCTATCACAACCCTTTGCCTCATACCTCCACTAAGCTGATGGGGGAAAGCCGATAGAGCATCTACTGGTAAACCTACTTCCTCCAAATATTTTCTAGCCTCCCGATATGCATCATCTTTTTTCATTCCAACGTGCACTCTAAATATCTCCGCGAAGTGATCCCTAATCCTCATAGTCGGATTTAATACGTTCATAGAACTCTGCGGTATATACGATATATGCCTCCACCAAACATATCTCTCAAGCTGTCTCCTATCCATCTTCGTCATATCGAATTCTTCACCCTTCATCCCATAAAGTCTAACAGAGCCATCTTTCAAGACTAGAGAGGGCTCATAGTAGCCGTAAACAGCTTTTATCAACGTAGATTTACCGCATCCAGATTCACCCGCTATACCGAACACCTCATTCCTATAAAGTGTAAACGATACACTGCTAACCGCATCGATATATGCTCCTATCCCTTCTGATGCTCCTATCATCTGAAGCGTGTATCCAGCCTTAAGATTTTCTATTATTAACGAAGGCTCCATAGGCTATCTCCTCGTTATCGGATGCATGAACTCTGTCATCCCTATAGAGACTAGGTAGAAAGATACGAATACAAGGACTAAGGTTATAACCGGAGCAGCTAGCCACCACCATATACCGCGGAAGAG
>JANXEK010000048.1 GCA_025058595.1 Candidatus Bathyarchaeota archaeon
CATCTAAGAAGAGAATTGAAAGCACTCAAACGCAAACTAAAAAGCGGGAAAATCTCGCTTCAGTTGCATCTAAGAAGAGAATTGAAAGACGAGAAGCGAAACCCTAACCTCTCGGCGGATCCTTAGTAAGTAGAAGCTCCGGCTCATCAGGTCCTAGTAGGGCTGGGTAATGGCTATAACCCCTGGAACTACTTCGATCTCGACACCAGGGTTTAAACCTTTAAGCGATCTAAGCTTCAGATTCACGGAGACTACCATGCCCTTCACAGCTCTCGAGTAGCATAGGGGAGGGTTCCACCTGTTTTACCCGAAGTATCCTTCCCCCCTCCAATAGAGATCCTATAGGCTCTTCACTCTTCAACCCGCTATCCCTCGAAACCTCTAGAACATAGTAATTTTCATAAATTCATATAAGCGTTTACAGGAATAAGTCGTAGAGGTTTATCTAGAGTAGGCTTCATCGATCCTGAAGAGAGGAATGCTTTAGAAGAGTTGGCTAGTCTCGTTTAAATAGTTTATGGGTTGATAGAGAGTTTAGAGGACCGTATGCTATTCGAAGTTTCTCCTAGGGAGAATATCCTCTCAGCTATCGAGTGGAGGAGTCCTTGGTGGCTTCCATGCCCATTGTTAGATGGATCGGTTGGGGTGTTGGGGCATGGCTTAGTGGAGCATGTAAGTGAAGGTATCGACGATTGGAGGGTTGTATGGACTCTTAGGGATCCTTTTTCAGATGGGTTTCCGATCGGTTATCCTATCTATACCCTAAAGGATCTAGATAGGTATAATCCCCCCTCGATATCTAGGGATAGGGTGCTTAGACCTATCTTAGAAGGTCTAGGCAGGGTTGATCGTAGGGTTAGTCTTTTAGCCCTCGATCATGGTTGGGGTATATTCGAGAGGGTATGGCTCCTAGTCGGAGGTATGTCTAAGCTATTCCTATGGTCTAAACTGTACCCGGATGTCGTAGATGAGTTGATGGATATGGTTGTCGAGGTTAAGCTTGAAGTTCTAGATATCATCCTTAGAGAGGTGGATTTCGATATAGTGATGTACGGTGGTGATTGGGGTATGGAGGATAGGCTTCTATTCTCACCAGGATGGTGGAGGCGCTTCTTGAAACCTAGACATGAAAGGCTCTACAGAGCTGTTAAAGAGGCTGGAGCGCTCTGTTATCTCCATAGCGATGGATGTATAGAAGCTTTGATACCTGAGCTCGTAGAGATGGGTGTAGATATCCTGAATATTCAACGTGAATGTAACGATTGGGCTAGGATACTTAGAGATTTCCGAGGTAGGCTTACCCTATGGGGTGGGGTAAGTGCTAGGACGCTAGATAGGGGTAGTCCGAGTCAGGTTATCGTCGAGGTCGATGAATGCGTTAAACTAGGTAGGATGGGCGGGGTCGTTATGGCTCCAGGCCATTCGTTAAAGTATAGGGGTGAAAACATGGAAGCTATGAGGAAGGCTTGGGAGGAGAAGGGGAGGTATCGCTAATAGGTAGCCGTATGAACGCTTATATCTATGCTTTAATCCCTACGATATCCCGATGGATGTAGGATATTCTATACCGGATGATCTAGCTAGGCTTATCGTAGAGGGTGAACGTATAGTTTGGGTTGGTAGATCCGTCCTCAAACCGTTCATCCTTAGGAATCTCACAGGTTTACCTGTTCTAATCATCTTCCTATTCATACCTATCCCGTTCATAAGCGTATTCTCCAGTTCACCTCTACCCATATCTATGAATCTATTCCCGATAATATTCCTCCTAATATGGTATAGCGCTATAGGCTTCTATATATTCGGTCTCTCGCTATACCCTATACTCCTATGGAGGAATCTATACTATGTTCTAACCGATAGAAGGATTATAGTTCGTAAAGGCGTCGTAGGCATCGACTACGATATACTAGATCTAGAGTATGTACAGCAGGTGAACCTGGATAGGGGTGTATGGGATAGGCTGTACGGTACCGGTACGATTATAGTTCAAGCTATAGGTGTTAAACCTATAGAGATACGTTCGATACCTGATCCGTTCAGATCGGTAGATACGTTGAGGAAGACCGTAGAGTATGTTAGATCATCGAAAACCCCACGTGTATAGCTTCCAGGATAACCGATATATCGTTTCGACCGATACCTTATACTCGATAGCTCGATGAAGAGTTATAGGGTAGTCTTCCCCGAATCGTTTAAGGTTCAGATAGAGGAGTTCGAAGTATACGAACCAGGTTCAGGCGAGGTTCTAGTAGAGAGCGAGTTTACACTTATAAGTACGGGGACCGAGCTGACGGCTCTAACAGGCGATTTCCCTAAACCATCAGCTTGGTCGAACTATATAAGGTATCCGTTCATACCCGGTTATACATGTATCGGTAGGATCGTAGATACCGGGTCGGACGTCGCAGGTTTCAGGATAGGCGATAGGGTTGCAGCTACGACCCCTCATGCTAAGCATTCTATAGCTAAAGCAGATAACCTGGTTAAGGTTCCTGAGAGGGTTAAACCCGAGTATGCATGTCTACATACGATAGCCGCAGGTGTTATGAACTCTGTTAGGCTAGCTCACGTATCGCTAGGCGACGCCGTAGTAGTCGTAGGGCTAGGTTTGCTAGGGCAGATGGCTGTACTATTCAGTAGACTCTGCGGTGCATACCCTGTGATAGCCGTAGATCTATCCGATAGGAGGCTTGAGCTAGCTAAACGTTCAGGAGCTACGGCTACCATAAAGTTTGTAAGCTACGAGGATTTAGAAAGCGAGGTTAAACGGTTAACCGGAGATCGCATGGCTGATATAGTCTTCGAAGTAACCGGTAACCCTGATGTCATACCATGGGCTATAAAGCTTGCTAAGAATCCTCTCGGCCGCTTCATAGTGTTAAGCTCGCCTAGAGGATCTACGATCATAGATTTCCACGATGAGGTTAACTCCCCAAGTCGAATCGTAATAGGAACCCACTTCGGTAGTCAGCCGTTATACGAGACGCCATATAATCCGTGGACCCGGAGGAGGAATACAGAGCTATTCTTCAACCTACTCGAAGCAGGGGTAATCGACGTAAGCCATTTCATAACGCATACATATCCGTGGCGTAGAGTATCCGATGCGTATAGGATGCTCCTAGAAGATAGAACCCAGGCTCTAGGCGTACTACTAGATTTCAGATATTAATCCTGTGGTATATCCTCATCTTAACATCGCTCTGAAAGGGTTACGGCTAGCTTATGGACTCCTCCAATCTTACGTATAATATAGTTAGACTTATTAACATCTTCATGTAAAAATTATGATCAGAGGAGATATTTTTGCCTTCCTTAGATGAGCTTATCGAAGCTTTCGTCGAGCTCGATGAAGG
>JANXEK010000049.1 GCA_025058595.1 Candidatus Bathyarchaeota archaeon
CGACGGTATAATAGTGTCTGGGAGGGCTGAGAGGCCAGTCTATATATCGATATTTAACGATGAAATCGAGATAAGGGATGCATCCCATATCTGGGGTAAGACTGGGAGGAAGACGTTAACCATTCTAGTTAGAGAGTGGGTGGAAAGGTATGGGTGGAAGCCTGGGAGGGGCCTACTTAAAGAGCCTGGTGTAGTCTACATAGGCCCAGCTGGAGAGAAGCTTGTTAGAACCGCTGCTGTAATGTCTAAGTGGACTCATGCAGCCGGTTATGGGGGATATGGAGCTGTTATGGGTTCAAAGAATCTGAAGGCTATCGTAGCTAAAGGTACGAACCCACTACCTGAAGCTAAGGATATGAACGAAACAGAAAAGCTCATCAGAGAGATATGGAATCTACACCTAGGGTTTAACGATCTAAGGTTTAGGGGTACGTCGGCTGGCTTCTTCTCCGTAGCGGCTGCTAGGAGTAGCGAGCCTGTCAGGAATTGGCAGGATGAATGGCATGATAGAATCGAAGCTTCGACCGCATACTACGAAGCTAAGTTGTGGGCTAAACGTTTCTGGGGTGATTTCGGCTGCGCTATAGCATGTCTTAAGATAGCATGTATAAGATCCGGAAGGTTTAAAGGATATGTAACCGATAACCCGGATTACGAGATGCAAGCTTACCTAGGATCGAATCTAGGCATATTCGATCCAGATTCTGTCGTTTACATATGCGCGTTAGCAGATGAACTAGGGTTATGTGGAATTCAAACAGGTAACGTACTAGGTTTCGCAGCCGAGCTCTACCAGAGAGGGATACTCGATGAAAGGGAGGTAGGTTTCCCGCTTAGATGGGGGGATGTAGAGGCTTTCGCTAAGCTTATGCGTATGATCGCCTATAGAGAAGGGATAGGCGATATACTCGCCGAAGGTACCTATAGAGCTGCGAGGATCATAAGCGCTAAGAAAGGTATGGATACTCTAAGATACGCGGTTCAAGTTAAAGGTGTAGCCGTAGGTGCTCATGGCATTAGGAGCGGTTTAGATTATACTATGGATACATCCTACGCATGCTCTACGCAGGGTGGTGATCATACATCTGTAGCGAACATACCGTTAAGACCTGGCAGGATAGATGTAGGGGAGGCCGGCGCGTTATTCGCAGATTCAGCCGTACTATGTGTCTTCAATAGCTTCTCTGTAGAGGGTGATCTAGTCTTCCGTCTCCTCGATAGCGTTACAGGTTTCGATATAACCATGGATGGCTGGTATGATGTATATGCACCTAGAATACTTTCCATACAGAGAGTTCTCCTACTTATAGGAGGACCAGATGTATACTGGGAGGTAGTGAGGGATGACGATAACCCACCTAGATTCTACGAGCCGCTTCCATCAGGGTTTAAAGCTAACGCTAAGGTTGATAGAGAGAGATTCGAGAAATTACGGAAAGAATACTTCGAATCTATCGGGTGGGATGATAGAGGCGTACCTAGAGAGGATACGTTAGCTAAGCTCGGGTTACGCGATGTAGCTGATGAGCTTAGGAGGAGAGGCTTCCTAGGATAGGTTGTATACTATAACTTCTGCTAACATATACAATGCTACTAGTATGGATATGGAAGCCGATATGTATCTAAGTCTAGATCTAGATATGAATCTAGGTAGGATAGACGCGGATATGAAGGCTATACCCATCAATATTATCGAAGCGAACACCAAACCTATCATAAGCTCGTAGATGGATGATAACCCGAAGTATGTAGCTAAACCTAGGCTTACAAGGTTTGTTTTATCTCCAAGCTCCAAAGACCCTATGAGTATCGTCGATGAGATTAGACCGTACCTCCCGTTTATTGGTGATAATACCTCCTCACCCCTCCTTAGAAGTAGAATCCCGAATGTAAAGAAAGCCATAGCTGAAACGATCTTTATCAGAGTGTATGGCAGCATGGATGATAGGAAGCCTCCTACACTGATGGTAACTATATTCACTATAGAGAAGCCAAGTATACAGCCTATGAATATACGGGCCTTAACTTTAACGCTACACAGCGATATAGCTACCGCTGCAAGCTGAGTTTTATCACCGATCTCTGCTAGTAGGAGCATCGTTAACGTGGATAGGATGATCGTTAGGTCCATGTCTCCACCTTTAGTTCCATACGAAGCTCTTCATAATCACGTTTTCTATACATGATATAAATTTATCTTAGACCTTCATCCCCCTGAATTTTTGATGGACAACTAGGTGAACGTTATGACCGATACCGTGACGCCTATAACTAGATTCGAAAGAGTAGGCGCGCATAGTCATGTAAAAGGTCTAGGTTTAGATGAGAAGTTTAAGGCTTTACCCGTAGCCGACGGTATGGTTGGTCAGATAGCTGCTAGAGAAGCTGCAGGTATAGTGGTTCAGATGATTAGGAAAGGGAAGATGGCTGGTAGAGCCGTACTCCTAGCAGGGCCTCCTGGAACAGGGAAGACTGCTATCGCTATGGGTATAGCTAGGGAACTTGGAAGGGATGTTCCGTTTATAACGCTTCACGCCTCAGAGATATATTCCAGCGAATTAAAGAAGACGGAGGTTTTAATGAGAGCTGTTAGGAAAGCTATAGGCGTGAGGCTTAGAGAGAAGAGGAAAGTTTACGAAGGAGAGTTGACGCATTTCGAGCTTAAAACAGCTAGACATCCGTATAACCCTTACCAGGAGGTAGCGGAATCGGCTAGGATTACATTAACTACGACGAACGAATCTAGATCATTCACCGTGAGCGGGGGCTTAGCTTCTAATATGCTTGCGCAAGGTATAAAGGTTGGCGACGTCGTGCAGATAGATGCTGAGACTGGTAGGGTTATAAGGCTAGGTAGATCTGAAAGTGCTGCCGAACGCTATGAGATAGCAGATTATACGGAGAAACCTATATCTAGACCTAGAGGTCCTGTGGAGAAGGAAAAAGAGTTCGTATACCTGGTTACACTATACGATCTAGATATGATGGAAAGTAGGGGTAGAGGAGGCTTCTTCACCCTTCTATTCGGAGGAGTAGCTGGTGGGGAAATCGATTCCGAGACTAGGAGGAGAGTGGATGAATATGTTAAGGAGAGAGTCGAGGAGGGTACTGCTGAGATTATACCCGGAGTACTTTTTATCGACGATGTATCCATGCTCGATATAGAAGCTTTCAGCTTCCTAAGCACTATACTAGAATCTGAGCTTGCCCCTATTATAGTCTTCGCTACGAATAGAGGTATCACCAAAGTCAGAGGGACAGATCTCGAGTCCCCGCACGGTATGCCCCTA
>JANXEK010000004.1 GCA_025058595.1 Candidatus Bathyarchaeota archaeon
CGACATAGAGTATCCCAGTAGTCTTTACCTCCTAATCTCTGACATTTGATAAATTGTTCAAGCAGGTGTTATTTCAATCATCTTTAGAGGCTCCTTATCGATATACTCGATCTTACTTAGATCATTAGAGGAGGATCCTGATATCATTTATTACATGCTAAATCTGGCTTTTACCTTACTTACCCACGTATTCCCCAATACTGTTCCATAAAAATCTTCGATAGTTTATTCCAAGTGAATCTTCAGAATGAAGCTGACTTTAGAGTCTAAATGCCTTCCATTACAATAGAATGCCGTTAGAAAGGTTAAGCATTAGCATTACGGTCAGCGATAAGCTCGTCGCCAGCATTACAACCGGCATTATCATAAAGCCGTATTTAGAGAATTTCGAGAAGGAGATTTCTACCCCCTTATCTGAGAGAATTTTTGACCACATTAAACCGGCAAGCGAGCCGGTTAGCATATAGTTTGCGCCTAGATTGCTTCCAATTACTAGTGCGAATGTTGAGACGATTTGGTCCCTCTCGGAAAACTGTAGTGCAAGGCTCTCCTTAATGGTTTTAACGAAGAACACCGTCATCGTATGATTATTCATGAGGCCGGCTCCGAGTGCCGAAATGAAGCTTAGTCCGAAAATGCCTATGACCGGCTCCCTAGAGAGGCTATACGAAATTTGTGTTGCAAGGAAGTTAGTCCAGCCGGAGAAAGACAGTGTCTCAATTATTATGAGAAGTCCTATGAGGAAGGGAGCGATCTTCCACGGCATACTGCGTATGACCATTCCTGTACGAGAGCTTCTAAAGAGTAGGTCATATGAAACCATTATTAGAGCAGTGGATAGGGCGATAATCCAAGGTTGAGCATCTGTCCACTCGGTTGGCAAACTTATCAGGAACAACATGCCTCCTAACATTAAGAGGCCGAAAATCGCTCCGCCCCTATCCTCGAGAGAATCCTGCGGATTAATATTCGGAATCTTAATCCTTCTCGGTATTCTTCTCTTGAATATGAGTATGAGTAGTGTTAGGCATGTGAGTGAGGCTAGAACGGCTGGGAGAAGCATCCATCTAGCGAATTCTATGAACGTTATACCGAAGGCGTCAGCGATTACTATATTCGTTGGGTTTCCAATGTATAACCCCATGCTCAAAATGTTTGCCGCAAAGAACTGAGCAAGCAGATATGGGATGGGATCTACGCCGGCATACGTACATATATAGAGAACGATATATGTAATCGTTAGTATTACTACATCATTGCTCGTAAACATAGTTAGGAAGGATGTAAGCAGGAAAAGATATATGAAAAGTCTCATGCCGGAAGAGCCGGCTACCTTAACGATATACAACGAGATATACTTGAAGAAGCCTGTGCAGTCCAGCGAGATGCAGATATAGGATAGGGATAGGATGAGTATCACAACCGAGTATGGCCTTATATATGAGCAGCCGAATATCCCCTCCCTCAGCAGTGTTAACGCTGGTAGAGAAGGTGTTGCGAGCAGAGCAAGCGCGCATAAGAGAGGCGCCGACCCATAATCAATTTGAAGCCTCTTTGAGGTGAAAGGTATTCTGAAGCTTGGACGCTTAAATATCAAGATTATCGTCGAAACGAAAGCAAGCAAAGCAGCTACTGCTGATCCGCTCAGCAACCGTGTTCTCCCTCCATCTATTTGGCAAATCTGAGATTTCTCTCCTAGAGAGGGCTAGGTGAGATCAAAACATGCACATAATGCCTTTAAATAAGCTTTACTAACATGAGAACGCTAAACATCCATTGATGCCTGAAAACTTGGAAGGGGAAAATATACTTGAACTGGATAGGGGGCGTGGCTTAGAATCGAATTTGCCAGTAAATTAGTGCGGGGGGTGGGATTCGAACCCACGAAGGGCTACCCCACGGGAGCCTCAGTCCCGCGCCTTAGACCTAGCTTGGCTACCCCCGCTATCCTCTGGCTCTATGTTTTAGGGTTTAGGTGGGGTTTAAGTATTTCTCATCGATACCTCTTTTAGGACTTCTTCTACTAGCTTCTCTATCCCCTCTTCTACTTCTGGTGTTAGCTTCTCTCCTGGATCGACTCTATATGGTTCCAATCCTATGATGACTACCTTCCTAGGTTTTTCTGACGCTAACGTTAATGCTAACTTTAGTAATGTAGCTGTATCTATGTTGTGGAGCGTTATCGATCTCGATGGCTTTATCGATTCTAATCCGATTCTGTGTAGGGTTCCAGGTTTAGACCCTATCCTTACGGCATCTATTACTATGAGTTTATCGCAGCTTTCTACTTCGCTTATTAGTTTAGATGGGTTTCTATCGGCTTCTACGAGCTTCACCTCCTCTGGTAGTTTTAAGGATTTTAGCCTCTTAAGCGCCTCTAGAGCTAGGGCATCGTCTGATGATGCCGTACTCCCCAAAGCTACTATCTTAACGTTTGACTTCACACATCTATACGAGCTTTAGGATACCTATATAAGGTGTAACGTTGATATAGCGATATCTAGAAAGATATTTGTGATCGATCATGCCTGATGGGGAGGTCTCTATAGTAGAGGTTAGAGATATAGGTGAGGAGCCTATAGTGATCACAGGTTTACCAGATGTAGGTTTAGTCGGGCTGATAGCTGTATTTCACCTAGCTTCCAAGGTGGATATGGAGGAGGTTGGCTTCGTAGAATCTGATCTACTACCTCCGGTGGTAGTTCTATATGGAGGTATACCTAAGTCTCCGTTTAGGATACTACGATCTGGGAAGCTTATAGCGTTCGTATCTGAGACGGCTATACCAGCTTCAGCCGTATCTAAAGTATCTAGAGCTATAGTTGAATGGGCTTCTAGGAAGAAGGCTAAACTTCTAATAACTCTAGGCGGTATACCGGTGGAGGAGAGGTATAAGCTTGATAAGCCTAGAGTATACGCTGCAGCTTCGAGTAGGGAGGTGGTAGAGGATCTTAAAGCTAAGGGTGTAGAGATACTGGATAGGGGGTATCTAGTCGGACCGTATGCTTTGATTATGAAGCTTGCACCCTTATACGGTTTAACCGCTATAGGACTTTTAGCTCAAAGCTTCTTTAACTATCCAGATCCAGATGCTGCTGCATCGGTTTTAGAGGGGCTCGGTAAGATCGTAGGTTTAGATATAGATCTAGTCGAGCTTAGGGAGAAAGGTGAGGAGATAAGGTTAGCAGCTAGGGATTTGATGAGGAGAACGGAGGCTGAGCTTGCTAGGATGAGGAAGAGTCAGGAGTATGATATACCTCCGATACACGTATAGGAGGTGGCAGCCTATGTCTAGACGTAGAAGGCTAACGGATGTATTGGAGGAGTATATAGATAGATTGGAGGAAATCCTGGAGGGATACCTATATGATATGGAGGAGAGGAAACTATGGCACCCATCATCGGAGGCTATAGAGCCCTTAGCTAACATATATGTAGAGCCTAGAGAGGTTGTGGTAACCGTCGATATGCCGTGTGCAGATAGTGAGAGTACACATGTAAGATTTATAGATGATAATACCGTGGAGATAGAAGCTAGCCTTCAACGTACGTTGGATTTCTCTTCTCTCAGGGTTACTCATAGAAGTGGGAGGTTTAAGAAGTATCATATACGTATAAATCTACCTGTATCAGTAGATCCCGGCAGAGCTTCGATAACATGCTATAGGAACGTATTGGAATTAAGGATTCCTAGGAAGTAGATCTAGAGCTCCAACCTACGAAATGTTGCCAGCCCCTAGCTTCAACTCTCTCTCCATGGGATAGGTAGACACCTAACCCTTCGGCTACATACCCTATAACGCTAAACCTACATCCAAGTTTAGATAAAGCATCCTCTACGATCCTTAACCCGCTAGGTTTAACTGTGAATAGAAGCTCATACTCCTCTCCCCCCTCATACAACGCTATATCGATAGGATCCATACCGTACCTCTCTGCAACGTATGATACCCCTTCAGGTATAGGTATACGATCGATTAGGATCGATACACCGTTAACTTCTGCAAGGGTATTCAACGATATAGCTAACCCATCGCTTACATCCATACAGCTAGATACCACACCGGTAGACGCTAGGGTTAACCCCTCATCTAAACGAGCCCTAGGTCTATAAATCCTCTCTAAGACTGTACGTCTAAGATCATCATCTACACGCCACCCATCGAATAGTATCTTGTAAGCTAGCGATGTATACCCGATTTCACCTGTAACGCATACTAGATCCCCCGGTTTAGCCCCCCTCCTACCCATAATCCTATCCCTATACGTTAAACCTAGGATTGTTATAGCTATGAATAGTTCTCTCGATGAGCTTAGATCTCCACCGACTACGTAACATCCATAACTAGATGAAGAATCCTTCAATCCCAACATCAATTCCTCGAAAACATCTAGATCGTAAACTCTAGGTATACCTATAGCTGAGAGTAACGCATACGGCTTAGCACCTTTAGCCGCTATATCTGATACGTTAGCCGTTACAGCTTTATAAGCTAGATCCCTATAACTTTGACCTGGAAGCTTATCCGTCGATTCGACTAACACATCTGTATGCATAACGGCATACAGATCATCGTATATAGGTTTAGCGGCAGCATCATCCACACCTAGACCCAGGATTTCATCTGGATCCTGCTCTAGGATTGATGATGCTATCTCTATAAGCCTCTTCTCACCTATATCCGATAGCTTCATAGCTATGTACCATACTCGAAGCTTGATAGATACGCTATCTGCTCCTCGCTAAGAGTATCTATCCTAATACCTAGAGTCTCTAGTTTAAGGCTAGCTACAGATCTATCGATCTCTAACGGTACATCGTAGACGGCAGGTTTAAGCCTGCCTCTATTCTCGATAAGATATCTTACGCATAGAGCTTGATTGGAGAAAGACATATCCATAACCTCGCTTGGATGCCCCTCAGCTGCTACCAGGTTTACAAGCCTACCCTCCGCTAGCAGATACACCCTCCTTCCATCCCTAAGCTTATACTCATCGATATAGGATCTAACTCTACGTTTAGATATGGATAGCCTCTCTAGATCCCTAACCGAAACCTCTACATCGAAATGTCCGGCATTACATAGTATAGCTCCATCCTTCATAACCTCGATATGCTCCGCTCTCACAACATCCCTATTACCAGTAGCGGTTATGAATACATCGCCTATATGAGCTGCCTCGATCATAGGCATAACTTGGAATCCATCCATAACAGCTTTCAAAGCCTTAATCGGATCAACCTCTGTTACGATAACGTGAGCACCCATACCCCTAGCTCTCCAAGCTATACCCCTACCGCAATGCCCATAGCCAGCTACCACAACTTTCTTACCAGCTAATAGTATATTGGTAGCTCTCATCACGCCATCTAGCGTACTCTGACCTGTACCGTAGACGTTATCGAAATCCCATTTAGTCTCGGCATTATTAACAGCTACCACAGGTATCATTAGCTCCCCCCTCCTCTCCATAGATTTAAGCCTATAGACGCCGGTGGTAGTCTCTTCATTCCCACCTATACAATCTCCTATAATCTCGCGATACTTCCTATGCAGTGTAACTATCAGATCGGCTCCATCATCGAGTAGTATGTTAGGATTATGGCTCAACACATCCCCTATAGATCTATAGTATTCATCCCTATCCTGCCCTCTCCACGCGTATACGTGCACCCCATCTAGGGCTAAAGCAGCAGCTACATCATCCTGACAGCTTAGAGGGTTGGAGGAGCATAACGCCACCTCAGCTCCACCAGCTTTCAAAGCCTTTATCAATACAGCCGTCTCCTTTGTTACGTGCAGACATGCACCTACCACTATACCCTTAAAAGGCTTTTCATCAGAGAATATCCTCCTCAGCCTCATCAATACGGGCATACGGGATTCAGCCCACTCTATCTGAAGCCTACCATGATCAGCTAATCCTAGATCCTTAACCTTAAACATACCTTAGCTCATCTAGATAGTTGACTATACGTCTATCTTAAACTCTACTAAGATCGGATACGGTTATCGAGGTGTAGGGGTAGGTGGGATCAGATAAGCTTATAGCTATCGTAAACTATCGATCTAGAATCGCGGATGATGAATTCAGCCTTAGCAGATATATGAAGATGGATCAACCGTCTGACGCGTATAGATTCATAGCTAGAATTTAGAAGATCTCCTGATAACTATAGATATAAGCCTAGATATCAATCTTCTAAACCATGAATCTATAAGGTATAGTGTAGCGAAGTATACGGCTACACCGGATAGTATAGGCGGGGTGATGCTTCGTAGTAACGGTAGCACCTCTATATAGATGGCTTCAGGTTTAAGGATGTATACAGGTATAGCCATAACGATCGACGCCGCCGTATACCTAGCTATAGAAGTCCATGGAGTCTTTATCCGCTCGATACCTTTAAGGAGCCTCTTGTATGCATATACTGCCGAGAATATCGTCGATATCGTAACCGATACTATCCACATATAGGTTACAGAAAGTGATGGATTGATATTAGATGTCGATGAATCCTTCTGAAGGTATAGCATGCATGCTAGCATCCCTACATATATCAACGATGATGCTACACTCATGTTAGCGATTCTGAATAACTTGCTTCTAACGTAGTCTTTGAATCCCGCCTCCTCCTCAAGATCCACCTTCTCTAAACCTGAAGCTATCGTCATAGCTAGATGTGAAGCTATAGAGATTAGCTGTAGTATGGCGTATACCGATAGAGGTATGGATACTATAGTATACTCGGATCTAAGGATGGAGAGTATGTATGGTGCTAGTAATATCACTCCTATAGATGATGGTATCGATAGCATATATACGAGCTTCATAGCTTCTTCAGCATCTTCTAACCGGCCTTCAGCTAGAAGCTTAGGGTATAGAGCTGCCGATATAGCTAAGCTTAACGCTATAGGTGAGCCTATCGTTCTTATAGCCGATATGAGCGCTAAGCTATCGACCGTCCCTGTCATATGTACTAGGAGTATAGCGTCTATCGATGAAAGTATCGAGGGTATCGATCCATAGATAGGTATCCATATACCTCTAAATATACGTCTAATCAGTTTGATATCTCTCGATGATCCTAGTGTAAACCCTTTAACAGCTCTATATAGTATCGTAGCTTTAGATACATAGCCTATAGATATGGCCGATATGATGCCGATCAATCCCAACCTTAATCCAGCTACTAGTATAGATGCGGATAGAAGCTTCGATGTCTCGAAAACTATCGATGCGTAAGCTATTATCTCAGGCTTCAATCCTTGAGCTATCCAATCGAATGGTGATGATATGCCTATGATAGCTAGCTTTACTGCTACTAGGATCAATACCAGGTAATCTACGTTTAAAGATCTGAATATCGTAGGGGATGATAGGAGGAATAGCATCGGTATAGCTGTCGACATCGTTAAGCTTATGAATATAGCTGTAGCCCCGGTATGTTCGCCTCTAGCTGTAAATCTCACGATCCAGTATCCGATGAAGTCTAACGGAAGTATCCAATATCCCAATATAGTCGAGATATAGTTCCATAAACCGAATTCACCGACCGTAAGTCTTCTAGTAGCTATTATGATGAATAATAACCCTACTAATAGACTGTAGACTCTAGATATGAAGAGTATCAAGCCGGCATATCTAAGTCTGATACTAGGTCTACCAGCCTCCCCCTCCATCTAGGCGGCACCTTCTCCTCCCGTTCACTCCTCGGGGGTCGTCCCTTCATAGTACCATACCCTTCTAAGTCTATTCCATATATTCCATACCGAACGTACGCCTTCAGCTATCCTAGGATCCTTAAGCTCAACCTCTCTTAGACTGTTAGATTCTAGTATGAATCTGGGTAGGGGTGAATCTACGCATTCTAGGAGCATCCTAGTATTAGGTATTAGGCAATGTCCACCTATAACGTCTGGATAGTAGACTGGTCTATCCCCTAATACCTCATGTACCTCTGCGATAAACTCTGCTATACCAGCTATATCACCGTTAAGCTTCATAGATATCCTATGCATCTCCTGCCATATAGCTATCAAAGCTGCACGATACACCGTCTCTAGCAATTTAGCTAGCTCTAACGTCTCAGGCTTATCGATACATCTAACTTTAAAACCTAGCTCTCCTAGATGCTCCGCTCCTTCATCTAAAGCTTCACGTTTAGCAGCTGAAACCCATTTAACCCAGAATCTAAGATGCTTCTCTATGTGTGGGTATCTACCTCTAACCGGTGAGTATGCTACTAGCGTATCCAGCTTATCCTGTAGGAGCCTAGTGGTCCCGGGTGCGACGGTTGAATGTACCACTATAAGTCTAGGTTTGAATCTATCTTTATACATCGATAGAGCCTCTAAGAACGCTAGGCCTGCAGTATATGGGAAGGCTATATGCAGGTAGTCTATGGGTTTAGGTATATCCTCTATCCTATCTATACTTCTGGATGGATCTGAATCGTACCCGTAGATTTTAAACCCAGTGTTCGATCTACTTATAACGTTGTATAAGGCTCGACCTACTTCGCCTAACCCTATCACTGCTATACTACCACGCATACAATACCCCTCTCGATAAAGACTATCAATAACTTACTATAATTAAAGGTAATAGCTTATCGGGGGTGTTATGAGGTTACATGTAGTAGAGGGTTTAAGATAGCTTTAGCAGGGAAGGGTGGTGTAGGTAAGACTTTGATAGCTGGATCGTTAGCTAGACTCCTAGCTAGGGATGGCTATAAAGTTCTAGCTATAGATGCTGATCCAGCTATGAATCTATATAGACAGCTTGGGATAGATTCGAAGATTATCGAAGGTGTAAAGCCGGTATTAGAGGATTCTAAGCTCGTAGATGAGAGGGTTAATATAGGTTCAGGGCTACTCATACTAACACCTAGAGTGGATGATGTAATCGGAAGGTACGGTGTGGAGGGTAGGGATAACGTTGTACTCGTTAGGCTTGGGACTATAAGGTATGGTGGGTCTGGATGTATGTGTCCTGCTAACGCTCTACTGAGAGCTATACTATCCTATATACTGCTATCTAGGGATGAAGCCGTAGTAGTGGATCTTGAAGCAGGTCTAGAACCTTTAGGGCGTGGTACCGTGGAAGCTGTGGATCTTCTAATATCTATAACTGAACCTACGCCTCAATCCATAGATACGTGTAGGAGGGTAGCTAAACTAGCTTCAGATCTAGGATTGAAGAGTATAGGATATGTAGCGAATAAGGTTAGCGATGAGAAGGATATCGAGTATATAGAAAGTTCGCTCGAATCCAGTATATTAGCCGCTATACCCTTCGATAGATCCGTTACAGAAGCCGAGAAGCTCGGTATACCGTTGCTAGATTATGCGCCGAACTCTACCGTCGTTAAAGCGCTTATAGAGCTTAAAGATAAGGTTAAAGATCTATGTCGACGGTGATATAACCTATGGCTAGATATGCTAGAGCTCATATTTTCGTATCAGGTAGAGTTCAGGGTGTCTTCTTCAGAGCTAACGCTAGGAGGGAGGCTTTAAAGCTCGGGGTTAAAGGTTGGATTAGAAACCTGCCTGATGGTAGGGTTGAAGCCGTCGTAGAGGGTGAGGAAGATAAGGTTAGGATGATGATCGAATGGTGTAAAAAAGGTCCTCCAGGAGCTGTAGTATCCAAGATAGAGGTGTACTGGGAGCCTTATAGAGGGGAGTATAGATCCTTCGATATCGCATGGTAATACCTAACTCTCCATATTTACTTCAAGTAAAGCACCTGATCGGGGGAGGGCTAAGGTTTAAGATATAAGTTCATCGTAAAGATGATTCGGTGTATGTAGGGGTTGAAGTCTTGGTTTAGGTTGAAGATACCTTTAGATGGGTTCTGGAAGTTTAGGGTAGACAAGGATCTCGTAGGCGATAGGGATGGATGGTTCTACGGCTTCGATTCTACAGATCTGATCTACGTCCCATCATCGTGGAATGAGCAAAACCCAGATTGGGATCAGTTTAGCGGTGTAGCATGGTATCAGAAGGATTTTCATGTAGGTAGAGAGTTTGATGGGAAGATAGCATGGGTAGTATTTGAAGGTGCAGGTTATAGGGTTAAAGCTTGGGTTAACGGAAGCTTGCTCGGGGAGCATGAAGGATCGTTCACGAAGTTTAAGTATAGGTTTGACGGGTTGAAGATCGGAGCGCTTAATAGGATAGTTGTTAGGATCGATAATTCTCCGTCGATCGGAAACCTCCCGCCATCTGTAAGTTTCAACGTATCTGCTTTCGACTTCTTCCACTACGGAGGTATACATAGACCTGTATACCTAGAGTTCGCTAACAGATGCTATATCGATGACGTAACCGTATATACCGATGATAGAGGTTATCTGAAAGCCTTGATAGATATAGTTTCGGATAGATCCCTCGATCTAAAGATATCGTTAGCTAGTAAGGATCTATCTATGGTCGTACATGAAGAGGTTGTAACCGGTGTACGTAGCGGTAGGTTTACCTATGAGAAGGTATTTGACGGTGTTAAACCTTGGAGTCCAGATGAACCGAACCTATATAACCTGATACTAGAGTTACGTTCCGGTAGTGGTATCGAGGATTCCGTATATGAACGTATAGGTTTCAGAAGCGTTAGTATTAGGGATGGCAGAATATACCTTAACGGTAAACCCATCTTCCTTAAAGGCTTCGGTAGACATGAAGATTTCCCTATCTTCGGTAAGACTCTACCCGGCCCTGTACTCGTAAGGGATTTCTATCTTATGAAGAAGATCGGAGCTAATTCGTTCAGGACATCGCATTACCCGTATTCTAACGAGCACCTCGATATGGCTGATGAATTCGGCTTCCTAGTCATACTAGAACCTCCTCTATGCTACTCCGCACTCGATCGTATAATCGGTAGGGATGAGGTGGCGAAGCTATTCGGTAGCGATGAATACCTAGCTAAAGCTAAGAACGTTATCTCTGAGATGGTTAGGGAGCATAAGAATAGGCCATCGGTTATAATGTATAGCATCACGAACGAGCCGCCGAGCGATATACCTGAAGTCGCTGATTTCATAGGTAAGCTATCCACGTATTTCAAGGAGGTGGATCCATCTAGGCTTTTAACATTCACGTCTCATAGAACAGTTAGGGATCTAGCTCTAAGCTATGTAGATGTTATATCCCTGAACTTTTACCGGGGATGGTACTCTCATTGGGGTGATATAGGTGCAGGGGTCGATGCTATGCTCGTAGAATTAGAGGATATCCATAAGAGGTATCCCGGTAAACCGATAATCATAACGGAGTTCGGAGCAGATGCTATCGTAGGGCTGCATAGCGATCCGCCACAGATGTGGTCCG
This sequence comes from Candidatus Bathyarchaeota archaeon, assembly GCA_025058595.1. GTDB lineage: Archaea > Thermoproteota > CALKCG01 > B24 > DRYS01 > DRYS01. Next base: position 11,334 of record JANXEK010000004.1, read on the forward strand.
AAGAATATCAAGCCGAGTTTATAAGGAGGTATATCGAAAGCTTATCCGCGAAAGATTATGTAGTAGGTCTTCACGTATGGGTTTTCGCAGATTTCAGAACACCGCAGAATCCTATGAGAAGCGTACTGAATAGGAAAGGGGTTTTCACTAGAGATAGACAGCCTAAGATCTCTGTACCTGTTATCTCCTCGCTTTTCAGCAAGCTTAGATTAGCGTAGGGTAAAGTTTATAGGGTTAAATAGTAGATCCCCTCCTACTCGTCAGGGGGTGTATTGGTGCCTATCGAGAAGGGTTCATTCATACTAGTCGACTATACGGTCACAGTTAAAGAGACTGGTGAACCCGTGGAGACTACGATGGAGGAGGATGCTAAACAGCTAGGTATATATAGGGCTGGAGAGGTTTACGAGCCTAGACTAGTAGTCGTAGGTGAAGGTTGGGTTTTCAAAGGTGTCGAGGAAGCTCTACCGAATCTTAAACTTGGTGAGCCTATAGTCGTGGAGGTTCCACCTGATAAAGGTGTAGGTCCTAGGGATCCATCTAAGATTCGTATGATGCCTCTAAGAAGATTTCCTAGAGATTCTAGACCTAGGATCGGGGATAGAGTGGAGGTGGATGGACGGGTAGGGATCGTAAGAGCTATAGGGGCTGGGAGGGTTCAAGTAGATTTCAACCATCCACTCGCAGGTAAGACCCTAGTTTACAAGATGATCTTAAGGAAGATCTTAGAAAGTATCGAAGAGAGGGTTGGATACCTTTTGAAGCGTAGGCTTCCAGGGATAGATATTAGTAGAACTATCGTTAGGATAACTGATCGTAGGGTTGAGGTGGAGCTTCCGAGCGATCTACAACTCGCTGAAGGTATTCAGCTAGCTAAAAGAGGCTTCGCCATGGATGTAGCTAGATATATAGAGGGTATAGATGAGGTTGTATTCGTAGAGAGGTATAAAGCTGAAGCTAGGAGGATGGAATCATCGAGCTAGATAGGCTTCAATAGAACCTTAACTTTAAACCCATAGTATCTGCATGGAAACCTTTCCCCATACACTTCTGCCACCTTATACTTAGCTCCATCCTCCAACCCCTCAGCATAGCATAGATCGAAAGCTGGACATAGCTTCTCCCCGCATCCCTCCAACCTGATAGTTACCACAGCATCTCTTATAGCTTGTTTAATTGTTACTGCAGATTCTATAGATGCTTCTTCCAGCTCAACCAACACAGCTTCACCGTGAAGCCTGCATGGAAACCTCTTACCCCTCACGGATACTACCCTATAGAGTCTGCCGGGTTTAAGTCTACCGAAGCATGTATCCCGGTAGCCGCATTCATGGCATACGTTAGGTATACCTATGAATCGGAATGTATAGCCTGAGTTAGCTTCAGCGATGCCACAAAGTGATGGGAACCTCATACGAATATGTATCTGACGGTGTAGCCTATAAGTATTGATGTTCGGCTAGGTAAGGATCGTATAGATGTATACGGTTAAACCTAGCATAGAGGTTAAAGCTAAGCTATATCCTATCAATCTACGCATAACCAATCCTTCATATCCTTTCAATCCTACAGCCGATAAACCTATAGCTATACTTTGTAGCGATACCATCTTACCTAGCACCCCCCCAGCTGCGTTTAGACCAGTCGTTATGTACGGCGTTATACCTAGCATCTCGGCAGTCATCCTCTGGAGGCTCCCGAATAGGGCATTAGAACCTGTTTCGGATCCGCTTACGAACGTACCGATCCATCCTATAAATCCCGATAGGATAGGGTAGAATGGACCCGTATACGATAACGTATACCCTAGGGTTAACGATAAACCTGTATAGTTCATGAGGAAAGCTAAACCTAGGATCTCCATGATCGTTAATACAGCATACATCATCCTCCTCCATGTACCTATATACAGTTTAGCTACGGTCGAAGGTTTTAAACCGTATATGTATGCTACGATTAGAGCTGAGGCTAGAGCTATCGTTCCATGAGCTACGGGTTGTAGTTCGTAGATCGCCGTAGCTAGGGTACCGTAGAGCGGTATATAGATAGATCCGTGTAAGCCTGCTACGTAGATCTTCACACAGAATAGCCTGTATAATCCTGTCGATACGGAAAGCCCCATAGCGCTTGAAACGATAATCCAAGGTATCCATCCATCTAAACCTATAGATCCTATTCCACTCTTAAACCTAGCTTTCACGTAGAGTATAGTCGCTAGTATGGAAGCTATAGGTGCTAGTATACCTGAGAGACGTGGATCGAAGAACATCGATACCATGTACATGGATACAGCTAACGTTACCCCGGCTAACAACCCCACTCCATAGATACTATGATCTAGTTCACGGTTAGAAGCTATCCAGACGATGAGTAACGCTACAGCTACCGATATAGGCATGAGCTGTAGCGAGAGGTGTATACATATGGGTTTTAGATCCAGGTTCGATACCATACTCAACGTTTCTACAGGTACACCTAGACTCGCGAACGGTACCGTTACGGTATTCGCTATAAGCGATATACATACCGCATCTATAGGTTTAAACCCTAAGCTTACTAGTAGAGTGGATGATATAGCGATAGGGAATCCGTACCCATCTACACCTTCTATAAGCCCTCCTAGTAGGAATGCTATAAAGAGAGCGTAGAGACCCCTAGAATTCGGTAGGCTATTCTTCATCCAATCAGTAAGTTTTCCTATACATCCACACTCGCTAGCTACGTTATACAAGAATATAGCGTTCACGACTATCCATGATATAGGCCATAAACCGAACATCAAGCCGTAGATATAGCTCGAAAAAACTACGCGTAGCGGCGCCCTATATATCGTAAGGGATACAGCGAAGCATAGGATAGACGATAGTAGAGCAGCTTTCCAACCTGGAAACTTGAATATACAGAGCAGGATTATAAGCGATAGTATAGGTATAAGCGAAGCTAGACATGATAGAGGGAGGGCCCCGATCGGATCCAACGGCTGTACCCACATATCCATAACGGTTACAGTCTAGACTAGATATCCTCCTTATAAATGACGCTCCATACAGTTGAAGGATCATTTAATGCTACGCTACCTAACACCCGCTAACCTAAGGAGGCTATGACACATCATCGAAATCTATACCTGTATAGCAGCTTGGTCGGTGTAGCTACTATATCTACTTTCACATCGTGTTCTTCGATAGGGATCTTATCTACGAGTTGTAGATCGTGGATGGTAGTAGCTACGGGTATATATCCGTAGAGACTTCTAGCTAGGGAGATCTCTCTATCTCCGTACCCTCCGCCCTTCCCTAACCGGTTGAATTCCCTATCGACCGCTACGCATCCGGTTACTATAAGGTCTGGTTTCGGAGGTTTATCTACTATGAAGCCTAGCTTGAACGCTCCCTTTATCGTCGATGCATAGCTCTCTCCCCCTCCGATTCTAGATGGATCTACGATTATGAATCCACTCCTAAGTCTAGGTGTAGCCATAACTACGATCTTACCCTGCTTTAAAGCATTCTCTCTTACAGGTTTCTGAGCATAATCCGGGTTAGCTAGGATGGTGGAGCTCCTCCTCCACTCCTCGGTATATGTTAACCTAGCTGCAGCCTGCTTAGATCCCTCGAAATTCGGTATACGCCCATAGCATGGTAGGGGGTATCTAGCAACCCTCCTCTCCTCGAGTAGATTCCAGATAATCCTCCTCAGATTCTCCTTAGATTCGACGATACCCAAGGATCAAACCCTCCTTATAACAGCTACGAAGAAACCGTTACATAAATCTCTATGAGGATATAGCCTTCTAGCATGGATTAATCCTCTAAGCCCATCCGATCCTAGGATCATCTTAGGTTTAGATAAGTAGAATTCAGGGTTTAATCTGAGAAACCTCTCCAACACTAATTCATTCTCTTCTAAAGTCAAACTACACGTCGAATACACTATACGTCCACCAGATCTCACGTATCTAGCTGCAGATTCTAATAATTCATATTGGAGCTTAGCGAATCTAGCTATCCGTTTATACGTTAACCTCCATTTAAAAGCTGGATCCCTATGCAGTATACCTGTACCTGAGCATGGAGGATCTAGTAGGATCGCATCGAACTTTACATCTGCTAACGGTAGATATCTACCATCAGCTACGATCATATTCGTATCTACGGTAGAAAGCTTCATCGTAAAACTCTTCATCAGATGGATCCTCTTAACAGATACATCTACGGATAATACGTCAATCTTACCACCCACCATCTGAAGTAAATAGCTAGTTTTAACTCCAGGTGCTGCGCATAGATCGAGTATACGTTCACCTGGCTTAGGATCTAGGAGAGCTACCGAATAGCAGCTTGACAGATCCTGTATGCATATCAACCCATCACGATAAGCCCTAGATGATGGTATAGGCTTCTCATAGCTCTCAAGAGCGTACACGTAAGGTATACCATCGATCGGTCTAAGCTTAAACCCTTCATCCTCGAGTATCTTCAAACAATCCTCCACGCCTATCTTGAACGTGTTAATCCTAACGTAGATTCTAGGCTCAGCTTGAAACCCCTCAACCACTTCCAACGCTAACCCCCTACCTAGAATCTTCTCTAGATACTCTATAAGCCATCTAGGCTGTCTATACTTTAGAGCTATCCTATCCAGCTCGTGGAGCTTAGTTTGATCGTAGCTTGAATATACTATCCGACCTAAATACGGCTCTATCGGTTGAAGAATTCTCCATCCGTAGATTGACCTGAAAGCCGATATGTAATCCGATACGCTATATCTAGATCGGGAGGGCTCCACCCTAAACTCATATACTACCACCCTAAGTATGTTTTTAAGAATTGACGGCAGCCTCTCATAGTATCCGCTGCCTACTATCGATTCAGCTATAGCATCTACTAAGTTTAAGCTTTTAATAGATTCGTATACTATCCTGTAAGCCATACGTAGAGCTTCGATACCTGAAACGTTATGTTCCTTAGAAGCCTTGTAGAATGCCGATTTAACGCTAGCCTTCTTAGACTCCACTATCTCTAGAGCCTCAACCGCTATCCTTAGAGCATCTGCTAGCAAGAACGTATTATGCAATCTCCGCTTACGCTTCTATAAGGTTTTACCTTACCGGATTTTAAAGCTTAAGCATATACCCTCAAGTATAGTCCGCTATCCATCCATACGTTAGCTAGGGAAAGTTTATCTTCATGTATAGCTTAATTAAAGTCTGTTCATCCTTGCAGCGTCTAGGAGTTATAATCCACATATCTAAGAATCATAATATCGTAGTGAAGCTTGAAAGTATACCTAAGATCGGCGACTACGTTTTCGATCGAAACCTTAGAAAGATCGGTATCGTTAAAGATATAATCGGATCCACATCATCCCCCTTCGCTCTCATCAGATGCGAACTTAAATCTCCGTCTCTCGAGAGTGGAGCTGCACTCTACTATTCTCCTCCACGTAGATCTAGGGGGTAGCTGGATCCATGTCGACCGAGGGTAAAGATATAGAGGTTATCTGCCCCCATTGTAAATCCCGCAACCTGATTTACGATTATGATAGAGCTGAGATCGTTTGTAGTATATGCGGATCGGTTATAGACGATAAGCTTATGGATCCAGGTCCTGAATGGCGTGCGTTCGACGATGAACAGAAGGAGAGACGTACACGTGTAGGTGCTCCCATAACCTACGCCGTACACGATAAAGGTTTATCGACGATAATAGATATTAAGCTTAGAAGCGGTCTTCCGATAGGTAAACTAAACCAGTTTATGAATCTTAGAAGATTGCAGAGTCGTAGCCGTCTATCTAGCGCTAAGGATAGGAATCTAGCTCTAGCTCTTAGGACTATAATGGAGGTGGTATCAGCGTTAAACCTACCTAAATCTGTCCTAGAGACTGCATCTGTAGTCTACCGTAAAGCTTTGGAGAATAATAGGGTTAAAGGTAGATCTATAAAGAGTATGGCTGCAGCCGCTGTATACCTCGCATGCCATCTATGTAAGCATGCGAGAACTCTAGATGAACTATCGAGGATATCCATGATGGATAAGAAGGAGATAGGTAGAAGCTACCGTTCGCTTATAAAGGATCTTACGATAACGGTTACACCTATACCACCGAATAGTTACGTTAAGCATATAGCTAAACCTCTACAGCTCCCAGCTTCGGCTGAGCTTATAGCGTATAGGATAGTAGAGATCGCTAGATCGCTCAGGATAACTAACGGAAAGAATCCCACCGGTATAGCCGCTGCAGCTTTGTATATGGCTTCGATTATAAGTGGGTGTAGAAAGACTCAGAGGGAGATAGCTGAAGCTGCAAACGTCACAGAGGTAACCGTGAGGAATAGGTATGCAAACCTAGCTAGAGAGATCCAAGTCGATATATACGTGTAGCGTAATCTATCTAAGCCCTACTTAAACCAGTATCTTGGAAGCCATCTTGCTTCAGCTTCTATAAGCTCCGATAGTATCTTCTCCGCTTTCCCTATATCGTCTATATAGCCGTCTAGCATAATAGCCTGTATAGCTAGATTCCTATCACCAGATAAAGCTGCATCTATCGTCAACTCGTACTGCATAATCCTAGGTATAGTCAACCCTACTATAGAGTTGGGTAGCCTACCCACATTTATCGGATGTATACCTGCTGAATCTACGTAAGCCGGGACCTCTACTATGCTCCACGGAGGCAGCCCCTCTACACATCCATAGTTAACGACGTTAACCCCAGGATAGAATATAGGTTTATCCAATACTATAGATTCTATAAGATTCACGACGCCTATACCCTCCTCCTCCATCCCTCTAACCCCTATCAGTTCATCGATAGGCTTAGCATCTGAAGCTACATTTCTAAGAAGCTCTTCGTACGGCTTCCTAGCTTTATAATCGTAGATAGTTCCTTCCGGGAACAGCTTGAAGCCATATCTAGCGATAGCTTCAGGCTTCATGAATATGTGCGGTAGGAATTCAGCTACATGTATACCAGGACCGGCTATCAACCCATAGACCCTATATATATCGAATATCAGCTTCGACCTCTCAGCTATACTTGGATTCCTCCTCAGTAGATCCTCCAGTTTAGGGTAACCCTCCTCACCTTTAACCGTGAAGTCGAGGATCCAGTAGAAGTGGTTTATACCGCCTATATACAGCTTAACATCTCTCGACGCTACACCGAATATACGCGCGATACTATTTACTACACCGAATATACCTGTACATAGTCCGTAAGCTTTCACCCTACACTCTCTAACGATCGCTCTCGTGAGAACCGTTAACGGGTTCGAATAGTTGAAGAGGTAGGAGTTAGGGGATGTATCGGCTAGATCGTTCGCTATATCGATCAATACAGGTACATGCCTTATCCCCCTCATGATACCTCCAGGTCCGACGGTATCACCTATCATCTGCTCAACACCATACCTTCTAGGAACCTCTACATCTATATGCGTAGCTTCGACACCGCCTACACCTATCGTAACTATAGCGAAATCCGTCCCTTCGAAAGCTATCCTTCTATCCGTATACTCCTCTACACGTATATTCGAGCTTCTACCCATCGCTTCGACTATCTTCGACGATACCTTATACATAACATCCAGTATATCCTTATTTATATCGATTAAAGCTACGGTTAGCTTACATTCATCGGCTAACCTACTCCGGGTTAGAGCCTTGATCACGGACGGTGTGAAAGTTAAACTACCAGCACCTACGAGCGATATCTTAACCTCCCTCATCACTCCCCCTAATCGGTACAGAGCTCAACTAATAACGATAATTTAATGATAGCTAAATATTTAATATCAGTTAAATATAGGTATAGTTTGAGTTGGATATGGGTGAGATTAGGGTGGGTATCGTAGGGGTGGGTAACGCTGCTTCGCTCCTAGTACAAAGCATATATTACTATAGGAGGATCAAACATCTCGATCGCATACCAGGTGTACTATTCCAGGTTTTAGGAGGTTATAGTATAGGCGATATAAACTTCGTATCTGCTTTCGATGTTAGTAGACGTAAGGTTGGCTTAGATCTTAGCGAAGCTATATTCGAGAAACCTAACGTTACACCTAAGTTCGTAGATGTACCTAAGCTCTCGGTAGAAGTTCGTAGGGGACCTATACTCGACGGTGTAGCCGAGCATATGCGTAACGTTTTCGATGTAGAGTTTAACGGATGCGACCCATCGCTAGATGATATAGCTGGGATCCTAGAGGATACCGGTACAGAGGTGTTAGTCAACCTCCTCCCCGTCGGGAGTAGAAACGCATCCCTATTCTACGCAGAGGCATGCGTTAAAGCAGGGGTAGCTTTCGTGAACGCTATACCTGTATTCATAGCTAGCGATCCTACATGGGGTGAAAGGTTTCGTAGAGCAGGTATACCGCTTCTAGGCGACGATGTCAAGGGGCAGATAGGCGCGACCATACTTCACCGTTCGATCGTACACCTACTTCATATGAGGGGTGTAGAGGTAGAAGAGACCTATCAACTGAATATAGGTGGTAATACTGATTTCATGAATATGATCGTCGAAGATAGGTTACACGATAAACGTGTAAGTAAGACTAGAGCGGTAACAAGTATCCTACCATACGGAGATAGGCTTGAATCTGAGGGTAGGGTGAGGATAGGTCCGAGCGATTATATACCCTTCCTCGGTAATACCAAGGTATGCTATATATACGTTAAGGGTAGAGGCTACGTAGATCTCCCGGTTGAGATCGAGGTTAAACTTAAGGTCGATGATAAGTCTATGATAGCAGGTATCTTGGTAGACGCTATAAGGGTTGCTAAGCTTGCAGTCGATAGAGGGTTTGGAGGCGTTATAAAGAGTGCATCTGCATATTTCTTTAAGCATCCACCGGTTCAGATCGGAAGCGATGAAGAAGCCTATAGACTGCTACTAAGGTTTATAGAATATGGAGAGGATATGTAGCTTAGACGTAGCTCCCACCTATACTATAGGAGAGTAGCATCGATGCTATCGTTTGGAGAGATAGCGTATAGGCTACTACTATAGGTAGCGGTATACCGTAGTCTAGCATGAACCCATAGATTACGCCTGATACTAGGAAGCCGACTCCATATAGGGTGTTGAATATCCCATACCCTGTTCCTCTATACTCTATAGGCGTCATCGTAGCTACGGCTGCACGGTAGATAGATTCCTGCATACCGTATACGAATCCGTATATTATCGATGCGAATATTATCGAGTAGGCTTCTCCGGTGAATACTAGGATCGAAGGTATAGCGGAAGCTATTATCGGTAGGTATAGTATCCTGAGACCGATTCTATCGTAGAGTACACCTGATAGGATAGCCGACGGTGCATCTACAGCTTGTATAGCCAGATAGATTAAGGGTATAATCCATTCATCTAGGAAGACATCTGATGCCCTATAGAGTATTAAGCTAGCCGGGATAAACCCTAGGGTGTTAGCTAAGATCGTAGAGGAGTATAGCCAGAATCTTATGCTTAAACTCGAAGGCTTAAACGATATAGATCCATTCCTTCTAGCAGATTCCATAGGTCCTATACTCCTATACGTATAGATTAGCGTAGCTATCAAAGCTATGTATGGTATGGTTAGAACTATGAACGCATACTCGTATACGCTTCCACTGTAGAGCACTACTATAGATACGATTAGAGGACCTATGATTGCTCCTATCTGATCTAGGAATTCATGTATACCGAACGCCTTACCTGCACCTACACCTCTAGACACCATAGAGATTATCGTATCCCTACCGGGAGTCCTCAAAGCTTTACCCACCCTCTCCGTTACGGTTAAAGCTACGGCTATAGGCCAACACCATGCTATCGATAACAGCGGTATGGATGCTATCAGACTGTAGCCTAAGAAGGTTAGACCCCAATATCTACCGGTTACATCGACTAATAAACCTGATACTAGCCTTAGGCTTAAACCTATAGAATCTCCTAAACCTGTAGCTAAACCCGTTATATACGCGGATGCTCCGAGGTGCTTTAGAAAGCTTGGTATCAACCCTCTAGCCCCTTCGTAGACTATATCGCCCATTAAACTTACGAGTCCTAAGAGGATTATAGCCCTATAGCCTTTACTACATCTCTTCTGCAATCCGCGAGATAGGTTCGAATAGTTACCCTATAAGCGTTTCCCTAAGGTATGTATCCATCGATATCTAGATGCGAACGCTCCCTAAGGAATATGGTAGGTATACCTTTAGATCTAAGCTTCCTCCGAAGCGTTCTATCGTTAGTAGCTACGACCGCATCTAGATTAACAGCTGCTCTTAGTATAGATTCATCGGTATTCAACCCTCTCACCTCATCTAGATCTAGGATGGTACACTTCTCTTCTATCAACTTCAAGGCCAGCCTAGCTCCACGAGAATTATCTCCTACACCGTCGGCTATACGTTTAACCTCCTCGACTATCTGCGGTAGGACTATAAACTCGACGTTTCTACAGAGTAGATCCTTCACGCATTCGAATATATCTATACCGAATTGGAACGGTAGTAGTAGGAAGTTTGAATCCAGTATTACCTTGATAGATACATCCATGTACATCCACTACGCCTTAATTATCCCGTAACCGATAAGTCTCCATCTATCGGCTATACGTCTACTTATAGCTATCCTCTGATTCATAGGAGCACATACAGGCCTCCTCAGGTTGACGTGTAGTTCATCTGATCTTACACTATCCACGACGCCCACCGTCAACGATGTACCTACGTTAAGTAGTAGAGTCTCCCCCTTAGATATGGATGATACACGGGTAGGCTCCGCTAACCCGACTACATACTCGAATAGCTTATACTCCACCGTGTACTCGCTCCATATCGGTGGCATCTGATCGGGGTATCCCACCATATTTCCAACCATACCGTCCGCTTTAGTTAGATAGGGATCGAGCTTCGTAGCAACCCCGACCAACCCTCCGCATCTAGCCTCCTCTACGTTTAGAGACCCGTATCTTAAGCTTACGATCTCGGTGGTTAAACTCCTATAGCTTCCATCAGGAGATCTAACCCCAGGTCTGATCTCTATATTATCCCCCACTCTAAGTCTACCTTGAATTATAGATCCACCTATAACCCCGCCTCTAAGCTCCTGCACAGGTGTACCAGGTTTATTCACATCGAAGGATCTTACGACCGGCATCAAGGGAGGCTTATTCAGATCCCTCTTAGGTGTAGGTATATACCTCTCTATAGCTTCTAGTAGGTAGCCTATGTTAACCTTATGCTGAGCTGATATGGGTATTATAGGAACATCCACCACACCGTACTCCTCTAAAAACTTTCTTATCTCCCTATAGCTCTCCATGGCTCTATCTCTATCGACTAGATCTATCTTATTCTGTACGACGACTATATTCTCGACGCCTACGATCTTTAGAGCCATGAGATGCTCCCTGGTTTGAGGTTGCGGGCACTTCTCATCCGCGGCTATAACTAGGAGCGCTCCATCCATAACGGCTGCTCCAGCTAGCATCGTAGCCATAAGGATCTCATGTCCGGGAGCATCTACGAAGCTTACAGTTCTTACAAGCTCAGTCTCAGAGCCGCATAGATTGCAGATAGGTTTATTCGTATACCTATACGGTGAGCTACACCTACCACACCTATATATACTCATATCTGCGTAGCCTAGCTTTATCGTGATCCCCCTCCTAAGCTCCTCACTATGCCTAGCAGTCCATACACCTGTGAGAGCCTCCACTAGGGTTGTCTTCCCATGATCTACATGTCCGGCTGTACCTATGTTACATTCAGGTATCAGTCTAGAGTCTACTTGCATATCCACCATCAGTTTAGATTGTATACGGTAAGATATACCTTACCCCATCTTACTCGATATCCTACGCCAAAGCACCGGTAAAAGAGGCCTAAGCTATCATCGGGTCAGATTAAACCGTAGAAGAAGACTTCTCGACAACCTTCACGTTAACCTGTACTATATCCGCGCTTATAGTATTACCTCTAACATAGACTCTTCTCCTCTCTCCGCTCCTTCTAGGTTTAATTCCCACTCCGTCGCTTAAGAGAAGCTTCTTCCTCCCAGGACCGTGGACATCAGGCCTCATAGGGATTCCATCCTTATCAGATCCGCCTGTTACCATAAGCTTACAGCCTTTTAAACCTACTATACTCCCATCGAATACGCTCCCTATCCTTAAACCGTATAGTAGCTTAGCTCTCGCCTCATCTAATTCTACAGTTTTAGCAGTACCTGTCTCAGGGTCAGATACTACGAGTTTAACGTTAGGCATAAACCTTCCCCCTATCTAGGATATCCATCTAGGATGCATCCTCTCCTGCTTAAATTTTTCCCTTCCTAATCTTAGCTATCTCAGCTATCAACTCTTTATCTTCAGCCGTAAGGTTTTCGCCAAGCTTCTCGTACAGTAAGAGCTCATCCCTCTCACTTAGGTATACGTATAAGGTATCCCCTTCATCGAAATGCCTACCTACCGTAGGTTTATCTATAGATATAGCAACCTTCATACCAACCGTAGCTTCAGGTATAGGTTTACCCCTATCTTGCACCTGCTCTATCCGTCCTAGAAGCCTCCCATCGCTACGCATAAGAGGTAATCCTGCTCTTATCCTACCAGCCAGTACCTCTACACCTACTATTGCCGGTTTACTCCTTCTGAAAACATATCCTTGCAACACTTTTATCTTACCAGGCATAACTAGATCCTTTAACGTAAGCTTGGATAGCCTATCCCTCTCGGATGAAGCCCAATTCAGATAATCCTCTATGAGACGGTATATTATATCGCTAGAAAATATAGGCGTTAAACCCATAGCCTCCTCCTCGGCTTCAGGTAGGATCTTAACATTGAAAGCTAGTATAACACCATACACCGGATCGCTAGCTCTACTAGCTTCAGCCTCTATAACATCCCTCCTAGATATAGGACCTACATCGGCTATCCTAACCGGTACGTTATTCCGTTTAAGCTCTGATATCAAAGCTTCTAGGGAACCTAACGTATCGGCTTTAACCACCACACCTATACGATCGGTTCTGATAAGTAGCTCCTTAACCTCCTCTACGACGAGCTGCATATATTCATCGACAGATCTACCGGGCTCGACTACGTATAGAGGTGCACCCGGTATAGCCTCCTCCAAACCTGGTGCAGCTATCTTCACACCAGCTGCAGCTGTAACTTCTTCAACCTGCTCGAAACCTCCGGCAGGCATCCTTATCTCCTGCAAAGGCTTCGGCTGAAATAAAGCCCTGATCCTAGTCAATATAGGAGCCGATCTACCCATGGTTACTATCAGATCGCCCTTCCTAAGAACCCCATCGTATATTACGACGTTAACCGTATGCCCTAATCCGGGCTCCTCTAAAACCTCCAGTATGCTACCCTTCGCAGCTCCAGATGCTACGGTAAGCCTACTACGCATATACTGCTGGGTTATACCGATTAGAACGGCTAGAAGCTCAGGTATACCCTCACCCGTCTTAGCTGATACAGGTATTACGGCGACCTCCCTCCTGAAATCTCTTATCCTATCGAACCTATTAGAGTTGAATCCGTAGGCGGCGAGCCCGGATATTATATTCGATAGCTTAACCTCGAGCTCCGCTATCACGTATGAATTCTGTCTTCTAAGAGATTCTAGAAACATAGCCCCAGGGTTAGGTTTCCATCCATCTATCAGATCTATCTTGTTAGCGGCTACTAGGAACGGAACCCTCCTAGATCTTAGAAGCTCTATGGACTCGACTGTTTGAGGTTCAACCCCCTTCATAACGTCTACGACGAGTATCGCTATATCGGCTATCGAACCACCTCTACGTCTAAGGTTAGCGAAGGAATGGTGTCCAGGTGTATCTATGATGAGGAGGCCTGGAACATCTATCCTCCACCTATAGGCTTCCAGTAGGGGTTTACAGATAGCTTCGATCGTATCGGCTGGGAAGAAGCTTGCACCTATATGCTGGGTTTAGGAGACTCCATAGCAGAGCCTCATCCCCCCAGCTTCCCTCATAGCTATAGCTGTCCCCCTAATCTTATCGAGTAAGGTTGTCTTCCCATGATCTACATGTCCCAGTACGACGACTATAGGGCTCCTTATACTCAATTCTCCTCACCTTATGATCGGTAAACCTAGGTCTCAAAGAAGGTTATAAATAGTTCGATTAGAAACCTAGACTAACTGAAAACCCTTAATTACACGAGCTCAGATATCTGTATCTCTAGCGTATCGAGTAAGGGTACCGTTAACGCTTTGTAACTAAGAGATGGTGTATTATGAGTGGTATCTATGAAGTCGAGGTATTCAGGAGTGAAGGGTTCAAACGTAGAAGATGTCCTTCATGCGGTAGATTCTTCTGGAGTGTAGATGAAGACCAGGTATACTGCGGGGATCAGCCTTGCGTAGAGTATAGCTTCATAGGCAACCCTATAACCGGTGTTAGGTATAGGCTTGAGGATATGCGTGAAGCGTTTCTATCGTTCTTCGAAAGGAACGGTCATAGAAGGGTTAGAAGATACCCGGTCGTCGCTAGGTGGAGGGAGGATGTATACCTGGTAGGGGCATCTATATATGCCTTCCAACCCTGGGTTACAGAGGGTATAGCTCCACCGCCAGAAAATCCTCTAACCATAAGTCAGCCATGTATAAGGCTAACGGATCTACCGAAGGTTGGACGTACGGGTAGACATTTAACGAGCTTCGAGATGATGGCGCATCATGCATTCAATACAAAGGATGAAACCGTATACTGGAACGATGAAACCGTAGAATACTGCTATAGGTTCTACAAGGATGTATTGAAGGTTCCGGCTGAACGTATAACGTTCATAGAGGATTGGTGGTCTGGCGGGGGTAATGCTGGTGAAGACTTCGAGGTGGTTATCGGTGGAGCCGAGGTCGCCACCCTAGTATTCATGCACTACAGGGATAGAGATGGCGCTCTAGAAGAGATGCCTGTAAAGGTTGTAGATACAGGTTACGGTTTAGAGAGGAATGTATGGGTATGTTTAGGATCGCCCACCATCTACGATGCTGTACATAGAGAGTTTATCGATAGAGTTACAGTCGAAGCAGGTATACCTAAAGTCGACGAACGAATACTTGTAGAGATATCGAAAGCTTCAGGTAGGATGGATGCTATATCCGATGCCGAATACCAGGTTGCTGATAGACTAGGGGTTTCGGTCGAAGAGCTTAGACAGGTTATGAAGCCATATACGGCTGTATACGCGTTAGCCGATCATACGTATACGATCGCTTGGATGCTATGCGATGGGATCGTTCCGTCGAATACGGGTGCGGGATATCTAGCTAGACTCTTGATAAGGAGGGGTCTAAGATTCCTTAGAGAAATTGGGTTGGAGACCCCTCTATCCGACTTCATAGATTTCCAGATATCGCGTATAGCTAGAAGCTATCCTGAAGTTGGAGGTTCTAGGAGTAAAGTATTGGATATGGTTGATTTAGAGTCTGAAAGATACTCTAAGACCTTAAGCGAAGCTCCTAAGGTTATAGAGCGTACGATCGCGAGAGAGGGTAGAAAACATAAGCTTACCCTAACCGATCTGGTAGAGTTGTACGATTCATACGGTATACCACCGGAAGTTTCCGAGGAATACGCATCTAAGCTAGGCGTAGAAGTCGAGAAGGGAGATTTCTACACTCTACTAGCTTCTAGGCATAGTAAACCTGAAGAGGTTAGGATGGAGGAGAAGCCTGTCTCGAAGCTTATACACGATCTACCTCCGACACGTACCCTATACTATGAAGATCCAGATATGCTTACGTTCAAAGCTAAGGTTTTAAGAGCTGTGGATCGGTACATTATACTAGATTCTACATGCTTCTACCCTGAAGGTGGAGGAGCTATATCGGATACAGGTGTTATAAGATGGGTTAACGGGGAACTCCGCGTGGTGGGTGTAGAGAAGGTAGACGGAATCATAGTTCATATAGTGGAAGGCCCTCTTCCGCCTGTAGGTGTAGAGGTGGAGGGTTATATCGATAGGGAGCGTAGGAAGCATATTAGAAGGCATCATACTGCTACGCATATACTTATAGGAGCTGCTAGGAGGCTTCTCGGCTCTCACGTATGGCAGATGGGTTCTCTGAAATCTATAGATTACGCTAGACTCGATATATCGCATTATAAGAGGTTATCGTTAGATGAGCTTAAAGCTTTAGAGAAGATGGCTAACGATGTAGTTGGAGAGGCTAGACGGGTTAACGTGTACTGGATGCCTAGGGATAAAGCTGAATCTATGTATGGATTCACATTGTATCAGGGGGGTGTCTTC
The DNA here is from genome assembly GCA_025058595.1 of Candidatus Bathyarchaeota archaeon. Lineage (GTDB taxonomy): Archaea > Thermoproteota > CALKCG01 > B24 > DRYS01 > DRYS01. The sequence continues at coordinate 27,630 of JANXEK010000004.1, forward strand.
CCAGGTAAGATTCTAAGGGTTGTCGAGATAGAGGGTTGGGATGCAGAAGCATGCGGAGGTATACATTGCAGTAGTACCTCTGAAGTTGGCTTCGTAAAGATTATCGGAGCTGAACGTATACAGGATGGCGTCGAAAGGATACATTTCACAGCGGGTGAAGCTTCGCTTAGATACGTATGGAGTATAGAGGATACTATAAGGAATCTATCAGATATACTTTCAGCCCCTATAGATAAACTCGTACCTACGGTAGATAACCTTTTAGGAGAGGTTAAGAGTCTACGTAGGGAGATTAGGAAGCTTAAGGAGAGGATGGCCGAATCGATAGCTACAGGTTACAGGAGCTTCGAGCTTAAAGGTGGAGTTAAGGTTAGCTTAGCATCTATGGAGGGTGACCCTGAAACCGTTATCAAGGTTGGCGAGAAGATGCTAGGTAGGGATCCTTCCATCATAGCTATCTTCCTTATACCTGGAGATGTCTATCGGCTTGTAGTCATGGCTGGGGATGACGCTATAGCTAGAGGATTCGATGCAGGTAGGGTAGCGTCTATCATAGCTAGAGCTACTGGAGGGGTAGGCGGTGGGAAAGCTAGGCTAGGTCAAGGAGGTAAGCTTAATCCTACCGAAGCTGAGAAGCTTCTATCAGATATCGATAGGGTTAGATCAATCTTAGAATCCATAGGCAGCTGAAAATCGTTAATACTCGGTTTCTCATATTCTTTTTTGCTGCATATATGAGTAAGCTTAGCATAGCTAAGTTCAGAGCCACCATTAGAGGGATAGCATCTGAGGCTATATCTTCAGGTGAGAGGAGGCTTATACTCTTAGCCGGTAGGGAGAGTTTACGCTATGGATGTTCAGCTATCCGTATCTACCGTAGGTTAGCCGGAAGGGATGTATCACTACTCTATAGTGCTGATACCGATCAGACAGGTGCTTTGATAGGTTTAGATTATGTCAAAGATAGATTGGAAGGTTTAGTCTCTCTAGATGCGTTAAGCTTGGATGAAAGCGATCTAGCTTTAGGTGGGACATGGGATCTCCTCCTCGTAGATTTCTCTAAGCAGTTTAGAGCTAATGATCTAGGTAGGTTGACCGAGGCTGTTAGAGGTGGTGGTCTCCTCATATTCTGTATACCGTCTATAGATGAGTGGCTTTCAACTCTTACACCGTTCGAGAGGAAGCTCATATCTAAACCTTACACCGAGAGCGATTTTAAGCATCTATTCAAGAGAAGATTCATCTCTAAGATCATCGATCATCCAGGGGTATGGCTTATAGATTTGGAGAAAGGCGAAGTTCACGGTGAGGAGATTAAAGTCGCTAGATCTGCCTCCTCGAGGTTTACAGTCAATCTATACGGTATACCCTTAACAGAAGATCAGCTTAAAACGATAGAAGCCTTCCAAAAGCTTATAGAAGCTAGGGGTAGAAGCTGTCTTCTCGTATTAGCCGATAGGGGTAGAGGTAAATCTGCGGCTATAGGTTTAGGGTTAGCCTGGTATACTAAGAAGCTCCTCGATGAAGGTAGATCTAGACTTATCCTATTAACAGCTCCAGAACCTAGTAATACCAAGACTCTGATAGAATTTCTGGTTAGGGGATTGGATAACCTACATATAGGGTATAGCGTTAGAGAGGTCGGTGGGATTATACGTAGGGTTGAGGTAGGCAGTATAGAGATAGCGTATACACAGCCTATCGTAGCGGCTAAAAGCAGGGTTGCCGTTAAAATCGTAGATGAAGCTGCAGGTATACCTATACCCATACTCCTAGATATATTAAGGGGTTCTAGGATATCCGTATTCTCCTCTACGATACACGGCTACGAGGGGGCTGGTAGGGGTTTCTCCGTCAGGTTTATGAAAGCTCTCAGAGAGGATCCTAAACTTAACGTGGAGTATGTAAGGTTGGAAACTCCGATAAGGTATCCTAGGGATGATCCTATAGAGAGATGGCTCTACGATGTACTCCTTCTCGACGCTGAACCTGATAGGATCGAAGGCGAACCTACGCTCGACCTGGTAAGCTACAGGCGTATAGATAAGGATGACCTATTCAGAGATGAAAGCATGCTTAGAAGCCTCTACAGTATATACGTACTAGCACACTACAGGAATAGACCTAACGATCTAGCTATACTTTTAGATGCGCCGCATCATTCAGCTAGAGCGTTAACCTACGATGGCAAAGTTATCGTAAGCCTATGGGTTGCGGAGGAGGGTGGCTTAACTTTCGCATCCAGGGAGGATATGCTTAGAGAAGCTGAAGCTTCAGGTCACGTTATACCTAGCCGTATAGCTCTATACTGCGGCGTTCTAGATTTCTTCAAGCTGAGGGGGTTGAGGATCGTACGTATAGCTACGCATCCAAACTTTACCGGTAAAGGTTTCGGATCTAAAGCTTTAAGTATGCTCGAATCTGAATCTTCAGGCATATACCATTGGGTTGGAGCTAGCTTCGGTGCATCTGAGGAACTCGTAAGATTCTGGCTTAAGAATGGGTATATCCCATTGCATCTAAGTCCATCTATAAACCCCGTTTCAGGAGAGTATAGCTTGGTAGTAGTTAAACCGCTAACGAGGGAGGCTTACGAGTATATAGCTCAAGCTAACGTCGAATTTAGGATACGGTTGATCGAAAGCCTATGCGATGTATACTCGAAGCTTGAACTCGATGTAGCTAGACTCCTATTATCGGTAGGCCTTGGAGGTATACGTGTAAAGCTTACTAGGAGTCAGGAAGATAGGGTTAGAGAGTATAGTAGGGGGGTGTTAAGCTATGAAGCTTCATGCGATTCTGTGAAAGCTCTAGCTAGGATGCACTTCCTATCTAAACCAGATGAGAGGGTTAGATTTGAATATTACGAAGAGGAGCTGATGATAGCTAAGCTTTTCATGGGTATAGATTGGGAGTCTATAAGGAGGATCCTCAAGATAGATAAACCTTTAGATTATATGAGGAGGATAACCGGTAAGATGGTGGAATGGTATCTAGATAGATCAGAGTAGCTTGGTAAGCTTATCTTCGAATCCTTTAAACAATACATATAATTCTTTCAACTTCTCTCCATCAACCCCTACATCCACCACACTATCCCAAGGAAATACGTACCCCTCATCCTTCTCCGATAGATACCTACCTACATCTATACCTGTATCAGCTAAAGCTCTACGCCAACCAGATAATCCTACACCGTATAGAGCCCATCTAGCTATAAGCTCTGCTAGCTCCAATCCTCCGAACGATAGTACGGTCTGTATCTGAGCCCACCTTTCATCGTAAAAATCCACATCGACTATATACCCATCGATAGACTCTTCAATCCTACGTCTGATCCTACGATAGGATTCTAAAGGCTTCAATCCACTCCATTGAAGAGGCGTATGAGGTTTAGGTATCGCAGGATTTATAGATAGCTTTATGGAGCTTGGATGCCTGAACCCAGCCTCAATGGCATCGCGTACGATATCCAATATGTATCTTTCCTCACCTTCGAAGAATCCTACGAGGAAGTAGAGCTTAAGCTCTCTGAATCCTAGCTTATAGGCTTCACAAAATATCGACGATAACCCCTCCCTAGTATAGGGTTTACCCAGGATGGATGCTAGAGGGCAGAAACCAGATTCAGGAGCTAACGTAAGCATCCTCTGCCCAACTCTTGCTATAGCTTCAAGCCTATCACTACCGATAGTATCTAGCCTAAGGCTTGGGATCGATGCCTCTAAACCTACATCTATAAGATATCCTAGAATTTTATCTGAATCCTTATGATCGAAAAATGAAGGTGCATAAAACGTAATCTTCCTAACATTATTTACTTCAACCCCTTCATCTATGAGAAGCTTAATCTTCGCAAAGCTTCTATCCCTTTTAGGCTTGAATATATACCCCTCTAAACAGAATAAACACCTATGGGGGCATCCTCTAGAAGCTTCTACCATCATACTCCTACCCCATATAGGCTCCCTATCTAACGGCTGCAGCTGCAGTATAGGGTGATATGCATCATCTAGGTTCGCTTGGTAAACCCTTCTAACAGGTGTTCTAGATAATCTATGCACATATACCCCGTCAATACCGGCTAATCCTTCAAGCATAGATCTCCTATCCCCTCTAGACTCTACTATTACATCAAGAATCCTGTCTATGGATGGCTCGAACTCGCCTATGAAAGCTGTATCGGCTACGCATAAAGCTAACAACGGGTTAGCCGTAGCTACAGGTCCACCTACTAGGAGTATAGGTGGATCTTCACGTCTAGAAGGTATAGGCTCGATACCGTTACGTATAAGCATAGAAGCTATCTTAACTATATCCGGCTCAAAGTGTAGCGATGCGAGTATAGCATCGAAATCCCTTAGAGTCATACCATACTCTATACTCTGAGGTATATCATCAAGGCTTGGTTCAAATACTATACGATCCGCTACCACATCGTCATACGAATTGCATATGTAATATAGGGATTGATGAGCTAGGCTAGCTAACGCAGCCTCATAGCTTGAAGGATACAGTACAGCTATCTTCGTATACCAGGCTTTATACGATTTCGCTACCCTACCATACTCTCTGAAACGTTGTATAGGCATAGAGGAACTAAGCCTCCTACGAATACCATACCCTCTCCTACTACTATACCGATTAATAGTTAAGTATAATTCCTATTAAACGATAAAATCTTGGATTATACTACCATGAAGCCGGTTGTCTACGTAGCTAAACCTGGGTTGAACTATGAAGACGTATATAGGACGGTATTCATGATGCTAGATCGGCTATGGATCATCTCGAAGCTTAGGATAGAACCTAGATCTAGGATCTTGGTTAAACCTAATCTTACGATAGATAAACCTTGGACTACCGGGGCTACCGTATGCCCATATTTAGTGGAAGCTATCGTTAGATGGTTTCAGATGAAGATCGATGATTGCGAGGTTATCGTAGGCGAAGGATCTATGCTAGGCGTAGATACGTTTAAATCTTTCGAAGTCTGCGGCTACCTAGAGCTTGCCGATAGGCTGGGTATAGAACTAGTGGATCTAAACCGTCAACCAACCGTTACGGTAGAGGTAGCCGATGGTAAGGTATTGAAAGAGATCGAGGTAGCTAAAACAGTGTTAGAATCCGACTTTATAGTGAATGTAGCTAAGCTGAAGACGCATATACTTACACTCGTTTCGCTCGGTATGAAGAATATGAAAGGGATACTACCATACAAGGGTAAGAAGGCTATACATTTTCTAGGCTTAGAGCATGGGATAGTCGACCTTAACTCTATCGTGAAACCCGATCTAACGTTTATCGATGGGCTCATAGGTATGGAAGGTTTCGGTCCGCTAGTAGGTGAAGCTATAGAGCTAGGTATAATCGTAGCCGGTTTCGACGTAGTTTCAGTTGATTCTATAGCTTCGTATATGATGGGTGTAGATCCATATGAAGTCCTCCATATAAGGTATGCTGGTGAACGTGGATTAGGTGTCTTAGAGCTAGATAGGGTTAAGGTCTACGGTTTAGATCCATCCATCGTTAGAAGACCTTTTAAGCTTCCACCTAGGAGTATAGCAGGTGATTATCCAGGTGTACATCTCATACTCGGCGATCCCTGCAGCGGTTGTATAGGCTCTATAGCAACAGCTCTAACTATAATGAAAGAGTCTGCTGAGCTTAAAGCGTTGATAGATATGTATGGATGTTTAACCGTAGCTATAGGACCTAAAGCTAGGTTGGATGAGAGTAAGGGTTTAACAGTATTATGCGGGCGGTGTCTATATCGTACGAACGTCGATGGTATATTCATACCTGGATGCCCACCTCAAAGCTATCTTATAAGGGATATATTGAGAACGAAGATAGGTCTCCCACCGATATATGTAAGCGAGGATGTAGTTAGGGAGGCTGAGGAATTCTATCGTTAGATTCATCTGATTATAGTAGGTTTCTAACACCTCTAGCTATATACTCTACGGCTATAGCTGCGACTATTATAGCCGTTATGCTAGCTATTATCTCCGAACCGGTTTCCCCTAGAAGCTTATAGATTCTACCTATAGATCTCAGTATAGCCCATACGATGGCTATATTCACGACTACCGCTATAAGAGTCGACGAGAAGCCTATAGTCCTTACCAGTATGAGGCTTGTGGTTATAGCGCCAGGGCCTACCAGGAGTGGGCATGCCAACGGTACCACGCCTACCTTTGCTTTCGTAGGGCTACGCCAGCCTTCAAGTAGTATCCTAACCGAGATTGCTAAAAGCAGTATTCCTCCAGCTACCATAAAGCTGTCTACCGATATAGCGAACAGCTCCAGTATATACTGGCCTAGAAGGGTGAACGTTAGCAGGAGTATGAAAGCTGTTATACCTGTAGCGTTGAATACTCTTCTACGTTTATCTTCGGATAGATCAGATGTTAGACCTATGAAGATAGGCACGTTACCTATAGGGTCGAGTACTGCGAAGAGGGCTATCACAGCCTTAGTTAGCTCTATAGGATCCATGAAGCCGAATCCTACCCCTTCCTCGATGTTAGATTTCTAAGTTTACCTAGGACGTCGAGCCACATAGATATCAAACTTACAAGTTCGAACTGTTTATCAGGATTAGTCGTAGCCGATACTAGATCCCCGAGCTCTTCAAGCTTAGATACCGCTATCTTCTCCAAGATTCTAAGCGATAGGTCAGCGGTAGTTTTAATGAGCTCTTCATCGCTCCTAACTAATATAAATTTACGGTTGCATAGAGGGCAGAAGACATCTTCTTTAAGCTTGAATAGTGGAACCTTACATTCTGGGCAGCTTTCGTTTAGCATAGATGCTCCTAGCTTTAGAAGCTCAGCCATACGTTTGAAATCTGCATCCCTCACAGCCATATGGTTAACCCCTATAATCTATGAATAACTCCTCCTCTTTAAGGATTAATCTAGATCGAACGTTAGGTTTAAAGGCTTGATAACGGTTATTTAACGATACCGAATATATAGGATCCGGGTAGATCGCAGCGGGTATCCCGGTTAAACAGGTTGGAGGTGATGCCATTTGTCTAGTAGGAAGAAGCCTACATCGGAGGAATATAAAGCTAGAGTTGCTCAAGCTATACAGCTCATGGAGACTATAGTTAACGACCGTCTAACGCCTAGAAATATAAGAAGGGTTGTAAGCGAAGGTATAGAACTACTTAAATCTGAGAAGCTAAGCTTAGCGGCTAGAGCTGTACAGGTTATAGAGTCTCTTGATGAGATTATGCAGGATCCAAATATGCCTCTATATGCTAGAACTAAGCTCTGGCAGATAATATCGTACCTAGAAGGGATTAGAGACTGATGTGCTTCAAGGTTAAAGTTAGGGGTATATATGCTACAGCGTTAACTAAACTACTGTTAGACGTCGGTTTCACCATAGTGGATCCAAGCTTAGAGGTTAAGAGGAGACTGAACCTAGAGGATTCTTTATACGAGGAGCCTGATGTATATGTTACGCAGGATGATAGGGACCCTAGTAGGATAATAGTCGAAGGCGCTAGCGAAGCCTGTAAAGCTTTGATAGATATTCTGAGACGTGAAGTGCCGTGTATAGCTGTTTTCGAATCTAAGTTCAACCCATATTCTATATACCTAGCTACAGTTGTAGCCGGGGTAGATGAAGGTATACTAGTCGATATAGGCGGAGTCTATGGCCTCCTCGTGGGAGCTAGCAGAACCTACTCTATAGGTGAGAGGATTCTCGTTCAGGTTCAGGCTCCATGCTGGAGCGGTATACCTAAGCTTTCAGATAACATAGTGCTCAGAGGGAGATTTACCAAGATATCGCAGGGGTTCGGCGTAGAATTCGATCCTAGGATAAGAAGCGAAGAGGTGAAGATGGATTTAGCTAGACTTGTAGAGAGAATCGGGTTGAAAGGATTCAAGGTATACTTCTCAGCCTACTCTACAAGTAGACCGATAACCGATATAGCTACAGATCTCTCGGATATCCTATCGAAGTATCTACGTATATCTAGAGAGCTGAACGAGGGTAACGCTCCTCGTATCGTAGAGCAGGGTGTTAAAGCTTTCCTAGTAGAATTTACGGGTATATCTAAAGCTAAGCTTGATGAGATACGTAGCTCTACAACTCCTACCGTCGAAGGCCATCATAGCTTTAAATGTTGTGAAGACCTCGGGAAGATAGTCGATTTCTCCGAATACCTGATCGCTAGAGGCTTCGATAGAAAGACGTTAAGCGATATACTTAGAGGATATGTTCATCGATCGATAGAGTTGGGATCTAGAGTAGACCTCATACATGCAACCCTTACAGGCAGGGTTCTGAAGCTTAAACCTGGTATGGTGAAGTTTTTCGATGGTAGATCGATGATAGTTAAACGTGTATTCACAGGTAAAGGTATGTATGACGGGCTTAATATCCCGATATCCTCGGGGGATGTATGCTATACGGTTATCGAGGATGGATCATGGTTTCTGAGACATATATACCTGTCCCAGGATGGATTGAAAGGTGAGTATATCAACGTAAATACCCCACCTGAAATCCTTCCAGGTAGAGTTAGGTATCTAGATCTAGCCGTAGACGTGGTGAAGACATCTGACGGTGATGTTAGGATAGTGGATCTAGAGGAGCTTGAAAGATTCCTAAGCGAAGGCGTCATAGGTAGAGATCTATACGAGCTTGCCATAGCTAAAGCCAGAGAAGCTGAGGATGGATTAAAAAGCGGGTGGAAATCTGCAGATGAGATCCTAAGATATATAGAGTTTATTTAGATCTGAGTTGTAGCCGCCTGTATAGACTTTAAAAGATATTATCCTTAAGCTCGATATAGCTTCCACGTTATGGGTAACCCCCGGCGGTATATATACTATATCGCCTCTAGAGATCGTTAACTCTTCATCCCCGATCCTAACCTTAGCCTCCCCCTCAACTACATAGTATACTTCTTCGTATGATTCATGCGTGTGTAGAGCAGCCTTCTCACCTACCTTCATGATAGTATCCCACAGTCCAACTATCCTTCTAGCTATAGGCTTCAATAATACACCATGCTCACCCATCTTACCTACATACATACCTACACTCTGCTAGACCTCACACCAATCTTTACTATTTATCTCACCGACAGTACAAACTTGATATAGCTCCTACCGGACACTTATTATCCAACATTGAAGATTACATTCAGCTACCTCTCTCAGACGTAGTTTCAAGGTTAATACCTAGATCTATGCTCTATTAATCCCCAGCGATACTAGGATCTAGATAGAGGTTTATCCCTTCTTTAAAACAACTTTATCAGGATACCCTACTATCAATAGATCCGCATACCCTGAAAACAAGCCCGTCTCTATAATCCCAGGTATAGATTTAAGCTTCCTATTAAGCTCCCTAGGATCATCCACCCCTCCATCTACATATAGATCTACGAGTACCCCACCGATATCCGATAGTAGAGGACCAAACTTACCCCTACTCGCTACACGTGCCTCAGATCTAAACCCCATAGATTTAAGCCTCCTACAAGTCATGGATACGGCTTGAGGAATAACATCTAACGGTATCGGTCCCTTTAAACCGAGTCTATCCACCAGCTTACCATAATCCACCACGAATATACGCCTAGAAGAATTGTATGCTAAAATCTTCTCGAGCGTAAGACATCCCCCTCCACCCTTCACCATATCCAGATTCGGATCGACCTCATCGGCGCTATCCACATATATATCCACCTGATCTAAGGATTCAAGCGATAAAACCTTAAACCCGTAACTAGATAATTTGAGTGAAGTACCTACAGACGAGCATACAAACGATGAATCCTTGAAGCTTAGATTCGCTATACGATCTATGAGGAGCGATATAGTAAAGCCGGAACCTAACCCTATGATCCTAGGCTCCTCGGATTCTATAAGCTTCAAAGCTTCATCTACAGCTTTAAGTCTAGCTCTAATTATATCATCTTGAGAAGACGGCAGAGGTAATCACCCCTAAGAGTAAGGGTAAAAATAGTGGGGTTACGTGTATCGTCCACCTAGTTTAACCTGTAACCGTAACTGTAGTTGTGAACTCTCCCTTATCGGTAATCAACCTTATCGTTAACCTAACGGATTGACCTGCTGCTATACTACCCCTAGCAAGGCTTACATCGAGCTGTCTGGATGCACCTGGATCTAGTAATGCACCCACCGCAGCTGTTCCTTCTATACCTGTATCAGATATCCTTATCTCCCTTACCCTAATCCTCACCTCTCCATTATTAGCTACTGTCAACCTTATGATGTTTCCTCCTACTACACCTGCACTTGTTACGGTTGCGCTCGCTCTACCGGCTGGTGCTCCGATAGGTATCTTCGAGAATACAACCCAAGACATTAAGGCTACGAAGAGTACGAGATCGACGAGAGCTATTATAGCACCTTTACCTATAGCTTTCCTACCACTCCTCAAATCCTTCTACACCCTGAAAATATAGAGGGTTTAGTTTGAAATATAAGGCTTACGCTACCTTCATACCACTCGTTAATTTCCGCTTCTATACACTACTTTTATCTAACCCTCTCTTAGATACATTTTAAGGGTAGTTTCCAGAGTTGAAGCAGATAAATTCTAAGAAAGATAAAAGCGTAGAAGTTAGGAAGAATATCTACCTAGCTTTAGAGCTATTCGTAACATCTATAATCGTATGCATATACGTATATACTAGATTGTACAATCTAGGGGTTAAATACTCCTACGATTACGATGAAGGCGTATATTTACAGACCGCTAAACAAATGTTGAACGGCTATAAGCTCTACGAGCAGGTATTCCTATCGCAGCCTCCCATCCTTATATACCTCGTATCCGCATCCATGAACTTCCTAGGTGAGAATCTATATGCAGGTAGACTGCCGATAGCTCTAACATCCATCCTAACCGGTGTATCGCTATACCTAGCCGCTAGAAAAATATGTAATCCCACCGCTGCTATAGTAGGTTTAGCCATATTAACGGTCGATAGAGTTTTCCTTCATTACTCCAGAGCGGTCGAGGGTGAGGTTCCATGTATAGCTTTCGCTATGCTAGCATACCTGTTCATCGTCGAGTATATTCGTAGGGATAGATTCATCTACAGCTTCGTATCAGGTCTATCATCTTCTTTCGCTATATTATCGAAGTTTCTAGCCGCACCTATACTCCCAGCTATACTACCAGTATTCTTCACTAGGGTTGGATCTACAGGCTTCAGGAGTGATGTAGGAGGATCTAATCGTAGGTTGAAGGGGTTTATAGCCTTCGTAATCGGTGCATCGATACCGTTAGCCCTACTCCTACTATACGATCCTGTAGATTTATACGATCAGCTATACATGTATCATAGGAGTAAACCCATCGGAGGCACCGCTGTAGAGAAGCTCATACAGTTATATGGATACATATCTGAGAATCCGGCAGCTCTAATCCTTGGATCGATAGGTCTGATTGTAGCGTTCATATCCCTAGATATCGGTTATCTAGTAGCCTCCCTAAGCCTCCTAGTATCGATATCTATGTTAGTGTTCCTCCCACAACCCCTATGGTACCATCATGTAGCGGTTTTATCGCCTCAGCTATCGCTTCTATCAGGTTTAGCCATAGGATACCTTACAAAGATCTTCATGAAGCTTCATACTAGGCTATCTAAGGGCAAGAGTAGATCCAGGTATACCGCTATAATCCTACTACTGTTCACAGCTCTATCTACATTATCGCTATACGCCTCATCTATAGCTCTATCTGCTCCCTATATCTCGAACATAGTGTTTAAAGGTGGCGATGAGCTTGAGTATAGGATAGCAGGATTCATACGTAACATAACATCCCCAGATGAATGGATAATCTCAGATGATCAAGCTATGATATTCGTAGCAGGTAGGAATGTACCTCCGGAGCTTTGCGATACCTCTTTCATGCGTATATCCAGCGGATATCTAGTGGATGAAGAGGTTATATATCTAGCTGAAGCTTACAAAGTTAAAATCGTAGTATTCTGGACTGGTAGGCTTATACAGCTTAAACGTTTCGTAGAATATATCGAAGCGAACTATCAGCTTGTAGGCGTATACGATAGCGGTAGACGCATATATCTAAGGAGGGATTAACCCCAGACAACCGTTTCGCTTAAAGTATAGTTCGCTACGAACCCTAGAAGTATACCTACGATACTAGCCGTTACAGGATCTATGCCTATATATGTTAGCCCTAGTAGTATGGAGTAGTTTATCGTGGCACCGATAGCTACAGCCCCATGATACTTGATCATCCTCGTAGCCATACTATGCCTAGATCTTCTAGAGTTGAATGTCCATAGATCGTTAGCTACGAAGTTCGCTAGTATAGATGCCTCTATAGCTATCAATCCAGAAATCCATACTGGTAGATATCTTACGAGTAATACTAGCATCGATAGATTGACTATGATACCTATAACACCTATGAAAGCAAACTTAAACATCCTATAACCTGATAACCTTAAGATATGACCGATATACCTAGCCCACTCCACCAATCCTAGCTTACTCTCTCCTCGATATCTAGGTTGAAATCTATATGGAAGCTCGTATATCTTCGCATCCCTAGTTTTAGCTATTATCTCGACTAGTATCTTACAGCTTCTAGGTTCGAGATTCACTCCCTCTAAAATGCTCCTCCTGAATAGGAAGAATCCTGAAAGCGGGTCTCTAAGCTTCCTCACCCTAGGTATAGCTATCCTAGCCATTAAGGTTGCCGTTAGAGATATCATCCTCCTCGCTATACTCCATCCACCTACGCTTCCCCCTCTAACATACCTACTAGCGACTACTATATCGTATCCATCTTCAGCTTTAGCTAGCATACTAGGGATAAGCTCTGGCGGATGCTGCATATCTGCATCCATAACGACTATATAGCTTCCATAAGCCTTCGATACGCCTTCGACTATAGCTGAGGCTAACCCTTTAACGCCAACCCTCCTCACAACCTTCACGTTCTTATACCATTTACCATACTCTTCAGCTATATCCGCAGTCCCATCTGGACTATCATCATCTACGATTATGACTTCATGATCTATAGATTCGAGTGTATCCCTAAGCCTTATGAGTAGTAAGCCTACATTCTCAGCCTCCATATACGTCGGTATTACGACGGATAATTTAACCATGAAACTTCACCTACTATTAGAGTTATGATCTAGCCTGGATTTCTCGTCTCTTAGCAATAGCGTTTAGGAGAGATATATCGTTACCGTTTCCCTAAACTTCGATCCAGGATTCTAGGAAAGATTTAATTCGTTAACCCTGGATGGAAGATAGTCGTGGAGGGTGTTTAGACGTGAAGTTTAAGGATAGAATCTTATACGCTTTAGAACGTAGGGAGGATAAACTCGATCATATACCTATACATGATAGCCCGTGGAATGCTACTATTGATAGATGGAGGAGGGAGGGTATGCCTTCATGGATATCTCCATCAGACTATTTCGGATACCATATAGCTGTATTCAGCCCTGATTTAAGCCCTCAGCTTCCGATCGAAGTAGTCTACGAAGACGAGGAATATATAGTCGAGAGAGATTCCTATGGAGCTATACGTAGGAATCATAGGGATTATAGTACAACCCCAGAGCTTATAGATTGGCCTTGTAAATCTAGGGATGATTGGGAGAAACTTAAAGTTAGGTTGAAGCCTAGCGAGAGGAGGGTTGACTGGGTTTCAGCTTTACGTGAGTATCATAGAGCTGTTAGTCGTGGACGGTTCATAATGTATGGTGCATCCGTGGGTTTCGATGAAATACAGCACTACGTTAGGAGTGATCATTTACTGAAAGCCATTATAAGGGATCCAAGTTGGGTTGTAGACATGTATAGGACTAGCGCTAAGCTCGTCATGGATATGTGCGATATAATGTTGAAGGGTGGGTTCAGGTTCGATGGGGCATTCCTATACTGCGATCTAGGATATAGAACCGGGCTATTCTTCTCACCTAGACACTTCGAAGAGCAGCTTCACCCGGTATTCAAAGAGCTCTGCAGCTTCTTCAAATCTAGGGGTATGTATGTATTCCTACATTCATGCGGTAAGGTTAAGGATCTGATACCATACTTCATAGAGGAAGGTATAGATGTGCTTCAACCTTTAGAAGTTAAAGCAGGTATGGATCTCATAGAGCTTAAGGAGAGGTATGGCGATAGGATAGCCTTCATGGGAGGTATAGACGTTAGGCTCATGGCTCTAAGTGATCTTAAACCTCTAGAGGAGGAGATGAAGCGTAAGATAACGGTAGCTAAGCAGGGTGGAGGCTACATATACCATTCAGACCATTCTGTACCTAAAAACGTAAGCTTCGAAAACTATAGAAAGGTTATAGAGTTCGCTCTAAAATACGGATCGTACGGCTAGATAACCCTTAGACGTTCGATATAATCGAATCTACGATCTCCCTAAGCTTACGCTCAGCTTCCTCAAGCCTAAGCTTAAATCCCTCCAATATTTTATAGGCTTCAGAGATCCTCCTATATCTATCAGAAATCATACGTCGAACTTCCATAGGGCTTGGACCGCCGATAGTACACCTAGCCTCCACAACCCTGATAGGATCTAAAGCCGATCTAACGATTTCATCTGGTATACCGAGCGGCCTACCATATACCCTTATAGATACATCGTCTAGAAGTTTAGAATCTACGGATGATGGATCCAACCCCCTAGATATAGCTTCGGCTACAAGCGCCGCCGTTATTGTATGCGCGGTTCTGAAGGGCAGTTTAGCAACCCTTACAAGCGTATCGGCTAGCTCCGTAGCTGTCGAGAAATCGTAGACACTCCTCCTGAGCCTATCAAGGTTGAATTTAGCCGTAGCTAAGGCTCCGGAGATTATACGTATAGATGAGTCTACAGCATCTATAGAATCCCATATATGCGGTGTTAGATCCTGGAAATCCCTATTATAGCTGTATGGTAAAGCTTTAACTATGGTGAGAGCTGCTAATAGGTTACCATAAACTCTACCAGTCTTACTTCTAACAAGCTCTACGCTATCCGGATTCTTCTTCTGAGGCATTATACTACTAGTCGATGCGTATCCTTCATCTAGGTCTATATAACCGAACTCTGATGTAGACCATAGGATGATCTCCTCGGCTAGACGGCTAAGGTTACATACGATTATAGCTAGATCCGCGAGAGTTTCGATAGCGAAATCCCTAGAAGCTACTGCATCCATACTATTCTCTACTAATCCATCGAATCCTAGAAGCTCAGCGGTTCTAACCCTATCCAGCGGGAAGCCTGATCCAGCTAGAGCTGCAGCTCCTAGAGGCGACATGTTAACGCGTCTGTAGGTCGATATCAAACGCTCTAAATCCCTAAAGAATACATCGAAGTATGCTATTAGATGGTGGGCTAGGGTTACCGGTTGAGCATGCTGTGTATGAGTATAACCTGGGGATAGAGAGTATACGTTCGCATCGGCTATGGATAGTATAACCTTCATAAGATCCATCAGGGATGAAGCCACCATGAGTATATTTTTCCTCAAAGCTATACGTATACAGGTAGCAACCTCGTCGTTTCTAGATCTACCTGTATGCATCCTACCACCGATCTCCTCGCCTATAGCCTTTATCACAGCTGTCTCGATAGCTACATGTATATCCTCCATACCGGTATCCCTAGCTACGCTATCGTAACCTTCACGCTCTATAACCTTCAAAACCGATAGTATCCTAGAAGCATGATCCAAAGGTATTATACCCTTCTCAGCTAGCATGACGACGTGAGCGTAATCTACCATTATATCGGCTTCGAATATCCTCCTATCAGCTTTAATCGACGATGTGAAATCAGCTACCTCCTTAGGTCTAACCTTCTTGAAACGCCCCCTTCTAAGTATATCCTCCTCCATATCGATCCCAGCGTTTAAACCGTATACGAGAAACTTAAATATTCACCCACCAGATAACTCCCTCACGTCTAAGGTGTATACGATATGAATCAAACTAAATCGGATGCAAGAAACTTCATACTAATCGTCTTAGATAGCTTCAGACAGGATCATGTAAGCTACTATAATAAGGGTAGAAGGGTCTTCGAGAATGTACCTCCATGCAGAACACCTTACATCGATAAGTTCGCCGAGGAGAGTATAGTATTCCTTAACGTATACCCTTCAGGTCTCCCAACGATACCTGTTAGATATGAGCTGTTGACAGGTATGTTCTCGCTACCATATAGACCTTGGCAGCCGCTACTACCCTACCCTAAGGATATAACCGCCTCAGATATACTCTCTAGACATGGATATATCTGTAGCCTCATAACCGATACATACCATCTATTCAAGCCTGATATGAATTTTCATAGAAGCTTCCAATGTTTCAGATGGATTAGAGGACAAGAGTACGATGCATACACATCTTCTCCTCCTAAACGTATGGTCGAAGATTATGTGAACGAGAATTACCCGGAGGAGTGGAGGAGACTCGTAGCAAGATATCTAGCGAATACCGATGAATTCAAATCTGAAGAAGACTACTTCTCCGTCAGGGTGTTCGGTGAAGCTATGAAATGGCTTAGAGATAACCGTACGCATAGGCGTATATTCCTATGGGTAGATTGTTTCGATCCGCATGAACCGTGGGATCCACCTGAAAGATTTGATACATATACGGATCCATCATACGATGGACCTAAGCTAATACTACCCATGGGTGGATATGCAGATAAATGGGCTACGAAGGAGCAGATAGACTATATCAGAGGCTTGTATGCTGGTGAAGCATCTTTCGTAGACTACTGCTTTGGAAGATTCATAGAGGCTTTGAAGGATCTAGGATACTACGAAGATTCGATCATAGCCGTTACAGCCGATCATGGTCATCCCCTAGCTGATCATGGGAAATTCCTTAAAGGTCCTGATAGGATGTACAGCGAGCTCCTAAGAGTACCGTTCATCATGCATATACCAGGCTATAAGCATAGAGATATAGATGCGCTCATACAATTCCCAGATATCCTACCCACAGTCCTAGAGCTTCTAGGGTTAGGATCTGAAGCTAGATGTATGCAGGGATCTAGCTTCATCGACATAATCGAAGGCTCGAAATCTAATCATAGAAGCTACATTATATCAGGATACCATGAAGCTATAGATCGATGTATAAGGGATAGGGAGTGGAGCTATGTGAAAAGACCCGAAGGACAGCCAGACGAACTATACAATCTAGTAAAGGATCCCAAGGAGGAGATAAACCTTATAGATGAGAGGAAGGATGTAGCGTTAAAGCTTGCATCATACTACGGATTATACTTCCATAGAATGGAGAAGCCTTGGGTAGTTAAAGGTCTCCAAGGCAGATACGAGACTATGTAAGAATAAACTCCGGGAAAGGTTTAATATTTTGAGAAAGAAAAATATAAACACAGATATGCCCGTATTAGCATATGTATTTATAAATACAGAAGCAGGGAGAGCATTCAAAGTTCTCGAAGCCGTCAAGAAGATCGAAGGGGTTAAAGACGCTCATACGATCACAGGTATATATGATATAGTAGCGTTAGTAGAAGCAGCAGATCTGAAAGATCTAGGAGAGAAGATAGTCGATAGGGTACAAGGAGTGAAAGGCGTAGAGAGAACGGTAACAGCAGTAGTGGTAGAATAGAATACACAGCTACAAGGATATGGTAAACAAGATAGAAACATTTTAATCTCCAATAGTAGACGATGCTATCATAGATAAAGGGGTCCGGTAGCTCAGTCTGGCTGGAGCACCAGCTTGGTAAGCTGGGGGTCGCGGGTTCGAATCCCGCCCGGACCTTCCATCTAATATCCATGAATTCACCGTGGCTTCCAGCTTTTCTAGTCCGGTATTCTCCTCCCGTATGGGTACAGGTTTTCGAGCCCTGTATCCCAGGCATGCTCGTATATCTGAGATTCCTAAACGAATGTACAACCGGTAAGATCTTCATGGCCTTGTTTAAAAGCTTCAAACTGTGGAGAATGAGGGATAAACGTATACGGCGTTCGTAGGAGCTTCAGCTAGAATATCGGTTAGATACGGTAGAATATATGCTATGACGGCTGACTAGATAGAGATATTCGTTAGGGAGGCTAGAGCCTTATTCGATACCGGCTCTAGAGGAAGCTATTTTAGCGAGGAAGAATTTGCTAAGGAGATTGGATGTGAACTCTTTAAAGGAGCCGAAGGCGACATCGTTAACTGTAAAAGAGAAGTACGCTAAACTAATCGGAGATGTGAAAGTATACCTAGAAGTGGAAGGATACATTTCCCAGAAAGGGAAACAATCGGTGTCATAGAAGACTTAACGAGGGACGTAATTATAGGTTTGAGCATAATGGAGAAATACGGAATCTACGTTGAATGGGATGAAATAAAGTTTAAGCAGATCCCACCCTCATCAATAACAATCTAGAAGAAATAAGCTAAAGAATTTTAAAATCTATTTGACATTTGTTTTAAGGAACTATTGAGAAACTTCATCGTCTAAGTCATTCTTATTCTCTAACAGCTATCTCTTACTATCTTTAAATCCTTCGAGGTATGCCTCTTAAAGCATCTCTTTAGTAGGGCTATTAATGCTGGTGGGTTCTCTACCCCTTCATCTATCTTATTCAGGTTTCTATTCACCTTAAGGGATAGGATGATTACTTCTATCAAATCTCTATGCAATGCACCCTTATCTTCCCAGCGAAGTATCCATCTATTAGCTTGCTTAAATTCCAACTAGACCTCTCCTCCATATCTCCTCTAGGGTTTTACTCTATTCTTATACAGTTCTCAGTAGGGTTTCTATAACAGATTATGCATAGTATGTACAGTTTGTATGGAAATCATGCCTGGCCTCCTCTTAGATGTATGTAAATGTTAGTTCACAGCGTGAAATGGTATGTAGGAAGTATGGATGGGAGATGAAACGTTAAGCTCTATCGTCTCTAGATTCTCTGTAGAAGATCTATTAGAACTTTGATTCTTGCTTTAAAAATAGGATCGCGTCGATAGTAGGATCTCATCGTAATCTTCTAGAGGTTGCTGTCGTTCTATTGGTATTAGGCTAGGAAGGGCTTAATTAACGTTGGCGTAAAGATGCGTGTTTTAATCTATCTTACGGTTAAGATCCTAGCCTCTTACGATTCTTTAAAACGTTTAAAGCTTTATAGCGATATCTATATCTTAATCTAGGGGTTTGAATGGCTGGTAGACTCTATATACCTCTAGCGGTGTTCTCAGCATTTATACTTCTTCATGGATTGGTTTGTAGCTTCGAAGCTGTAGACGATGAATTCATAGAATCGGGGCGTATATATTCTGGTAGTCTCCCTCCGGAGGGATCTATATCCTATAAGGTTAGACTACCGCAAGCCGATTCTCTTCTGATAGTTCATATAGAAGCTTTAGAGGGGATGTTTAAGTTTAACGTTTCAGGGTCTATCAATGAAGCCTCCACTAATATAGTATATTATAGGGCGCCATACCTATATTATGTCGTAGATGATGGTATAGGATGGTTGGAGCTCAGGAACACCAGCGTAAACTCGACTCTAACCTATAGATTCTACATAGATATAACGACGCCTCTGAATGATGGTTTACGAATACTTAAGCCTATATGTTTAGAAGGTGGAGTAGCATCGTTTATTCTGAATCTTAATAAAGGCGATAAAGTCGAAGTGCAGGCTTCCCCTATAGGTATAAAGGATTTAAGCCTCGAAGTATATACGCTCTACTACGAGCTAGCTAAAGGTAGTTTAGGGTATATGTTGGTCTTATATGAGGCTGTTGAAGATGGTAAGCTAAACTTCGAAGCAGATCTGGAAGGTGTATACTACATTCTCGTAAGGTCCAAGAAGGGTGAGGGTATGGTTTTAATAGCTTGTAAGATAGAGGAGTCTATGCTAAGTCAAAACTGGTTTTGGATTATACCTCTATGGCTATCCATACCTGCCACCTTAGGATTCACCTCTATGTTAAGCCTTAACGATGTAAGGAAACTCCCCTCTCCTAAACGTTATATTTCGATGAGTATCTATACATCGATCCCAACGATTATCTCATTTATATCGACGGCGGGAGCCTATACGTATAGAGCTCCTATCTATATCCCACTACTCCAGATATCTACAATCCTATACGGGTTAACAGTCGCATATAGACTCTATGGCGCTATACTAGATAGGTTGGAAGAAACGGCTATATGCCAATACTGCGGTAAGATGGTAGATCTTAAGGTGAACCTATGTTGCGGGGTCAGGGTTAAATCTATAAGCTTATCCTGGTATCTTGCAGCTCCCTCCGTCGCTCTCCTACTATTCTTAGTATGGTTAAGCTTAAAGGTGTTAAGTTTAGATCCTAACCTACTAGTCTTAACGGTAGCTGGAGGGGTAATTGGAAGCCTCCTATCATGGTATTTCAATAGGAGGTTAGATACTTGGGGGGCGTTAAAACTCCTATTTATAGGGCTGATATTCTCGGCTCTATCCCCGATCATAGTTTTAGCCCTTATAGAATTGATCGGACCGGTTCTACGACCGGTAGAGTTATGGAGAGGTGCGAGCTACGCTAGGATTAGGATAACGCGTCCAGCTCTACCCGTAACATTCTATGTATTTTTCAGTCTGATAGTAGCTATCACTATAACATACCTTATAGTTGAAGCTAGAACGATAGTTAAGAATAGGTAAGCTTAGCTTTACAAGTCTTCCTAAACTACCATAAGACTTGAGGATACACCTTAATTCACTCCCCACGACTACTTCGAAATTCTATCCCTTTAGGTATTGTCCATGTATAATGTAGCTTACTATATCATATATACTTCCGCTAACTAGTTTTACGGGTATTCCATTCTGTACGTCGTAGATCCTTATGGTAGCTATACCTCCATACCTACTGAACCAGTCTGAATACCTCTCGAGCTCCTTATAGGGATCTTCAGCTCTTAGATCCGAGGGGTATCCCGTATAGTAGTTGCCCGCGGTATCGAGTATAGTTAATCCGCCCCCTCCTACCGGGAATGCTACGGCTACATGCCCCCTACCACCTCTAAGCGTTATATCTAGTAGCCAAAGGGTATGCTCTCTACCGTAGATATAGCGTTGGTAGCACTTTATCATAGCGTATAGGAGTATAGCTTGATCCTCGCAGTCCCCCTGCCCGTAGCTTAGGGCTTCACTCGGGGATAGAACGATCTGTCTATACGTCGTTTTTACGTATACTCCACGTTCAAGATCTGATATTAAGGGGGGATAGGGTACTGGTGGATCATAAGCATACCCTATATTCTTCCTAACATAATCGTAAAGTTCTTTTACGCTACGCCAATAATCGCTAGGATAGGATACCGTCGATCCCACTAGGGAGGCTAGGTTTAATATCTCGCTATCGTTCAAAACCCTACTTATAGAATCTTCGAAGAATAGGTAGGATAAGGCATACTTCCTCCAATCCTCGTAGCTATCGACCAGACGTTGATGGTTGATTCGTAGAGTGGAATAGTTAGCCTCTAAAACCATATAGCTCTCGGTTAGATTGCTAACCCTACCACTTAAAGCCCTATACTCCTTCATCAGCTGTATATGTTCATCATGTAGGCTTTTATACATCGTGTAGAATCTTCTATACTCTTTCTCAAGTTCATCGAAGGATCTGCTAAGCCTGTTATACCTATCTAGTAGGGTCGTATACTGACTGTAGAAGTAGGAGATAGAAGCAAAACTTAGAACCGCAGATACTAGGAGGATAGAGACTAGAATCCTAGATATAGCACTCACTATATCCACCCACGTTAACATTACAATTTTCTGATGATGGATATATATAAGACTTCCACTCTTTAAGATAGCTTCAATACCCCTCTTTATTCTATATATCCAAGCATTACCCATACTATCGATGTACACTCTACTTTACCGATACCTTATACGTTTCAAGAAGACAATAGTATAGAAGGATATGTAGATAAGGGACTATCTTGAGCATCGAATTATTATTTTTATTAGAATAGCGGCGGTATAAAGACTGTTAGAACTGTTAAGGGTTCGATGACGTTGACGAGGCCATGTCTTACGCCTTTAGGGATATAGATGAAGGTTCCTTCGAGTATTTCTTTTTCACCTAATCCTTCAATGAATATTATAGCTTTTCCTTTAATGCAGTACTCTATTTGATCGCTCTCGTTATGTGTATGCATATTTATTTCCTCGCTTCTATTAATCATGCTTAATCTAACGCTAGCAGTAGATGTATCATTCTTGGATAGGAGAATTTTCGTCGGAAAAATTGTTCCTTCATTAAAGGCTATATCCCTCTCATATCTGACTATCGGGTTCATCACATACTCCTCATACAATCTGCTTAGCATATTATTAAGGTTTAGATCGTGAATTCTACCTATATAGTATATGGGACGCCTTAGATACGATGAACTCCAACCCGACTAATGCGTATAGGATTGCTATCGTTGCCGGTATCATAGATATGGTAGACTGATCCTATCTCCATAAGAAGGCGCTATTTTCATCTAGGCTTCGTAATAACGGTTCAGATTAGAAAGGCTTAGAAGCGGTATCGAAACTTCTAAGTTATAGGGTAACTTTATGGAGTATTTCGTGGCTGATAGGATAGGTAGAATCTTCCCGTTAGAACTTGATCCAGGAGGTTATATTATAGAGAGTATAGACAAGTTGGTGAAGAGAGGAGGAGTAAACGATCGAATTATTGGCTATCGGGGCAATAGATTCATGCGTTCTCCTTATTGCCATAAGGATGAGATACTCGTCGAAGAAATTCTTCAGAAGTTGGAGGGATAATCCCCTGGGATTAGCATCGATAATGGAGACAATAGCTGATGGTAAACTATGTTTACATGCTACAGTTTCGGATCAGAAGTTTACTTACGGATTCCTGATGAAAAGGTATTCTAAGACTGAAGAGCCGAATCGAGATCTAGATCTTCTAAGCAGTCCAGAATCCTACTAAACCATACGATCAACCTCGGATATAATAGCGAAGCGAAACATGTCTTTCTAACAAGCTCTACCCCTCCTTAGGTGGATCGAGGTGTACAGCACATATTTCTCTGGAAATACCACTGGGGGTTCGATTCCATCATCTATGAAGCTGCTATTATTCCTCTGAAACTCTATATAGTGGATGAGACGTGCTTTAAACCTAAATAAGCATGAAAGTTTTATCCACAGAAGCTGCATTACTGGGTGTAACCTTAAGGTCTTCCACCGTATTGGTTGGACGTAATATTATCCTGTTTAATCCATACACTAACCCTTAACCCCCTCTGTATGATGACCCGAGAGATAGTCTGTCTCCCTGTAACCTTGAGGATGTAACCACCATCCCTTAGACGATCTTCGAAGAAATTTTCGAGTTAGACATATCCTATATCCTAGGTACAACTCTATACTCGTACTCCTCGCCCATCCTTCGTAATTCTATGGTTAAACCATCCTCAGCTACCACTACGTTCGAGTATATCCTCTTCGCTTCGTCCACGAGAGCATCTACGGTAACGTATCTAGCCGATATATGCGTAAGCACTAGGAGCTTCACAGAGCTTCTCGAAGCTATGTATGCAGCTTGAGCCGCAGTAGTATGCCCTTCAACCGTAGCTTTACTCGCTAGATCTTCTGTGAACGTCGCTTCATGTATAAGTATATCCGCTCCTTCGGCAAGCTCTTCTACAGCTCTACAAGGTATGGTATCACCTGTATAGGCTAGCTTAAACCCTCTACGTGGAGGCCCTAAAACATCTTTAGGCTCTATTATCCTCCCATCGTCAAGCTTTATAGATTCTCCGAGTTGTAACCTCTTCCATAGAGGGCCTCTAGGTATACCTAAAGCTATAGCTTTATCAGTATAGAATACACCTGGTCTATCCTTCTCTTCGAATCTATATCCATAGGATTCGCTTCCATGTTGAACTCTACGACATAAGATCCTGTAGGATTCGAAATCGTAGCATCTCCCATCATCAACCCTAAAAATTTTAAGATCGTACGTAGGGTTTAAACCGATGGTGCTCCTTATACAGTGTATGTATTCTTCGAGTTTAGAAGGGCCGTAAACCTCTACGGGCGTCTTTCTATCTAGTAGAGAGAACGTCTGAAGTAGACCTGGTAGGCCTAAAACGTGATCTCCATGCATATGGGATACGAATATCCTTAGAGGTCTACCTGCGCCTATCCCATACTCCATGAATCGAAGCTGTATACCTTCGCCGCAATCGAATAATATGAGATCTGAATCCCATTCAAGCAGTATACCAGGTAAATTACGATTTAGGGTAGGCATACCAGCCGATGTACCGAGAAATACTATACGGTACGGCATACAGTCCTACCTCCTACAGACGAATATCTCCCTAGTTAGGTTTCCATGAACCCTCTGAGTATGCTTCTCGATGATAGTGAATCCTGTATTCTCTATAAGCTTAGAGGCTTCGAATTCTATCGGAGACATAAAGCATAGATATCCCCCTCGTTTAACCACATCGTATGCCTCCTGGAGGAAATCTCCTATAAGCTTCACGGGATCCACACCTTTGGTTGACGAAGCTCTCCCATATGGAGGATCTGTAACTATCCTATCGACGTTCGAGAATGGAAGTTTACGTGCATCTCCTCTTATAAGCCCATCGAAGGTCAACCTATATCCCCGCAGGTTAGCTTCAGCTTTACGAAGCATCTCCATATCCATATCGATACCTGCCACCCTACAGCCTAACATAGCCGCCTCTATAAGTATACCTCCAACACCACAGAATACATCTAGTAGGAAATCTCCGACTTCAGCTCTAGACAGGTTGACAAGACATCTAGCTATATCCGGCTGTAGGGTGGATGGATGGAGTGCAGGTCTACGTATCGGAAGTCTATCCATGAATAGATCCGTAAACCTAAGCCTAGATACCTGAAGACCTATATGGGCTAAACCAGAGTCTATGAAGCATAGGATGGTGTAATCTGGCTTCTCTAAATCCACCTTAAATCCTCTACGTCTAATAGTATCCCCAGCCGCCTCCTCTAAACGTTTAGATAGCCCGCACATAGATGGATCAAGCCTCTCGGCGTAAACCTTAAAACTTCTATTAGACTCCATAAAGCTATGAAGATCGGCCTTCGAGAGAGCATCTGTAACCGAATCTGGATCCGATCCACATGAAGCTATCCATAAAGCAATTCTCCTCACATAGCTACACCTCCTCTTTAAAGCTTCGATAGAAGCTTCATCAGATTCTACCATCAAAAGCATCCTAGAATCTAGAAGCGTATCATACGCTAATCCTTCAGCTTCTAAGACAGCTTTAACTTCAGCTTTAGGTAGCGAAGGATGCCATCCTGAAACTCTAACTAGGATTTTCCTCCTCATTCATTAATCTTCAGACTAGGATAAGGATGCTGATAAAGATGATTATAGCCATCTTCACCGATAACCTTCGAAAAGTTTAATTTTCTTGCTAGGTATGTATCTATACGATGAAACAATCTAACCTTAAATGGATAGTATACACATTCCTCATACTATGGATAACTATCTACGCCTCAACATCAACCGTACTAACACTACTCTCATTGCTAAGACCATCTTTCATCCAGTCTCTCCTACCTGAGATTAAGGATATACCAAGCATATTACTCTCCTTCGTACCAATCTTCGCTACATCCTCCTCTATATCCTTCCTAGTAGCCGGCTTTATATTGGATAGGAAGCGGAAGCATGCTTGCTATTATATCGCCGAAGCTTTAGAGAAACATAATGATACTTCGAATTAACTTATCTCTCGAGGAAGCTTATGAAGCTTAGATAGCTTCTCCTAAACTTTATACTAACCTCTTCTATCTTCTCTCCTACTACCCTTATATTCCTAGGATCGCATACACCTAAACCTCTAGCTTCAGCTTCCCTTAGATGGGGTACATCCATCGGATCTATACCCATAACCATCGATGCTACTGAATCTACGGCTACCGGATCTAAACCTGCTATAACTACGCCTACCTCTACCGGTTGATGAGCCGTTTCATGAACCTCTCCTCCGATTATACCGTCCACCACCGCTAGCCTAGGTCTAAGTAGCATAGCTAGATCTACTATCTTAGTATTAAGCCTACCATGCATAACTCCTTTAGGCGATACTACTCCCATAAGATTCTTAAGACTTAAAGTAACGACGGCTAACCGGTGAACTTTAAGCTTAGGTACGCTGACGATAGCCGATTCTATAGCGGTCTTAGCTATCCTAACCTTCTTCAAAGCTTTACCACCGGGTACATCCGCCTCGATATACTCATCTCTATTCAAATCCACCATATCCACTCCATACTTCTCAGCAACTCTATCTATCCCAGCAACCCTGAAAGCCTCCATAGTATCGGCAAACCCGCTCCCCTCCCCCACGGCTATACGGTTAAACCCCATAACCTTGAAATAGCGTACGACACCCTCTACGATCCTCGCATCTGTGGTAACACCTAAGCTTGGATGGCTCGAATCTATATAGTTGGGTTTAACAAGTATCTTTTCACCTGGTTTGAATGCTTCAGAAGCCTTAATAACCTCTAGCGCTTCCGATGTAGCTTCGACGGGATCATCAGATTTAACTATAACGACTTCTGATACCTTCATACTGTTTAAACCCGTGTAGATAGTAGTTCTTCTAGAAGATATAGCTTCTCCCCTCTCCGATAGCTTAAAATAACCTCAATTAGGTATGGTTATAACGGTTTGTCCACGTATACCTTATCTGAGATACGACAAGGTTCTCAAGGAGATATAGCATACTACGATGTCTACCCTGAGAAGCATAAGCTTGTGATAGATATACACCACCATTATCGTCCATCTAGAAACTTTGTAGAAACTCTCTTAAAGGATATGGATGAAGCCGGCGTGCATAAGGTATGTCTATTCTCCTCACCTCCGCAGAGTTATAGCGATACGGAGGATAACGACTGGAAGAGGATATTCAAGGATTACGAGGATAAGATAATAGGCTTCGGGTCGATCACACCTGGGAGACCTAACAATAGCTTCGAGCTCGTAGATCTATACTATTCGAGAGGGTTTAGAGGATTGAAGTTCATCAGACCTACTCGTAGGTATGATCACGATGATTTCCTAGTCTACTATGAGAGAGCTGAGAAATATGGTATGCCTGTATTGTTCCATACGGGTGTGGTTGCACGTAGATCTGTTACAGAGAGTGAGGATGTAAGCTCAGCCTATATGCGTCCTGTATACCTCGATAGGATCGCTAGGCTATACCCTAAGCTTAAGATCATAGCAGCCCATATGGGTGATCCATGGTTCGGTGAAGCCTTCAATACCTCTCAGAAGAATCCTTTACTCTGGCTCGATATATCCGGTAAGGGTATATGGCTTAAGGCTAAAGCTATCAGGGAGCATCTATGGATAAGGTTGAGGCCTGAGAAGCTTGTCTTCGGGCTTGATGAACCGTCATCGCAGTATAAGAGGTTGATATATACTTGGGATACGCTATTTTACGAAATGGGCTTAGATCAGAAAACGAGGGATATGATATTCGGAGAGACGGCCGCTCGGATACTAGGATAGATCTGCAGTTTCACCAGGGTGTACTTCTCTTCACACCAACTCTAATTCTCCTTATACAGTAGTGTGGATCGCTCCAGTAATTTTTATATGAAAACATCGGATTCTGGGGTGACCTATAGGATCTGGATTCCAATCCACCTCCATACCGGATCTAGTTATTATCGTAACCTTTCTTGATGGTGGTATCTCGAAGTGAGCTGAGCTTAAACCTGCCTTACGATACCCTTCATCGACCCCAGTTCTCCATAGATCTCCGAGTATATGTTCACCCTGCAATCCATCGACTCTCATCTTAACACCGGTCCTAGGATACTTCCAATCGATAGGCTCTGCGTAGAGTAGTATATACCCTGGAGATACGCATGCACTTCCGATAACGACTACGCTTACTATAGGTTCATCCTCGATTATAGTTATAGCTCCGAACGGCGGTATGTCGAGCTCTACACCATCAGTATTAACTTCAGCCCCAGATCACTTTCTTCCAAGCTCGACTATAACGTTTGGATAGTTGAACGGAGCCCAGTAATCACGTACCTCTACTATGTATCTTTCGACCCTTCGCTCAACTCCACCCCGATATAGCTTCAAGACTTCAAACCCCTCTTCAGTCATCTTTCCAGGAACCCTCCTAGGATTACAGATAGGTATGCTACGGGCATACATACCTCCAGCCATAGTATCATCCACCCTAGATTTAAGCCAGATCCATCCATCGGTATGTATCGCTGTATATTTTACGCAAACATTTAATCCTAGGGGAAGTGCTATATATTTTCGGTGGCGGATTGAAGGAGGCTATGCTCTACGAATCGTTAAGCGATGGTAGAGTCATATGTAATGTATGTTCTCGTAGATGTGCTATCCCTTTAGGCTCGATCGGCTTCTGTCGTGTTAGGAAGAATATCGATGGAAAGCTATACAGCCTGGTATACGGCAAGGTTTGCAGTATGGCTGTAGATCCTATAATGAAGAAGCCTCTATACCACTTCTACCCAGGATCCTCTGTTCTAAGCTTAGCTACTGTCGGATGCAATTTCAGGTGTATATTCTGCGATAACTGGGTTATAAGTCAGGAGAGAGATATAACCGGTAGGGAGCTTACCCCTCAGAATATAGTCGATATAGCTTTAGAGTATGCTTGCGAAGGTATAAGCTACACTTATACCGAGCCTACTATCTTCTTCGAACTAACGTACGATACGGCTAAGCTTGCTAAAGATAAGAAACTATTCAACACGTATGTGACGAACGGTTACATGACGGTGGAGGCTATAGAATGCATCGCTCCATACCTGGATGCAGCCACTGTAGATTTCAAAGGTGGGGGTAATCCTGAATTCTATAAGAAGTATATGCTTGTCCCATCTGTAGATCCTATATATGAAGCTCTTGAAACTATGAAAAAGCATGGCATACACGTAGAGATTACAAATCTTATGGTGACAAAGTACGGCGATAACCTAGAAGATCTTAGAAAACTAGCTAGGTGGGTATGCGATAATCTAGGTGAAGATACGGTCTTCCACATACTTAGATTCCATCCGGACTACCAGATGTTAGATGTTCCATCGACACCTATAAAATCTATGGAAGAAGCGTATAAGGTAGCTAGAGGTGAGGGGTTGAACTATGTATATTTAGGCAATGTACCTGGGCATCCATATGAAGATACATACTGTCCAGGATGCGGCTCGAAGATCATAGATAGATTCAGCTTCGATATAGTAAGCTGGAGGCTTAAACCAGGCAACTTATGCTCTGAATGTGGATATAAGATAGCTATAGTAGGTGAATATAAACCCGGAGGTTCAAGCTACCCCTTCGGTCTAGTATAGGAGTAGATAGCATCTATACGTAGCGTTAAATCTGAAACCACATTCTGTGGCGGCGTATCGTCGGCAGTAGTCTACCGCTAACCTGGCTGATACTCTACAACCCTCCTACGATATTCTTCGAGTATATCCTTTACGAAGCTATCCTCTCTCACCATCCTATATACTTCTGCTATCCTTCTAACCCATTGTTCGACTATAACCCTACCCTTCTCCTTGGAAGCTTTCCTAGGATCACCTAGATACGCTTCTAAAGCATATCCTACCCAATCTATATTCGTCTCGACGTTCGGTATCAGTGTAGAGACACCTATCCTAGCCTCTCCCTTGACGTAATCCAGCTTAACTAGCTGCGGAGCTATATAAGATACTATACTCGTCTCTATCTCGCATGCATGACCTATACGCTCTGTCTCCCTTAACCTCTCGATCTCCTCCCTCACAGGAGACCATGGATCTACCATCATGTATAGGCATATATTCATGCATCTATCCAGTATATCTCTAGATAGGAGTCGTAAGATCCTCGTATTACCACCGTGACCGTTGAGTATGAGTATCTTTCTGAATCCATTTCTATATACTTCGAGGCAGATCTCCCTCAATAGGCATAGGATGGCTTCAGCCGATATAGAGATCGTACCTGGAAAATGCTTACTTTCAGGTGCATAGCCGTAAGCTATGGGTGGTAGGATTATAGCATCCTCCAATTCTGAAGCTTTAACAGCAACCCAGTATATCGTGATTATATCTGTTCCAAGCGGTAGGTGAGGCCCATGAACCTCCACGCTACCTATAGGTATAACGATAGGTAGACTTTTATCTATCTCAGCTATATCTTTAGAAGTTAAATCCTCCCATCTAACCATGATAAAACAATTATTTTCCAGGATTTTAAGCTTTTCGATTATCGTATACCGACGAAGAATCTAAACCTTCGATACACGTTTTAAGAGCCCCTCATGGTTTTTCTTCTCTTATCGACAGCTATCCTTAAACGTCTAGCTTTATCTGTAATTAACCCTAACTCTATCAGCTTTCCTAAGCTGAACCCTCTACCAAGGCTTCTAACGATAGGCCTTTTTAACCCCCTTCTTACCGTTTTGCGGAAGAGGGTTCAGGGTTGTCCAACCTAGTAATCCTACTTCACCACTTTAAGCTTTCCATATCTACCTACGTTAAGCTGAAGCTTTCCCCTAAAATAGTTTGTATAACCATTCTCCACCCTAACCCTATCCCCGACGCTAACCATATCGATAGTATCACCCCATAGTACAAGCTGTATAGAGCCTGAATCATCCTTAAGTTCTGCCGTAGCTACAGAAGTTGCACCGTATCTTGTGTTAACAGTTTTAGGCTCTGTTATACTCGTTATGAAGCCTTCAACCGTAACTCTCCTCATACCTTGTTTTACATCTGCTATCCTCATGATAGTGTCGAACCTACCTAAAAAGCGGGTTTAACTCTATATAAGCGTTGCCTACTCCATGGACGTAAAACCTCAAAAACTTTAATAAATCCCCTTCACTATATAAATTCCAAGGTGTCAATCCATGAATCTGATTAAGCTTAAGCTATCGATGCTAGGCACCGTAGCGGTGATAATAGGCTTATCGACATTATTCCTAGCTTTAGTGCTATCTCTAGCTGGTGTAGATATACTCCTATTACCTATATTCGTCGTAGCGTTCAACATAGTTCAATGGCTTATAGCGCCATACCTGATCGACGCTCTCTACAGGGTTAGAGAGCTACCTGAATCTGAGCTTCCATGGCTTCATAGATCTATCGAGAAGCTCAGCATAGCTAGCAATATAAAGAAGCCTAAGGTTATGTTAGCTCAGATACCTATCCCCAACGCTTTCGCCTATGGTTCACCTATAGCTGGAACCCGCGTCGCCGTGACGGGTAAACTTCTAGAGATACTCGAACCAGAGGAGGTTGAAGCTGTCATAGGCCATGAGCTAGGGCACCTCAAGCATAGAGATGTACAGGTTATGATGATAGCCTCGGTGCTTCCAGCTATATTCTACTATATAGGCTACAGCTTCATGCTGTCGTACTACTATAGAGGATCTTATGGGAGGGATCGTGGAGGTAACGGTCTCGCAGCCCTCATAGGTATACTATCGATATTCATGTACTACATCCTATCGCTACTAGTGTTAGGCTTAAGCCGTCTGAGAGAGTACTATGCCGACAGACATAGCGCTTCGGTAGTAGAGTATGGAGCATCCAAACTTGCATCGGCTCTAGCTAAACTCGTAACATACACTAGTAGGATACCTCGCGAGAAAATGGAGAACTTCCTAAGCTTTCGTGCGCTATTCATAACAGATCCGGGTAGAGCTCATAGCGATGCCGAAGAGCTGAAGTATGGTAGAAGCTTAGCCGAATCGATCGCTTCGAGAGAAATTACATGGGTCGATAGACTCTTAGAGATATTCTCGACCCATCCCAACATAGTTAAGAGAATTAGAGCACTCCTACAGAT
Organism: Candidatus Bathyarchaeota archaeon; assembly: GCA_025058595.1. Lineage (GTDB taxonomy): Archaea > Thermoproteota > CALKCG01 > B24 > DRYS01 > DRYS01. The sequence continues at coordinate 59,555 of JANXEK010000004.1, forward strand.
AGAAAGTTAACTTTCTCTATCCAGTATTTCGACAACGGGTTTACCCATATTGATCCATGCATCCCTAGCCGTAACTTTCGCTTTCCTAGGATACTCTTCTACTTCTACTTCTACCGCGACCGGGAAGGGTATCAGCGAGCCTAAACCCCAGAATAGCGCTTCATGATCTGCTAACCCTGGTAGGTAGTCTGACAGTCTCTCGTTACCGTACTCAGTATACTTGAGTATAGCTTCCTGATCGTTCCCGCTCATAAGCCTAAAGCATGCTATCGTATTACACTGCGATATTATCGATTTAGATATATACGCCGGCCTCTGCGTTATGAATATGAACCCTACGTTATATCCTCCAGCTTGACTTACAGCTTCTATCAGCTCTTTATCTACCCCGATCTTCTCAGGATTTCCAACCTCTATCTTTAACCCCTTCTCAGGTGTAAAGTATTGCGCCTCTTCTATGACGAATATAACCGCGAAACCGCCTTCATCTCTCCTACTTAAAGCATAATCTACAATCCTAGATACTATATGACGTACGGCTATATGCTGGGCATCTATATCTGTATCCACCGATAGATCTACAATAACGATAGGATTACTCCTACATATATCCACTACATCGATATACCTATACTCCTCATCCAGGAAATCCCCCCTCCTCTCAAGAGCCCAACGTATAAGATTCAAACTATGGCTACCACTACGACCACTTAACATCGGAGCTATACGGTTAACTTCTCTAAGTAGGGATGCTCGATTCACATCCTCCCCTCTAGCTTTCAACGATTCTACCGCTTCAGTTATTAGACGCCCTGCACTAGATGCAGGATCTAGATTGAGTCTCGACGCTATAATCTTACCTTTAAGCATAGATGATTTAGGTAGGAACATCTTATACGGGTATACCTTCCCGCCAAACTTAGTTAAAGCCGTATACTCGCATCTACGATCTAATACTATGAATCTAGGTTGAGGCTCCATCCTAGAGGCTTTCGCTATAAGGCTAACTACGAAGCTTGACTTACCGCTACGAGTATTGTGACACGAAACACCCCCCATCCCGGCTACAAAATTCTCGCATCCAGGAACCGATAGATCGTATACAAACTTATACTCGTATCCTACGGTATCTATCCTAGTTATCCTAGCTAGAGCTAGATCTCCTACAGAGGAATTTCTATCCTGATATCCGCTAGCTATAAGCTTGAGATAGAATATATCTGATACCAGTCTCTTATCATCTACTAAGCCCAAGCTTAAGGATTTAAGTAAAGGTTCTAGGAAAGCTTCTAGGATCTCATGTTTCGAGTTGAATATGAATCTAGGTATACGTATACCTGGATCTATAGATTTTAAAGCTTCGAACAATAGCTTCAACACTTTACTCTTCAAAATGACTTCTACATACTCTCGGTGTTCCTCGATAAATACATCTGCGATAGACCTGATGCTGGATACTAGGGATAGTATCCCTTCATCGTATATCGATCGTGGTAGCTTCAACGAGACACCATCTGGATGATTACACCCGAATAGGATGTAATACGCTATTAGACGAGCGATATCCTTATCTACGATTAGTTTAGGTAGTATATGGTTATCTTCGATCGACACGTATCTATCAGCATCAGTTACATCTTCAGACCTTAGCATACTAGCTATATTTAACTCCTCCATGCATGATGCTGGTCTAGGTATGAATGACGGTACTAGTATACTATCACCAGGCTTCAAGCTACCAGCTTCTACGGCTTCCACCCTAGAATTATTTATAGTGTAAACTGAATGCGACGGTGTAACTGTTACCGAACGTCCATCCTCAAGCTCCATCCTAATCATAGATCCATCGTATCTATGCCTTATGAGATTTCTCACCGGGTGCCATCTTAACTCTAGCTTTTCCGGATCGAAGCTTGGAACGTAGATATCGTCGCTTAACTCAACTTCCCCTTCGTCTTCATCCATAAAGAATCGATCTACGAATCTACCTATCTCCTCTATCCATATCTCCCCCTTATACATGTATATGATAGGCTCGTAGTAGGCTATACTCATACCTGCTACGAACATATGTCCCTTAGCTATAGAGTTCAGATCTAGGTATATCGGGACGTCGGTTCCCTTCAACCTACCTATACGTATCGGAAAGCATTCCTTCTTACCTCCCCTCATAATCTCCATATAGAACTCCTGCAACTCATACGGCTCAGGCTGGTAAACTGGATCCCATGTCCCAGGGGCACATTCGAGTCTAACCCACTTTCCATCACTACGTATATAGCCTAATGCTTCTGTGAAAGCTACATCGTACTCTAACCCTTTTCCATACTGAGCCTTCTCCCCCTTCTTACCAGCTATAGGTCCGAATCCGCCTAACCCCATCTCAGGATTATAGGGGGTAACCTTGAAAACCCTAAGGAGGACCGGTGTGAAATTATCTCTGCTTAACGGATGCTTGATGAAATAGTATCCGTTAACTACGACTTTATACCCTTCCTTAACCACGAACGGTATTATTCTCTGATCACATCCGGATAGTATGTAACCTATCTCTATCAAAGCTCCCAGCTTCCCTTGTTGGTAGTATCTGTTAAAGCCCAATACTCCCCATGCTGGAGTAGGAGGAAGTTTAACTCTTCAGATGTAAGCTCGCCCCTCTTAACAAGCTCGACAGCTTTAGCGAAGAAATTCAAGGTATGGATATTAGAGAACGGTTTACTTATTCTCGTGTACCTGTCAGCCTCGTGTATAGGGTATGGTATACCCATAACGTTCGCAGAAGACACTATAAGGGAGACAGCTTCCTCGAGCATATCTAGGTTGAAGCTGGGGATCTCTATCCTAAAAGGTATAACCCAAGTCTTAACATAGCTACTATAAACATCCGATACCTCTATACCAAGCTCTTCAGCTATCTTAACGTAGGATTCTGAAACCTTATTCTTCATAGGGAATGGCTCCGTATATTCATTCTCATCCATTATCAAGCTTAGGAATATCGCGTCCCTAAACTTCTCGTAACCGAGAAGTCTACCATAATAATTCATACAGCTACGTTTAACAAAGCCTAGAATCAGGACGTCGTTCTCCTCGCATACCCTCAACAGTTCTAACGCTTGTATAACGGTATAGGTGAAGTCGTATCTATACTCACTAGAATCTGAATTGTTAGGATAGAGTCTAGGATTCAAAACGATACCACCATCTATTATTAGGTAATCTGGATTCCAAAGCTCTACAGCCTTCTTAGCTACGTAGTATTCTAGGGCCATATGAAGGAGGTTCTCCCTTCTTTCAGGTTCATCATCTACAGCCCATATATCCGGCGGTCCTGATACGCATAGTGGTTCACCTTTAAACTCCATCCCCTCAAAAAGTACGGCGACTGCATTGTATATCGGCACGTAAGCAAACCTGAAATGTACACCGTTATGTCCTGCATCAACTCCGACTATACGTCTAGAAGCTAGTATCCCTCTATCTACTATGCAACGTCTAGTCCTTATAATACCCCTCAGATTTTCAGCTACATGCCTACACTCCTTTACATACCCTCTGAATCTCTCTATCAAAAGATCGGTACCCTTCTCTATCATATTCTGATATAGCTCAGAGTAAACTAGCTCATAACCTGTATCATGGAGGGTCTTCGGATGCATTTTATTGTTGGCTAACATTTTTAAACACCAAACACACCTAATTACTATTAAGGTATAGGTTAGGGGAGACTTATAAATGTTGTTGAATGTTCAACAATCAAAAAATCAAGCAGAGGGGGGATACGGAAAGGATGACAGAATACATATCCGTTTAAAATTCGGTGATCTTGAGGTTGATGTTGAATGTAGACAAGAACAACTCAAAGATATCATAGATACATTCCTATCTAGTTTGAGGGAGAAGGGCCTACCTACGATATCTCCCACCGTGAGTACTAGCTATACTAGGGGTGGTGAGCCTAAAACATGTCGTGACATTATATTGAGTCTATGGAGGAACGGCTGGTTCTCCACCAGTAGAAGCCTCTCAGAAGTTGATGAAGAGATGTCTAGGATGGGATATCATTATAATAGGAGTGCTATAGCTCATAGTCTCGCCGATCTTGTGAGGGAGGGTATCCTATCTAGAGAGGGGCGGAAAGGTAGCTATAGATATTTACAGAAGAGACCACCCATATAGTACTAATCTATGTATGGTGTAGAGTATCCTACTCTTCAGATTCACTCGTCTTCCATCCAGCGAATCCTAGTATGTATACTATCTTATCGAAGAGTAATGCAAGCTTCTCCATATCTGTATTCTGATCTATTATGAATACGAGTTGTAACTGAAGGTTAACCCCGGCTTTCGTCACTGGTAATTCTCTCCTGATAGCTTCTCTCCTCGGCTTCTTCTTTTCCCTAACCTGTTCTACAGGTTTAAGCTTCTTAGTTTCCACTCCTTCCCATTCGAATGCGTAGTTTAACATATCTAGGAAGCTCTGTATACCTACGAGATCTACTTTCGCATCACCGACTATCGACGGTATTTCAGCCATTAACCTCCGCCGATCAAATCCCTCTGCTTCTATCCTCTCTACGATGCTCATCACTACTTCATTTTTCATAAGTAAGTTCTGTAGAGCTCTCTTCGCAACATCCGAGTCTGGGTCTATCCTATAAGCTGCTACAAACTTGATAGCATCCTCTGCTAGCTTATATTTCTTAGGAGTATCTTTAGATTCCTCTATAAACCCCCAAGATTTGAAGAATGCATTATTACGGCTTACATTCTTCTCATCTACCCCAGCTCTCTCTGCTACATCTTTCACGGAGATATACTCTCTATCAGCCCCAGCGTTGAGATAGCTTACAAGAACCTGGCAGAGCCTCTCCCAGCTTAACCTACGCGGTAGTTTAAATTCCTGCATCAACCTCCAGTCTAAGTATGAGGCTTAGCTGCATGTAAATATTTTGTGCTTCACGATAACGAATGTTATACTGATTTTCGTTAATTTTTAAAAGTAGTCTACTTCATATTCATATATCAAGAGGTGCTGTCCTCATGTCGCAGCATACATCAGATTCTACACGGGAGATAGAGGTTATAGTTAAGAAGGGTGATCTACAGATCGAGTTCAAAGGGTCGATCGATGATGTTATCAGATGTCTTCTTAAATTCATAAGCGAGATACATCCTACATGGTTTCTCGCCTCGAAGCTTGCACTTAAAGTGGATTTAGTCGAAGTATTCGAAGCTATGACGGGTATATTGGCAGTAGGCTCTGAAGGACCCACCGTGATAGTCGATAGGAGTAAATTAACGGATATAGAATCTATATGGTTTTCTTTAGCTAAAGCTTGGATAGCCTCTCGGATAGGGTTATCCGATGATGATACGGTAACGAGTAGGGATATACAGAGAGATACAGGAGTTAAACCTGGTACCGTATCGGCTCGTCTAAGCGAGCTAGCGAATCAAGGTTATCTCGATAAACCTAAGAGGGGTGCGTATAGGCTTACATCTCTAGGGTTGAAAAAGCTTATCGAGGATATCATACCTAACATTAAGAGTAGAATAAGTGTTGGCCGAGGATAAGCTCTACGTACATATAGAGTATGGGGATTTGAAAGCCGACTTTACGGGATCAGCCGATGAGGTATTAAGATCTATAGTAAGATTCCTATCTAAGATCCTACCTAGCTTGAGGATCGTAGAGGAGCTTATCTATAAGCCTAGCCTTGAAGGGTTAGCCGAAGCTTTGAAAGATATAGTCAAGGTAAGCGAAGGCGTACCCATGCTATCCACTCAGACTAATTTCGCGACGCATAGCCTTGTATTGATAGGTTTAGCCGCGAAGTATCTATCGTTCAATATAGGTTTATCTGAGGATGAATGTATGGATGCTAGGGAGCTATCGATATTCACAGGTAAATCTGAGAAAACTGTGAGAAACATCTTACCGAAACTTCTAGAGAAAGGTTTGATAACGAGGACGGAGAAGGGTAGATATGCTATCACCATACTAGGGTTGAAGAAGGTTGAAGAGGAAATAGTCGGCAGGGTTAGCCAGTAGTCTTTACATCCTTTCTAACGGTTTTATGCCTAGTATTCTTAGAGCAGAAGCTAGGGTGGATTTAAACGCGTATACAAGTTTTAATCTAGCTATCTTTAATTCTCGAGGTTCTGCTTTAAGTACTGGGAGCTTATCGTAGAATGTGTTGAACTTCATAGCTAGTTCGTTAGCGTATTCTGCTATCGTATGTACAGCTAGATTCTCCGAAGAGCTCCATACGATTTCCGGATACTTGGATATATGTATCAGTAGATCCTCCTCCAACCTATCGGTTAACAATACTGGATCGAAATCTACGTCGATATAGTCTACATCGGCTTTAGCTAGTATACTGGATGCTCTAGCATGAGCGTATTGTAGGAATGGTCCGCTGTTCATCTCGAAGTTGAGGACTCTATCCCAGTTGAAAGTTATATCCTTCTCAGGAGATACGCTGATTAACGCATATTTAACAGCTCCTACTGCTATAGCTTCGGCTACCCTGCTAGCCTCCTCAGTATCGATGTTAGGTGAACGTTTACGTATCTCGGTTAAAGCTCTAATCTTAGCTTCATCTAAAACCTCATCTAAAGTTATTATACGCCCCCTCCTACTAGACATCTTGTATCCTGGAAGCTTTACGAGACCGTAGAATAGAGGCTTATATCTCTCGAAGACTCTTTCCAATCCTAAGGTCGAAAGAGCTATCATAAGCTGGGTTTGAGGCAGCTTCTGATCTACGCCTATAACGGTTACAGAGAGATCGTACTGTTTAAGCTTACGGAATGCATAGGCTATATCCCTAGTCGTATATAGCGTCGTCCCATCAGCTCTCGTAAGCGTTAATGGTGGCGTCTCTATATCGATGCCTATATATCTTTCCAACCCTAGGTTCCTAGCCGCTTCAGCTACGTCGAATACTAGAGCCGACTCCACGAATCTACAGTACGGTGTAAGCCTTAGCATAGATAGCATTCTATCCACTTCACCGCTCCATACAAGCTCACTCTCCCAATCCCATGAATCGAACTCCACACCTATACGCGATAGAGTCTCCTTGAAGCCCTCTAGACATAGGGATACGACCTCTCTAATCAGCTTGACGATACCCTCATCCGTATACCCCTCATAGGATCTATTCATCTCCGATATACTTGCCTCCGGGTCTCTATCTGCTTCGATAGATTCTAGAAGCTTATCGAAAAGCTTCTCATCCCTACTCCTAAGTTCAGCCGCTACACCCACCCAATCGTCTAGCTGTGAAGTTAGCCTTCTATATTCATCATCAGATTGCTTAGATCTACACGATTCAAGCTCTGATTTCAATCGTCTAACCTCTAGTATGCATGAAGTCGCTGCGTAGATGAAGCCTAGGAACCTATCGGGCTTCCCCTCTGCTTTAGGTCTACCGAGTAGATCATACCCGTAAGCTAGTATCGATACCTGTCTACCTACATCATCTATATAGAAGTGTTTATGGACTTCGTATCCTCTAGCCTTCAGTAGCGATGCGATCGAATCTCCAAGGAAGCTATTCCTAGCATGCCCTATCCCTATCGGATGTATAGGGTTCACGCTTGTATGTTCGACTATAACTTTCAAACCTCTATCAGATTCTAATCGACCCCATTCTTCACCTAGAGATTGTATCGAAGATATGAGAAGCTTGAAGAATGTAGGCTTCTCGAGGTGGAAGTTAAGGTAGCCTGGACCTGCTACATCTACTCTAGCGATAAGCTTCCTATTAGCTCTATCTATCCTTGACTTTACTTCGAAAGCTAAGCTACGCTGATTCAACCCTGACTTCTTAGCTAGCATCATACATACAGGTGTAGCAAGCTCACCGTATACATGGGATGGTGGAGGCTCGAAAGGTATATCTCCCGGCTCTATATCGAGTTCTGTTAGGGCTTGAGACACTAATCCTCTACACTCATCCTCGAATAGCTTCCAGGGCCTCCTCGAAACCTCTAAGATTCCATACCCCCTCCTTCAATACGTATAACCACCATTAAGCTCTAGATAGATCGTTCTATTAGAGCCGGCTTAATAATTTATAAGGTTTTACACCGCTCTATTTAGGCTATAGTTTGTCTGGAGTACTTTCTTATCCCCCTAAAGATGTATCTGAACGTTTGAAGTCTGGAGTTCTAAGGGTAGCGGTCGTCGGGTACAGCGGCTCCCCGGCTCCGCTAGCGTATGCTTATGGGAGGATAGGTGCTCGTGTATCCGTAGTCGATATGGATGTCTGCTCTGCTGAATCCTTCGTTAAGATGGTTATCGGGAGTAGGTATTCTTCAGCTATCTCTAGGCTTCTAAGGAGCGGCATGATATGTGTAGCTTCTGATAGGATTGAAGCAATATCGGAGTCTGATATCATAGATATATTTGTGCCGATAAGATTCTCCGAGGTAGGTCGGCCAGACTATTCTATTTTGTATAAGCTATCTGAGGAAGTGGGTAGAGGGCTTAGCGAGGGTAAACTTATAATCTCGAGTACTATCACGCCTCCAGGCATGACTGAGGATGTCATAGTGGATCTATTGGAAAGGTTCTCTGGTTTGAAAGCGGGTGATAGCTTCGGTTTAGCTTATACCCCCTACGAGCCTCTACAGATGGAAGGAAGCGATTCTACGGTTAAAATCCTAGCGGCGGTAGATAAGAGGAGTCTAGATATAGCTGAGGCTATCGTAAGCACGGTGTACGGTTGTAAGATATTTAAGATAGATAGTATACGATGCGCTGAAGCTATAAAGCTATTCGATAGCGTCTCCAAGTATATATTACACGCGTTTACCTATGAGCTTATAGAGATTTGCGGTAGGTTAGGATTGGATAATAGATCTTTAAACTATTCCATAGAGGCTCTATATTCTTCTTCGTATCAAACCCCACCAAATTGGGCTTATCTATCGGAGAATGCGAAGCTTCTACTAGATCTATGCGAGGCGTATAAACTTAAACCTAAACTTCTCGATGCAGCTTTGAGGGTGGGTGAAAGTATATCTAGAATCCACCTCTCTATGATTAGAGAAGCTGCTAAACAGATAGGTAAACCGCTTAGGAGGTGTAGCGTCGCGCTTATAGGTCAACCCGATAGAACCTTTATAAGCGGTGGTACGATAGGTTCCCCGACTATAGATCTAGCTTTAAGGCTTAGAAAGATGAAGGTCTACGTGAAGGTATTCGATCCCTATGCTCTAGAAGAGCCGGGTAAAGCTGGGTTTAAGGTATCTAGGAGGATAGAAGAGTGCTTGGAAGGTGCAGATATCATAGTGATTCTACCCGAATCTAGATATATGAAGAATATCATCATAAGGAAGCTCGGTGTAGCTAAAGCTTTAGCCAAGAATAACCCTGTTATAGTCGATTTAGCTGGAATTATCGATAGGGTCGAAGTATCTAGGTTAGGCTTCGTATATTTGGGATTGGACGGTGTCTCCCTTGCCAGGTAGATTGAAGGTTGCTCTTATAGGATGTGGATCTTGGGGTGGTAACCATGCTAGGGTATACTTTGAGTTGAACGATGTATGCGAGCTTGTAGCTGTATGCGATGTAGATAGGGAGAGGGCTGAGAAGGTCGCCAGAAGGTATGGTTGTAAAGCGTATACAGATTACCGGGAGCTTATAAGGGATTGGAAACCTGAAGCTGTGAGTATATGTACGCCCTCATCTACTCATTTCGAGATAGCGTACGAAGTTGTCAGAGATGGTATAGATGTCCTCGTAGAGAAGCCTATGTGTACTTCTGTAAATGATGCTTTGAAGCTTGTATCCGAAGCTGAGCGTAGAGGTGTAGTATTGATGCCTGGGCATATAGAATGCTTTAACCCAGGGGTTAGGAGGGTTAGATCGATGATCGAGGAGGGTAGACTAGGCGATATACTTATGCTTACGGCTAAAAGGGTTTCATACTGGCCTGAGAGGATCGGCGACGTAGGTATAGTTATGGATACGGTGATACACGATGTATACGTGTTCAGATATCTACTATCAGAGGATCCGAGTGAGGTTTACGCTTTAGCGGGTAGGCTTATGCATAGATTCGAAGATTATGTAGGTGTAATTTTAAGGTATGGGGGGTCGACTATAGGTTTCATAGAAGCTAACTGGATGACACCTAGGAAGGTTAGGAATCTAACGGTAACGGGGAGTAACGCTATAGTATCCCTAGACTATCTAACCCAGGAGATAGTGTACGAGAATAAGGACTCCATACTTACACCTATATCTAGATGGGATGAACCCCTAAAGATAGAGATAAGACACTTCATAGAAGCATCCCTAGGTAAATGCAGACTAGAGGTAACAGGATACGATGGATTAGAAGCTTTAAAGGTTTGTGAAGCGATACTAGAATCTAGCAGGACTCATAAACCCGTGAAGCTCGAGAGGTGAAAGATATTGAAGAGAAGGCTTATGGATTACCTGGCATGCCCTATAGATAAACACCACCCGCTAGACCTGATAATCTTCGAAGAGGAGGGAGAAGAGATAACAGAAGCTATCATAATATGCTGGAAATGCAGGAGATACTACCCTGTTAAAGACGGTATACCAGAAATGCTCCCAGATCAGCTAAGAGATAGAAGGGAGGATATAGCATTCCTAGAGAAATGGAAAGATAGAATACCTAGAGAGATACTCGAAGAAGGCAAGCCATACCCCCTTAAGAAGTAAAAGTTTTAGCCTAGAATCCTAAAACATAGGTATATCTCGAAGAGTAGCCCGGTGGTGCAGCCTGGTAAGCATGGAGGCCTTTGGAGCCTCCGACGGGAGTTCGAATCTCCCCCGGGCTATAGGATTTCCACGATAATATCCATTTAATGCTACTTCTACTACTATTTACGAGTGTTAACACCTACGTTGGGTCGGTCTCAGGATCGTCCTCTCAAAGCCTTAAGAGAAGATCGTTCACCTAGCCTCGTGACTTCGAGCTCACTAGGTGAGACCCATTTAATGTCTATTTTTCAAAACTTTTCTTAAGCCAGCTTCGTTTATCTTAGACCTTCCACCCCTCTTCTTCTAGGTATTCTTCGTATCGTCCTATCGTTTTGTCTATTTGTTCTTCTATGAATTCTGCGGCATCCAGGTATGAAGTATCGAGCATCGATAATGGATTTTTAGGTGATTATTAATGGCGGAGGTATGGAAATATTCATGGTCGAACCCCGGGGGGTAGACTCTACCTATACTAGGCTGGATTAGGTGTAGGGCTTTCCGTAACATCCATGAATCTGCTGAGGGGTTCTTCTAGATGGAGCCGTTAGATTCTAGGAGGGAAATCTTAATAACCCTGTAATATTGTTATCTATGTTTAGATCTTGTATGATGAAGCTTCCTTGCGAGCTATCGACCAAGTATATACTTCCAGCTGTGAGAGCTGTGGTAGCTCGTAGACTTATAGAGGAGTATGGCTATACGCAATCCTCTGTAGCTAAAATTCTAGGTACTACCCAAGCTGCTGTAAGCCACTATATGAACGTTAAGCGTGGCGGTAGGCTTATCGAGAAGCTTTTATCTATAGATGAAGCTAGGAGGGTTATAGATGGTATGGTCGATAGTATAGTTTCTGGTGGCGTGTTTAGAGAGGATTATCTATGCGAGCTATGTAGGGTTATGAGGCTTTACCTAGAAGGGGGAAACTATACTACGATGTAAACCTCGTAGCCTATCTTTAAATATCCTTTATATCATCAGATATGGAGATCTAACGGTGTTATGTGGGGGGGTGGCAGCGGTTTATGGTTATCGATGAAGCATCTATATCTAGAGCTATAATAGAATCTTCGGCTGAGAAGCTATCTAGGTTGATGGATATCGATGTAGCGGTAGTCGGTGCAGGTCCGGCAGGTCTTACGGCTGCGGTATACCTTGCTAGGAGCGGTTTGAAGACTGTGGTATTCGAGAGGCGGCTATCCTTCGGTGGCGGTATAGGTGGTGGGGGTATGCAGCTACCGGCTATCGTGGTGCAGAAGCAGGTTCTAGGTATACTGGAGGATATAGGGTGTAGGTATAGGCTTCACGGTTCTACTGGTCTCTACATAGTGGATCCTGCTGAGATGATAGCTAAGCTTGCATCCTCAGCTATAGATTCTGGAGCTGAGATACTGCTAGGGGTTACCGTCGATGATGTTATCTATAGGGTTGAGGATGGATGCGTGAAAGTGGTGGGTGTCGTGGTACAGTGGACTTCTACGATAGCCGCAGCTTTCCATGTCGATCCTCTATCTATGAAATCTAGGGCTGTGGTCGATTGTACCGGTCATGAAGCTGAGGTTGTATCTATAGCTTCTAGGAAGATACCTGAGCTTAACCTATCGATAAGAGGTGAATCTTCTATGTGGGCTTCGAAGAGCGAGGAGCTTGTAGTGGAGAAGACTGGAGCTGTATGCCCCGGGTTGTATGTAGCCGGTATGTCTGTAGCAGCTGTGTACGGTATACCTAGGATGGGGCCTATATTCGGTGGTATGCTGCTATCGGGTAGACGTGTAGCGGAGGCTATCCTTAAAGATTTGAAGGGTTAGGCTAGGGTTTCTACTATCTTCTTCAGGGTATCGCATAGTATATCGATCTCCTCCATAGTATTGTATATGTAGAGGGATGCTCTCACGGTACCTGTTAATCCTAGCCTAGCGTGTAGAGGTTCTGCACAGTGTACACCAGATCTTACGGCTATATTCTCGAGTTCGTCTAGTAGTAGAGCGACGTCATGCGGATCTATGGATCCTACGTTGAAGGCTGCTATACCGGATCTAAACCTTGTATCCCTAGGCCCGTAGATGGTTACATCCTCTATCTCGCTTAGCCTTCTTAGAGTGTACTCGGTCAACCTATCTTCGTAGGATCTAACTTTATCCATACCTAACCGTGATAGATAGTCTACTGCTGCTGCGAGACCTATAGCTCCTGCTACGTTGGGTGTACCAGGCTCCATCCTCCAAGGCATATCGTTCCACGTAGATCTATCTAAGCTAACCCTTCTAACCATCTCACCACCCGTGAATACTGGTTTAACCTGATCCTCTACACCTCTACGTATGTATAGGCATCCTATACCTGTAGGTCCAAGCATCTTATGACCGCTGAAAGCTAGGAAATCGCATCCTATCCTCCTAGCATCTACAGGTATATGCGGTACTGATTGAGCTGCATCGACTAGTAGTAGTATATCGTTCTTACGGGCTATACGTGCTATATCGTCTACAGGGTTCACGGTTCCGAGTACGTTTGATATATGGGTTAACGCTATAAGCCTAGTCCTCTCGGATAATATATCGGGTAGCTTCTCTAGATCTAAAGTGCCTCCACCGGTTATATCTAGGAATCTAAGCTTAACGCCGTATCTATCCCTAACCATCTGCCACGGTACTAGGTTCGAGTGATGCTCCATAACGGTCGTTATGATTTCATCACCGGGATTCCAATCCAAACCGTATGCTACAAGGTTTATAGCCTCCGTAGTGTTCTTAACGAATATAAGCTCGCTCGGGGATACACCTATAAACCTAGCTATCCTCTCCCTAGAATCCTCATACATCTCTGTAGCCTCCTGCGATAGACGGTATACTCCTCTATGAACGTTAACGGTATACCTCTCATAATACTCTACGATAGCTTCGATAACATATCTAGGTTTAAGAGATGTAGCAGCGTTATCCAGATATACTAGGGGCTTACCATCACTCCTCCTAACCGATAGTATAGGGAAATCCTTTCTAACCTCGTATGGATCCAGCATACCTCCCCAAACCTCTCCAATATCGAAACCCGGCTCTACTAAGTTATACTATAGGTATAAGCTTAGTCGATGTATAGCCTTCCCTAGCCTCCACCTCTACAGCGTATAGGCCTGTTCTAGGCTTCACCCCATATAGGATTAAAGCTCCGTGCTCCCTGGTAAGCTTCAGATGCGTATCGGCTATAGGCGATATCCTCTCCGCAAGCCTCGGATAGATAGGTTTAGCTATAAGTAGCGTTAACGATCCTGTGGAGGCTACCCTATCTATATCTATCGATAGTAGGTTTAAAGCTCCGTTTAAACCGTAGCGTAGGGTTAACCTATCGACCCCTATAACCCTGAGTATAGGCTTACCAAGCTCTGATATCAATTCATCCTCAACCCTACAGATCTCCTCGTAATCCTCATCGATAGATCTACCTTTAAGGTATGTTATGCATCGATTATGCTTATACCTCCTTCCCCCTTCTATCGCTACCACTCTAAGGAGCCTCTCAGCCCCCTCTCTATCCTCGAAGGATGCTAGGGATTGATCTATAACCTTAGATGTATCGATGCCTATGGAGGGTATAACCATGAGACCCCTCCCCTTACGTAGGAAGCTCGATCCTAACGGTATAGTTAGCGTAGATTGATAGTCGTAGTCTCTAATCCTATAATCCACCTCTAATAAGACTATAGATCCCCTAGGATACCCGCCTACCACCCTATCTAGATCAGGTATACCCGTCGAGTATGTATCCTGAGATGGATCGTCTGGAGGCTTGTAGAACCTCCATACATCTATGCTAGGAGCTACGAAAGGTGGTATAACGTTGAATCCTCCATCGAGGGTGAATAGCATCTGCTTCTCGGATAGGCTTACACCCCTAGCTTTAACTATCCTTAGATCTCTTAGAAACCTTCCATCGAGTAACCCCTCTCTGAGGATTATAACAGAGTCGGCTACGAACTCCTCGATACCGGATCCCACCCTACTCTCACCTAGCGGAACCTCGCTTATCAGTATAGTCGTACAATCCATGCTCCATACTATCCTACCTAGAAGGCTATGCAGCAGTATCCTAAGATCGCTGGGATCCCTGAGGGTTTGAGCTAAAGCTGTGAACGAATCTATAGTTAAACGTTTAGCTTCTATCTCTTCGATAGTCTCTACGATCGACTCTATAGCTAAAGGTAGACCAGTCTTCTTTACGGCGAGTAGATCTAGAAACCTGAATATACCCTCAGCTTCAAGCTTCTCGAAATCTAAACCTATCCTAGACATAGTCTTGTAGAAGCTAGGCTTCTTCTCCGCGAAGCTTACGTAGACACCTGGTTCACCGTAATCTACGGCTCCTCTATAGAGGAATTTAGCTGAGAGCATAGTCTTACCGGTACCTGGATTGCCTGCTAATATGATTAAACCGCCTCTAGGTAAACCCCCGAGAACTTTATCCAACCCATCGATACCTGTAGGTGTGAGAATAGCGTTAGCCGGTGTAACCTTACCTCTAGGATAGGGTTGCTCCTCACTTTCTTTACTCAATCCTTTTCCTCGAAACTAGAAATCTAGATCTGGAAAGTATATAAATCGTACGGTATACAATGATCTGATAACATTATAATGGAGAGTAGCTTCCACCGAGATAACCTTAATAAAGTTACGACTATAAAACCTGTAGAAGGGGTGTATATTGGTTAGGGAGGCCGATATAGATAGGATAGTATCTACGATGAGTTTAGAGGAGAAAGCTAGATTCCTCGTAGGCGTCGGGTTGCCGGGATGGTTCGGAAACCCCCATTCTAGAGTTCCAGGTGCTGCAGGTGAAACCCATCCTATAGAGAGGCTTAGCATACCCACGATAGTACTTGCAGATGGGCCTGCAGGTCTTAGGATAAACCCTATCAGAGAAGGTGATGAAAGGAGGTTTCACGCTACAGCTTTCCCCGTCGCCGTTATGCTCGCTTCTACATGGAATAGAGATATCTTGGAAGCTGTAGGTAGGGCTATAGGTGAGGAGGCTAGGGAGTACGGCGTCGATATAATCCTAGCGCCTGCTATGAATATCCATAGGAATCCTCTCTGCGGTAGGAGTTTCGAATACTACTCTGAGGATCCAATCCTAACAGGTGAGATGGCGGCTGCCTTCGTTAAAGGTATACAATCCCAGGGTGTCGGAGCATGTCTTAAACACTTTGCAGCTAACGATCAGGAGACTAACCGTATGATCATAGATACGATCGTATCTGAGAGAGCTTTGAGGGAGATACATCTTAGAGGATTCGAGATAGCCGTTAAGAAGTCTAAGCCTTGGGTTGTTATGAGCGCATACAATAAGTTGAACGGTGTATACTGCTCCCAGAATAGATGGCTTCTAACAGAGGTTCTTAGGAGGGAGTGGGGGTTCGATGGGTTCGTAGTATCTGATTGGTATGCAGGCGATGATCCTGTAGAGCAGATGAAAGCCGGTAACGATCTGATTATGCCTGGGAAAGCCTATCAGATAGACTCTAAGAGGGGGGATGAGGTCGAGGAGATAGTTCGAGCGGTTAGGGATGGGAGGCTTAGCTTAGAAATACTGGATAGGAATGTTAGGAATATATTGAGGGTTATCGTCGATTCGCCTTCCTTCAGAGGTTATAGGTACTCTGATATGCCTAACCTAGATGAGCATACAAATATAGCTTACGAAGCGGGTGCTGAAGGTGTTATACTCCTTAAGAATGATGGAGCCCTTCCGATACGTCTCGATGCTAGGGTAGCCGTATTCGGGACTGGACAGATAGAGACCGTTAAAGGTGGGACGGGTAGCGGGGATACACATCCTAGATACGTCGTATCCATCATAGATGGGTTGAGGGGAAGCGGGCTCCTCATCGACGAGGAGCTAGCTGAGGTTTACCGTAGGTATGTAGCTTGTATGAGGGGTAGAGATGAATACCTTGTAAGGATGGGGTTGCTAGCCGGATCAGCAGCACCTAGTCTACCTCAAGATTTCCTAAGCGAAGAAGAAGTGGAGAAGATCGCCGATAGGAATAGCGTAGCGGTTTTCGTATTGAGTAGGATCTCAGGTGAAGGCTACGATAGGAAGCTTGAGAAGGGGGATTTCTATCTAAGCGATGATGAGAGGAGCCTATTGGAGAGGATATCTAGAGCGTTCCATAGAAGTGGCGGTAAGGTTGTAGTCGTATTGAATATAGGTTCTCCGATAGAGGTCGTAAGCTGGAGGGATCTAGTCGATGGTATACTCCTAGTATGGCAGGCTGGACAGGAGACTGGGAGGATAGTAGCCGATACGCTTATAGGTAGGATAAACCCATCTGGAAAGCTACCTGTAACATTCCCTATAGACTATGACGATGTTCCTTCATGGAGCTTCCCAGGTGAACCGAAAGATAATCCTCAAAAGGTTGTGTATGAGGAGGGGATATACGTAGGCTACAGATACTACGATACCTTCGGAGTCGATCCGGCATACGAGTTCGGATACGGCTTATCCTATACTAGGTTCGAGTATAGGGGTCTAGAGTTAGAGAGGATCGGAGAAGCTATCAAGATAGCATTCGAAGTCGAGAATGTAGGGGGCTATCCTGGGAAGGAGGTAGCTCAGGTATACGTTAAAGCTCCTAAGGGGAGGATAGATAAACCGTTCCAAGAATTGAAGGGCTTCCATAAAACCAGGCTTCTAAAGCCTGGTGAAGTAGAAAGGGTGGAGCTGGAGCTGGATCTCAGATCGCTAGCAAGCTTCGATGGATGGGGTTGGCTTCTAGATAAGGGTGAATACGAGGTTAGGGTGGGTTCATCATCTAGGGATATAAGGCTTATAGGAAGGTTCACTATCGAGGAGGAGAGACGGTACAATCCATAGCTTAATCACTCATCCAGATGAGGGTGGAGACATCTGTCGAAGCGATACACCCGTCTATTCGAATTCGATCCAGCCAAGCTTAGAAGTATCGAGAGGATAATAGTTGTAGGCGATATACATGGAGACTACGATTCGTTGAATAGGATCTTAAGCTTAGTAGATATAGGTAGAGATCTCCTAGTCTTCCTAGGAGATTACGCCGATAGAGGATTGTATGGAGTAGAGGTTATAGATACGATAGCAGATCTCCTAGAGAGGTTTAGCGGGAGAATCATAGCTTTGAAAGGTAATCATGAAGATTATAGCGATGATGGCGAACCTAGATTCTATCCATGCGATCTGGTATACGAAGCTGAGAGGAAAAGAGGTGGATGGATACGATACTTCTCAGAGAAGCTTAAACCATTCATAGAGAAGCTATACCTAGCAGCGTTAATACCTGGAGAGGTATTGATGGTTCATGGAGGGGTATCGAGTAGGATTAGGAGCTTAGACGATCTAAGATATCCAAGCTTAGAGGTTGAGGGGGATATACTATGGTCTGATCCGTGGAGTGGATATGGAGAATACCCTAATAGAAGAGGAGTCGGTGTAGAATTCGGTGTAGATATCACGGAGAGTATCTGCGCTAAGCTAGAGGTTAAGATGATAGTTAGAGGACATGAACCTATGAAAGCCTCGATAGGACCATACAGCGAGCATAACGGTAAGGTAGTTACGGTAAGCTCCACCAGAGTCTACGGTGGAAAGCCATTCATACTAGCTATAGATCCATCAGCTCCACTTAGTATATCGCATATACCTATAGGATAAACGCCCCTCACGTAATGGCTATTACCGCTACTCCACTTCAAATCCTAGAATCCGATTCGTATAAGATCGCTCCTCCCCGACGATGTTAACCGTAAACTCTTCACCTTCGAAGAGAAGTTTATGGGGGGTTAGAGAACCCTCAGATATAGCTGAAGCTAACCTAGACGGGCCCCCGCTTACAGTCGTAACCCAAGCTTCAGTTATAACGTTGAATCCTCCACAAATTTCAACGTTACGATGAGGTAGATAGATCTAGGATGAAGTATATAGCCACGATCACGGTACACCTAGCAGCCCCATCCTAATCTAACCATAGGGTTAGATTCTATTCTATCTCCCAGCTGAGAGATAGAGTCTACCCCCGGGGGGTAGACCATGAATATTTCCATACCTCCGCCATTAATAATCACCTAAAAATCCATACCTAATTCATGTTAGGGTGCATCGTTCATACTATCCATCATACTCTTCTAGATCTCCATATACGTTAAGGCTTCTACGTAGATCTAGGTTTAAGCCTCCCTAGGTATGGGTATGACGTGTAGCAGGCCTTATAAAATCCCCTAGAAAGCGATATAAGCTAGTATATGATCGTATACTAGATCTATGGCTGAAGATAGCCTGCATACCGTCTTCAGTATGGATTGTGAGAGGATAGCGGAATACTCACCTCCAGGTGGACCTAAGAGTTGGCTGGATAGTAGATCCTCTATAGAGTGTTTCATCGATACCCTCGCAGGCTACGGGTTTAAAGCTACATTCTTCATAGTACCTGAAACCGCCTACGAACATAGAGATCTATTCCTAGAAGCTAGGGATAGAAGCTTCGAGCTAGGTCTACACTATCACCCTCAAAGCTTTAGAGATGGAAGATGGGAGGGCTACCTAGCAAGCTATAGCTACGAAGATCAGCTATACCAGCTTAGAGAAGCTGTAAAAGATTGGAGTAGCTATCTAGGTTTTAAGCCTAGAGGCTTCAGACCTGGAAACTTCTCCGCTAACATCGATACCTACAAGGCTATCTACAAGCTAGGGTTTAGGGAGGGAAGCTGCTATATACCTGGTAGGATTAGACCTGAATGGCACGCTATATGGATCGATTCACCTCCATACCCACACCATGTGGATGGCATAGACTTCCTAGATATACCTGTAACAGCCGATCTAAGGGTTAAACCTAAAATCGGCGATCCACCCCATCTAAGGATAGAATCAGGTAGCCTAGAATACCTTAAAGGTATACTCTCATGGTGGCTCCAACATCTATCATCCACCGATCCACCTCTGAAGACTGTAGTCTTTATGACGCATAACACCGTAGACTATAGTAGAGGATCCGAAGGGTACGCTAAACTGGAGGGATTAATCCAAGCTATAACGGAAGCCGAGAATATAGGGTTCAAGATACACCCATCAACCATGAGAGAAATACACGAACTAGCCGATCGGACAGTATACCGTGTATAGGAGAGGAGGGGTGAAGCTTAACTCAACCTCTAGATACTTTCACTCTCTCGATAGCAGCTCTAGCTAAAGCTTCTCCTAACCTCCTACATGCTTCTAGATCCTCCTCGCCAGGTATACCGCTTGAAACAACCCCATCGCATACCCTCTCCATCCTGAAAGCCTCCATAATCCTCTCTATACTTAGAAGCGCTGAGTTGCTAGATCCACCGCCAGATGTAAAAGCTACAGCAGGTTTACCCGCTATCTTCCCTCTAACGCTCCAAGCTACATCGAAGAAGTGCTTCATAAGCCCAGCCATATAGCCGAAGTAGTTTGGAGAACCAAAGGCTACAGCATCACATGAAACCAGATCTTCGATCGTAGCGTAATCTACACGTACAAGTCTAGCTTTAGCCCCCTCAACCCTACCAACACCTTCAGCTACAGCTCTAGCTAAAGCCTCAGTCCTACCAGTCCTAGAATAGTATACAACTAATACTTCAACCAAGCAGAACCTACCTCGAACAGAAATACCATATTTAACCATATAAATCTTTAAGAAAACATTATCCTGTATAATGCTCATCACCACAACCCTATAGATCTCTGGAAGAATACTAACAGGTAGGGATAAAGCGATGTTCACAGACGCCATACGGATAGTCGTTCTAGGCGTAATCGTCGGAGCATCCATGGATTAATCGCTACTATACCCGTAATCGTAGTATAGCTTATCCTAATCAAACACTTCTTCGATCGCAGATGGATGAGAGCACTATGATATTCGTAGGTAGTTGTAGGGATGCTAACCCCCCGATCGATAACATACTATTAAACATCCTTCACCGGCATCATACGGGGATAACCGAGGTTAATCGGAATAACTAAATTAGTTACACAGCCCTTATATACTTCATCCCCGATCTTATAATTGGTGTCCCTATGGAGGTTTTCGAAGCTATAAGAACTAGGCGAAGCATAAGGGTCTACGAGGATAAACCGGTCGAAGATGAGAAGCTTCTAAGGATACTCGAAGCAGCTAGGCTCGCACCATCCGCCGGTAATAGGCAGCCGTGGAGGTTCATAGTAGTTACAGATCCGAAAATAAAGGAAGAGATAAGGATGGTTAAAGAAAGGATGAGGCCGCCACAGGCTAGAGGACCTAGGAGGAGCCCGCTAGATACAGCACCAGTAGTGATAGTAGGATGCGCCATACCAGAGGTAAGCTTCCCAGGAACAGACTTCTGGAAGATAGACGTGTCGATAGCGCTACAAAACCTAGTACTAGCAGCATGGGAACTGGAACTAGGAACATGCTGGATAGGAGTATTCCACGAAGAACAAGAACTTAAAAAAGTATTAAGAGTACCGGAAGAAGCGAGAATAGTAGCCATGATAACAGTAGGATACCCGGCAGAAAAGAAAGAACCGGTAACAGACAGAAAACCGCTACAACAAATAATAAGCTACAACCACTGGTAGTAACCTATTTTCAACGGATAGGAAGTATCTAGCAATATCCTAAAGGTATATTAGGAACTCTTATGCTCTGACAATAGCTCCTTCAATATCTAGAGGGGTAGAGGTACATCTACATGGTTAAGCATAGGAAGGCTCTCGATTGGATACCTATGGCTAAGGAATATCTAGAATATGCTAAAGAAGATTTCAGTCGTGGGAGGTATGCTACCGCCATCCTTCATGTTGAGCTCTCCGCACAGAAGGCTGTTAAAGCTTTGATAACAGTCCTAGGCTTCGAGCCTGTAAAACTCATAGGCCTACAGTCGTATTAAGGACGTTTACAACCGACGGGTTAATCGAAAAAGTGAATCTTACAAACAAATATAGTAGAGAGGATTACAATGTATGCTACTACCCTTAAAGATCAAGGTGTAACCACTAGGTATGGATGAGAGCCTGTCGGTAGGATAATAAAACCTTCTGAGATTTATGCTATAAATGTAGCGAAAACCCTCCTAGCTAACGCCGAAGAAGTTGTGAAGTTGACATAGGAACTTCTAAGTGAGGTGGATCGTTAGTGTTAAGCCCTATACCTAAGAAATATCATGGAGATCTTGAAAGGTTTATCGCCAAAATTATGCATCGAGACGATGTTAGAATTATACTCTTACTCGGATCCACCGTTTGTGGAAAGTTAAAACGCTACCCTGAAAGCGATACTTGAAATCACCGAAAGAAGACTCGCAGGGATATTTCACATTGTCGGGGAAAGGATGAGTAGGTATTTGCGATAAAGGTAGCTCAAGTGCTTGGTTTCGACGAGAACCTAATAGGAAAAGCTGAGATGAAAGATATGAGGTGGATTGCAAAGAGACCTAGAGATTCAAGCTTAAACTCAGAGTATACAAGAAGTATTCTAAAAACCGACTTCTATAGTACCGATAAAGCTCTAAATATTCTCAGAAGAGAATACTTTGAGGCAGAGAAGAGTTGAAAGTTCTTGTTACAGGCGGTGCTGGATACATAGGTAGCGTCCTTATAGGAAAACTCTTAGATGAAGGATATAGCGTGATATGCTTAGATAAACTCATATTTGGAGATATAGGTATTAGGCAATACATAGGTATGAGAAATTTCAAGTTGATAGTAGATGATACTAGAACATTCGATCCCCAGATCCTTAATAAAGTAAATATCGTCGTAGATTTAGCAGCTATATCCCAACCAGATCCGTTAGGACATATAAGAAAAGAGCTATTTTATGAAATGAATTATGTAGGATCGTTTAGGGTAGCAAGATTAAGTAGGGAAAAAG
>JANXEK010000050.1 GCA_025058595.1 Candidatus Bathyarchaeota archaeon
CGAGGAGGATAGATATCTAGCCAAGCTGTATCTAGCATTCCTCTTAAGCGAATATTCCCAAGTAGAAGCTATGAAGAGCGGTTTCAGACCAAGCATCGAGGGAGTGAAGATCGATACAAGCATATTTAACCCTGATAATGGTGTTGAACCCATTATAGATGCTCCTATCTATACGACGATACCTTCTAGCGATTTTCTCGAAGGCTTACTTGCATTGTGGAGTAAAGTTAGAGCTGGAGGCTAAACCGTAATGGTCCACCTATATCGTATAGGAGGTATAGTTTTAAGGATAGCAGTCCTCGTAGCTACGATAATATTCGTATTACTGCCATCAGTTTTTGTAGTTTCGTTCATACCTACAAACTGGGATGAGATACGCTACGAGATATTCGATAATCCTATAGTAAGCGATACCGGTTGGAAGCTTATACAATCCGTCCTTATATTCTCGTTTAAACTATCGCTTCTAACAGTTCTGATAGATATAGCTTTAGGTATACCTTTAGCTTACATGCTAGCTTACGGCAGGTTTCTAGGTAAATCTATACTAGATATGTTAATCTCGCTTCCGCTCGTAATACCTACATCAGGCTTCGGTTTTGCTACTCTCATATCCTGGACTACGAATCTAGGTTTAGGAGGTCTCCTAGGATTAAGGACTGGGATCGTAGATATAACAAGTAAGATCCCGGTGATCGATATCCCTGTCCTACTGCTTTTGGTGCATACAACGTTAACCCTCCCATACGTGATTAAACCTCTACAGGCAAGGTTTCTCGATATAAAAACTAGCCTCTTAGAAGCTTCTCGTATTTTGGGTGCTAATCCATTCACATCTTTCAGGAAGGTTATACTACCTTTATCGCTCCCAGCCCTCCTATCGGGATCCATAATGGCTTTAACCCGATCTTTAGGTGAGACTGGAGCTACCATGATAGTTTCTGGTACGCATATCACGGCAGCAGTAGCCGTCGTTAGATGGGAGTTTGAATTCAAGATAGCTACCGCATCCTTTCTAGGAGCTCTACTAATACTATTGACATGGGCTATGATACTCCCGTTAGAGATGTTACTATCACGTAGAAGATGGGTTTCGCTACCTAAGATTCTAGCTAGGATGGATGTGGAGCATAGGATAATAGCTTTAGAGGAGGCTCTCTCTTCGAAGCTACCCTCTATGGTAGGTAAAGCTTTTATAATCGTCATCCTCTCCATGCTTATGGTTCTACCTATAGTTTCGACATTATACTCCGCGTTTCTATATTGGAGTGGAGACCCCTTCACAGGCAGGGTGGAGGGTGGCATAGCCTATCAAATATTCGTAAGCCCAGCTGGATATGGATCGCTCCTATCCAGAGCTATGCTGACATCCTTCCTAGCGGCGGGTTTATCGACATTCATATCGGTATGTATCTCTATACCGCTAGTATACCTTATCGAAAAGTACAGCTTCGGAAGAATACTCAGAGCTATACTTAAGATCCCGCTCGTAATACCTACATCCGCTCTAGGTATATCCTCTATGCTCCTATGGGGTCCTAGGTTGTTCAACGTCCTAACTCCCGGTATATGGCTTATAATATTGACGCATATAGTTTTCTCGGTTCCCGTCGTCGTCGAATCTATAATCGCTGTATTCGAGGGATCAGATATACGAGATTGCGAAGATGTAGCTAGGACTCTAGGTGCTAAACCTATAGAGCTAGCCGAACTGATATCTATACCTATGCTTAGGAGGGGAATCCTAACAGGCGCTATACTCTCGTTCACGCATTCCCTAGGTGAGACTGGAGCTACATTCATAGTTATGGGCGGGGATTACACTGTATCGACGCTAGTTGTTACTATGGTAGAATCTCTAGCTATACCGGCTGCTTTATTCTCAACCCTCCTCCTAGTAGCTTTCTCGCTAGTATTTATAAGCGTAGTGAGGGTGATAGCTGGTGGGTAGCTTCCTAAAGGTATCCCGCATCTGGAAGTATTATTCAGGTAAACCTATCTTAAAGGATGTATCCTTTGAGGTAGGTAGAGGAGAGTATTTCGTCGTATTAGGGCCGACTGGGGCTGGGAAAACCACTCTTCTAAAGATAGTGGCAGGTATAGTGGATCCTGATGAAGGGGAGATATCTATCGGCGGAAGACCTGTGGTAGGTATACCTCCTGAGGAGAGGGGTGTAGGCTATTTCCCTCAGTTCTTCAACCTCTTCAACCATATGACAGTATGGGATAATGTATACTTCCCACTTTTGGTGAAAGGCGTCGATACGATCGAGGCTGAGAAGATATGTAGAGAGATGCTTAATCTTATGCATCTACTGGATAGAGCTGACTCTTATCCATATGAGCTTTCAGGAGGTATGCGTCAGAGGGTAGCGTTAGCTAGAGCGCTAGCTACAGAAGCTGAGCTTCTACTTCTTGATGAACCTTTAAGTCAGCTAGACGCTAAGCTCTCGGTTGAATTGAGGGGGGAACTGAAGAGTATCGCTAAGAATCTAAATAGGACCGTCGTACATGTTACCAATAACGTCGAGGAAGCTATAGAGTTAGCCGATAGGATAGCTGTGATGAACGATGGATGTATTATCCAGATAGGATCGTATGATGAGCTGCGTAGAAATCCTAGAAACCTATTCGTAGCATACTTCATATCAGACGTGAATATATTCAGAGCTTACGTTTCAGATCCTTACAGAGGATTGCTTGAATCCTCTGCGGATACTTGCTTTAAGTTTAAGATAGAGGCATCCTATGGGGATGTATCAAATGTATTAAAGAGTGGAAACGAGGTTATCGTATGTATAGATATGGAGGATGTACGGATCGATCCGCCGGTTGAACCTGGATGGAATACATTCGATGCTCTCGTCGAAGAGGTATTGTTTCATAGAGGTAGATACATATACGTTCTGAGGGTTTGCAATGGAGCTTTTAAGATTATGGCGAAATCTATGGATGAAAGCGGGATCGAAGCAGGTTGCAAAGTTAAAGCTGGGTTTAGAGCCTCAGATGTACGTATCTACAAGGCTTCAGAGTACGATTACATACCTTATCGTGAGGGGTAGAATTCTTGCCGCATATAGATGTAGTGGATGTATCTAAGAGCTTCGGAGCTATCCAAGCCTTAGATAAGGTTAACCTTACGGTAGATGATGGAAGTTACGTATGCTTTTTAGGTCCGAGTGGATGCGGTAAG
>JANXEK010000051.1 GCA_025058595.1 Candidatus Bathyarchaeota archaeon
CGTTGTAATCGTCGATCTCTATACTGAGATACGTGGATCCAAGCCTCCCATTACAAGAGAACTCTGTGATCCCCCCGCTCGATATCGCGACACGCATCCTACCATACCTAGATTCTGCTACTATAACCTCCCTCCCCCCCTGTATATCCACGTACACCGAGGAAACGATATCTTCTATGCTACGTCTACCCTCCCCCCTCCACAGTCTAACGAATAATCTTAGATCCGATACCGTTAAACCGAAACCTTTACCGTCGGATGATACTATAGAAACCTTCTCTACAGGGGATGATACCATATTCACGGAGCTACTCGAAACCTCTAGGAACGTTATCTCAGGCCCCATCGAAGAGTAGAATCTACCATCTTTAAGAGCCTCTACGACCGAATCGCTACTCTCTTCGTCGAGGAAAAGCGTAACCCACCCCCCTAAAGCATCGATCGGCGGTAGTATATACCTGTGAGCGTCATCCACAGCTAACCCGAATATACCCGGATCTCTAGATAGGATGTTATCCCAGTATGTAAGCGAGTATCCTTTAGATACCTCCGCTTCGCATCCCGTATTATATATTTCGATGCCCATATACCCTTCGAGTCCTGCTAGATCTTCGTAGACTAGGTTAGACCAGTGGGGGTGAGCTATGAAGGCAACCCCCCCGGAGCTGGATACCCTATCTATAAACTCCTGAGGGCTATCCTTAACCCTGAGTATACCTTCATCTTCGATCATAAGAGCTACTATATGGTAGGATTCCCCCAGCTTAGATCTACCAGAAGATACCTCTACACCCGGTACGAATATGCAGCCGTTCGATTCATCGACCCTAGTTATCTTATCATGATCCGTTAGCGATACCACCTTAAACCCGTTAGAGCGGTAGTATTCTAAGACGTCTCCAGGAGGTAACCTACCATCCGAAGCGGTGCTATGACTGTGAAGCATAGCTCTAGCTTCTATAAACCTATCGGTAGATAGATGGTGCATGGATGGATCACGTAGATGTAGATACCTAACCCTATACCGATTTAAACGTTGCCTATAGGGTTAGGCTCGGTTGTCGCAGGCGTCTTCATCGAGCCCCGTACCCATCAGACTGGAGCGGCGGGAAGAATCTTCATCGCCAGATATACTTTAGACCGCTTCATCTATTTATCTATATCTAGCCATACAGGTATCGGTGTTAGATCCTTCAGGTTGAACGTTCCCCTAAAGTTTACCGGTGATACGAATTCAGCTACCTCTATACGTCTACCCTCGATGAGCGGATGGATCAAAGCGGATGGAACACCTAGGATCCTAGCTTTGAATATCAAAGCTGGTTTAAACCCTTCAGGCGATTCCAGCTTGATCCCTAGATCGCATCCTATCAAGCTTCGTAGAACCCTAGATGATCTAGGTGCTAGGAGTATATTCAGGGTTCCCGGGGTAGGTGTGAATCCGAGCCTATCTTCAACATACTTTTTAAACCATCCATATGATGTGTATCTGGATGCAACCCCCCTCCCGGATACGACTACACCATGTAGAATCATCCCCACCCCCTCGCAACCCTATATAGCGTACGCTATCCTCTCCATAACCGTGGACAAATAATCTGCTAGCTGCTTAGGAAGCATCGGGAGTTTAGGCTGTAGGAACCCTCTTACCACAATCGATCTAGCCTCCTCCTCGGTGAAACCTTTAGCCATAAGGTATAGTATCTCCTCCTCCGCTATCCTCCCCACAGCTGCCTCATGGGTTAACTGCACATCGTAAGCTCTAGCTTCAAGCTCAGGTATAGCATCTATGTACGATCCATCTGAGAGTATAAGCCCCCTACACTCTATATGCCCCTTCACCCCCCGTATCAAACCCGTTACCCTACCCCTAGATACTATCCTACACTCATCCATAGACACTACTCTAGATACGACCTCCCCTGAGGAGCCTGAAGCTTTAAGCTCGATAGCCCCGCCTACATCTATATGCGATGAGCTTCTACCGACTATCACAGATGAGAGGTAAGCGCTACTACCCTCACCTACAAGGTGGACGATAGGATAAGCCTGTATAGAATCCACTAGCGATGTAGTTATATATTGGCTTACGAATACCCCTCCATCATCCACGTATACGGCTGTTCGAGGACGTATATGCATACCCCTACTCCAACTATGTATCATAGTGAACGTTAATAGCCCACCCCTCTTAACGTAGAACTCCGATACCCCTATATGCACTCCAGGATTCTCCCTAGCTACGGTACACCCGGTTAACACGTGTAGTTTAGACCCCTCCCCCACCACTACTATGTTATGTGGAACCTGGATTAGAGATGGGCTCCTCAGAAGCAGGCATGCCTGTATAGGTGTAGATATCTCGACGTTATCCTCAACCTCTACATAGTATCCATCCCTCTCGTGCAGGAAAGCTGTAGCCGTATACTTATCTAGATCAACCGGTACAGCCCTCCAGTAATAGTCTAAGACCCCCTCATCC
>JANXEK010000052.1 GCA_025058595.1 Candidatus Bathyarchaeota archaeon
TTCGTCGTCGCCGATGAGATGGTACCTGAAAGCCATAAAAAAGGCTTCGGCCGGGAAGCAACGTTCGGTTTAATAGCTGGCTTCATCGTAATGATGATTCTGGACTCCATATTCAGATAGGATGACCATTCACCTTCTCTTTTTAGCAGCTAAAGAGGATGTCTAAGTTACCAGAGCTTTACAGGCTTGCTTGGTGGGAACCCAATACTACTCTAGTTGAAGATTGGATTTCTCATTTTATAGAGTCTATCAGATGAGAGGAAGACGGATGATGGGCTTGAAATAGCCTTGTGGGATATAGTTGGCATAGCCCAACCAGAGGATTTGAGGAGGCGACACAGTATAGAATCTATCTAGGGAGTTGCTAAGTATACTTGGTTACAAGGATATTAGACAGGCTAACTGATGCTGCGTTAGGAGGTAGGAAGTCTGCTCGTAAGGGTGAATATGAGAAGGTGTAACTTGACTTCCATCGCTATGGGATCGGATATAGTTTGCATAGCTTTATAATGGTATGGTGCGGGGGGTGGGATTCGAACCCACGAAGGGCCTACGCCCACGGGATAACCCCCTTTATGGTCTTGAGTCCCGCGCATTTAACCTGGCTCTGCTACCCCCGCTTCATCCTATTTAAAGTCGTTAGGGTTTTGGAATTAAGGTTTTCCTATACTCGTTTTTGAGTAAATATTTATGAATAAGTATAGTTAAATAGAGGGCGGGAATCATGTAAGCTAATACGATATGACGGCTACTAGTAGGAGCTATAGGGTAGCTATAGTGATAGTATTCGCTGCTCTAACGTTGATTCTAAATTTCTCTCCTTTAAAATTTCCAGCACCTTATGCGCCGTTCTTATACTACCAATTCTGGGAAGTTCCGATAACAGCAGCATTCCTCCTCTACGGGTTTAAGATCGGCTTCTCTATAGCTCTAATCAATACGCTCGCTCTCCTAGCGTTTTTCCCAGGTATGCTTCCTACCGGTCCATTCTATAACTTAGCCGCTATAGTTAGTATGCTTACAGGTGTATGGGTTGTAACGAGGATGCTGAGGAAATATTCACCTAATGTTAAACGAAGCTTATCTCTGGTCTTTACGATAGCATCCGGTATAGTTTTCAGGGTTGCTATAATGAGTGTAGTGAACTACGTATGTCTCCCGCAGGCTCCACCGGTAGGCTATGCTCTACCGATCCATGTAGTGTTAGCGTATCTACCGCTCATAGCTATATTCAACTCATCGTTAGCGGCTTACACCATACCACTCGGATATATACTAGCATCCTCAGCTCATCGTATCGGCAAGTATATGGGTTAGGATAAATGGTTACCTCTATTCTGCTAGTACTTCTCCCGTCGATGCTATCAGATGCTTTATATCGTCATCGCTATGAGCGAAAGATATAGCTCCAGTATGCTCCGGTAGGAAGAATATACCCTTCAACATGAGTGCTTTATAGAATTTCGATGTAGATGCAT
>JANXEK010000053.1 GCA_025058595.1 Candidatus Bathyarchaeota archaeon
TAACTCACATACTCCTCTACACATATCTCCATATGCTCCGGATCTCCTAGAAACGCATCTCTAAACTCGTATACATTCTCGATAGGTTCGCTCCAAGCCGCTATCCTCCCGCTATCGTCGAAGGATAGCTTTCCTAGATCTAGCTCGTATAGAGCATCTATCAGTTGAAGCGTCGAAATACCTTGCGTATTCGGCGGGAGCTCGTAGAGTATTTTATCATCGATCTCCAGCTTAAGAGGCTTAACCTTAAAGCCTTCATGCCCCCTGAAATCGTCCAGGCTTACATCTACCCCTTGGCTTCGAAGCTGAGCTACGATCTCCTCGACGAGTCTCCCCTCGTAGAATTCCTCCCAACCCCTCGAAGATATAATCCTCAAAGTCCTCGCCATCTCTCTGTTAGCTACGAGGTCGCCTAGCTTTATCCCCTTAAAATACCTACCCCACTCATACATGCTCAACTCCTCTTCATAGGCTTTAGATGAGTATGATAGGAGCCAGCCTGCGTTAAACCCGCCGTAAGCTAGATCTATAGCAGGCTTCAACAATCTTTCGAACGGTAGGGAAGCATACTCTTCGTAGAGGTAGCCCCATAGATATACTAAGCCGGGTATAGTCACGGTTAACGGTCCTCTAACAGGCTTCTCCTTAAGGTATCTATCCGTATCGAACCCGCTAGGCGTCCTCCCAGAGGATGCGTAGGCTATGATATCATCGTCGAGGAATCCTAGGATGAAGCCATCCCCTCCGGGGCCGCTCATCTGAGGTTGAACGACCGAGAGGACTGCGCTTACAGATATAGCTGCATCGAACGCGTTACCCCCCTCCCCCAGGATATCTAAACCAGCCTTAACAGCTAGCGGGTGATCAGCCGTAACCCCCCTACACCCTATAGATATCTTAACCGGCATACCCGTATCCAATCCCGCTTCTACGATGTATTCTCGGTGATAAGCTTTCCCCAGGATCTCCTAAGGTTGATACGTAAAATCTATGAATACATAATCCTACCCCAGCATACCGTATACTCGAAGCTTACTCAGGTTTAGAAGCTGTAACGGGAGGCTACCCATCGTGGTAGCTATCCTGTCGTAGCCGTATCGTCGGTTACGGCGATGCATACGTTCCATAGATGGGGGTTTACGGTGGATTCAAGAGAGACTCAGTAAAGCTTCAGGATTAGGGTGGTTTAAGCCATAGGGTTGTTTGGATCGATGATGTACGCAGCCTGATAACGGTGGGGGCGCCGTGAAGGTAGGTCGATCCCCGATTCATCCATAGAGACATCTGTATACCTGGTAACGCTATCTAGAGCATCCCGGTAGACATCTATATAGG
>JANXEK010000054.1 GCA_025058595.1 Candidatus Bathyarchaeota archaeon
GACGGCTACCGCGAAGCTTATCGATGAAGTCGAGAATAACAGTACGTCGAGTATCTTCATGATATTATCTACCGTTTTAGCTATCTGTTTAATCGATATAACGTCTAGATAGTCTCCGTATAGATCCCTAATCCTACCTACTATATACTCAACCCTATCGGGGCTACCGGCTACTAGGAATATCCCTGTATACCTTCTCTGACCTAGCATCGAAGGGCCTGCATCTAGAGGTAGGAATATGGAGCGGTCGGGGTTAACTATCATTATGGTGCCGTAAGGCTTCAGTATACCTGCAACCCTTAAGCTAGATATCCTAAGCTTTATGGTTTCACTCTCGATTATAGGTATCCTAACGGTTAGAGCTGAGCCTACACCGTAGAGTTTAGCTCCGCTCCTGCTAGATACGGCGAGCTCAGATCCTATGAGGCATGAAGTATAGGCTTTAGGTGGAGGTATAGACCCTTCTTCGACTTCTAACCCGCCTATAGCTTTCATCAAAACTGTTAGATCTATAGCGTATAGCTGAACCCTGGCAGTCTCGCCGTCGAGCTTCCTAAACTCACCTAAACTCTGATAGAACGGCGTGATATATGCTACACCAGGTATCCTCCTAAGCCTATCTATATCCGTCTGGGATAGCTCATAATCTTTACTAGGGAAGGCTACGATCGTATTCTGCCCTAGAGATGTTAGCTGCTCAGATATGACGCTCATATAGCCTCGCGTAGCGCTTACTATCGATACCAGGGCTGCAGGACCTATCATAACGCCTAGGATCGTAAGAGCAGCCCTAACCCTACGCTCGTATAATATGCTCATGGATAGGCTTAGTATATCCTCGATCCTCAACCTAGGATCCCATCCCCTCTATTCCCTGATAAGAGAAGAACTATACAGCGATATATCTACCTTGCCGTTTCAGCTTCTCGCCCACCTTGTATGCTTTACATACCTGATTATAAGGTAGCCTGCTACCACCATGAATATCGATGCAACGATTATTGGGAGAAGCCTATATATTACCTCTCCCATAGGTTGCGGCTGAGGTTTAGGCGCCTCACCAACCTCAACCTCTACGCTGTATAGACCGCTATATGATCCGCCGTATTCATCTGCATAATCTAACACGATCTGTAGCGTATATACGCCTATACCTGCCTCTACCTCTGCCTCGACTGAGAACGGTATCTGAGCATCAGGATCTATACTACCGAGGTATTGACGCGATTCTGCCTTAATCTTGAAGCCTGGATGCTCTGATAGATATACAGT
>JANXEK010000055.1 GCA_025058595.1 Candidatus Bathyarchaeota archaeon
GACGGAGTAAGCATATAGATTCGTCCAAGATATACCTGGACCTCCACATACCAGCAACGGCTCATGATTTACATACCTGATCGGTGCACCTAAGAAGTCGTTGTATGTTATCCCGTGTCCAGGTCCACCTGATCCCAGTAGATCCCTAGGTATCCAACCCCTACCTAGCAGTAGATCCGATACTAGCTGTGGTCTTTTAAGCTTCCCAGCTAGATCTGGTATTAGAGTCTTGAATAGCCATGATTCATAGTTAGAGATCCATGGTGCTGTTCCTTCGTTCCATCCATACGTCCATCCCTGTACGTGTGCAGGCATCAAGTATCTATTCGCATCGTCTATAGCTATCTCCATCTGTAATCTTATCTTCCTACCCCATTCCATCCATCTAGCTTCTACGTAGTCTTTTACGAACCATCTAGATCCTTCTACGCCTTGGTTTGTCCCTGAGAACGCTATGAATACCAGCGTATACTTGCTCAGCCCAGGGTTCCTAGCGAAGTATCTAGCTAGCTGTAGCATCACCGCAGTACCTATAGCTTCCCTAGCTCCTGGAGCTACGCTCGGTATCCATGAGAAGCTATCGTATTGAGACGATATTACGACGTATTCATCCCTACGTGCACCGTATACGTAGCCGATTACGTTGTAGGATTCTACGTTACGCCACTTCATATCTGATACGAGGGTAACGGTTTCACCCCTCGACGCTAGCTCCCTAATCCTCCTAGCCTCCTCACCCTTAGCGTACACCCTTACGAAGTTCCACGAGACACTCTCGAGAAGCTTCATCCTAGCCTCTACACCCGTAGTATAATCTGGTTCTAGGAATACTACGGCAGACGCACCGAATTTAGCCGCTGTAATCCATCTATACTGACTGTTAAACTCCATAACGACTATACTCCCGTATAGATCCTTACCGTTCAGCTCGCTGTAATCGCCGTATCCTACGTAGACTAGCTTACCCTTCAACCCTCCAGGAGGTGTTTGAGGCGGACATACACGATTAGGATAGAGCGGGTACAC
>JANXEK010000056.1 GCA_025058595.1 Candidatus Bathyarchaeota archaeon
TTTCTCTAAAAATCTTGAAGAATTCTTCTACTGTAAACACTCTAGGCTCCACGTCTAGAGGAAGTTTTGGATCTACGTATATTGGGATCCTTTCTAGAGGATTCTTAGTAAGATCTTCAACGACTATCAGTATATCTATATCTGAGAAAGGCGTATACGTTCCCTTAGCTAGAGAGCCGAACAATACTACCAGCTTAGCCAAACCTCTACCAACAATCTTTTCTGCATATTTTTTCACTTCTCTAAGCACGTAGGAATAGTCAAGCTTAAAGACCTTTACTCCTACAGAACTCGATGACTTCTCTTGCATACATTATCGCCCTCTCTGCATCATTCTTAGTATAATAATCTACTGGAGCTCCCTCACTATGAAAGTTTGGGTACATAGTTGGGATGTAATGTCTATCAAGTTCTTTAGCTTTATCAATTAAAACGTTGTCTGGTTTAAGGTTCTCAGGAAGATTTTCAAGCATCCTAGAAATGGAATGCCCCCAAACCTCCATATTCATGCTCTCGTAGAGAGCTTTAACAGCTTTCTCAGCAGCTTGTTGAGCTGCGAAACATGCCCACTCATAATCTCCCACTTTTAAAGAATGTTCTGCATGAGATATATCTCTGAGAGCTTGCCTCATCCAATCTCTAGCTCTAGAAACCATTTCTCTACTGGTTATAAAAAGGCATTGACATACTTAAATCTATCTAAAAAGGATGTTACAAAGTGTCAGGAGATCTAGTTGAACTATTGTTTCCATTACACCTTCCTAATTTTTTGAGTTTACTAAAAGTTTTCCCTCGATCGTATTGTAGGGTTTTAGATCAAAGCTTCAGACTCTACTTTCCTCTGGAATCTACCAA
The DNA here is from genome assembly GCA_025058595.1 of Candidatus Bathyarchaeota archaeon. Classification (GTDB taxonomy): domain Archaea; phylum Thermoproteota; class CALKCG01; order B24; family DRYS01; genus DRYS01. The sequence continues at coordinate 856 of JANXEK010000056.1, forward strand.
TTCTCAAATTCAATAGTGTATGAAGAACCGTTATTAATTAGTTGATCATAGTCTTTTTGCATGAAAATCGAGGGATTGGATGAGCG
>JANXEK010000057.1 GCA_025058595.1 Candidatus Bathyarchaeota archaeon
TTCGTCGTCGCCGATGAGATGGTACCTGAAAGCCATAAAAAAGGCTTCGGCCGGGAAGCAACGTTCGGTTTAATAGCCGGCTTCATCGTAATGATGATTCTGGACTCCATATTCAGATAAGATGACCATTCATCTTCTCTTTTTAGCAGCTAACCCAATACTACTCTAGTTGAAGGATTGGATTTCTCATTTTATAGAGTCTATCAGATGAGATATCGTAGGGGTAGAGCCTGTGTGTTCATCGGTATAAGATGTTTTGATCCATTCTACGTAGGAAGATTCTGGGAGATCGCTATGAGAGGCAGAGAGTTATATCTAGAAAGACGGATGCTTAGCTTGAAATAGCCTTGTGGGATATAGTTGGCAACGCCTAACCAGAGAATTTGGGGAGGCGACACGATATAGAACCTATCTGGGGGTTGCTAAGTATACTTGGTTACAAGGATATTAGACAGGCTAGCTGATGTTACGTTAGGGGTAGGAAGTCTGCTCGTAAGGGTGAATATGAGAAGGTGTAACTTGACTTCCATCGCTGTGGGATCGGATATAGTTTGCATAGCTTTATAATGGTATGGTGCGGGGGGTGGGATTCGAACCCACGAAGGGCTACCCCACGGGATAACCCCCTTTATAGTCTTGAGTCCCGCGCATTTAACCTGGCTCTGCTACCCCCGCTTCATCCTATTTAAAGTCGTTAGGATTTTGGAATTAAGGTTTTCCTATACTCGTTTTTGAGTAAATATTTATAAATAAGTATGGTTAAATAGAGGGCGGGAATCATCATATTAGGCTAATACGATATGGTGGCTACTAGTAGGAGCTATAGGGTAGCTATAGTGATAGTATTCACTGCTCTAACATTGATTCTAAATTTCTCTCCTTTAAAATTTCCAGCACCTTATGCGCCGTTCTTATACTACCAATTCTGGGAAGTTCC
>JANXEK010000058.1 GCA_025058595.1 Candidatus Bathyarchaeota archaeon
TGCTGAACTGTGAAAACCGTTGTCAACGTGAAAATCGTTTAAACGTGTCTTAATTAATTTTTTAAGACATGGTTTTTTTTCAATCGATTTCGATTTTTATTTTTCATAAAATCTTAAAAATATTAAAAGCCACGCTCAAAATACAAAATTTTAATGGACTCGGAGCTGGCGGTCAAACAGATTCTGTAAACCCTGCTGTCTATGAAAATTGTTAGACTACAGAGTCTCCAAGTAGACGCAAAAAACACCATGCCTGTGACGACAGCCTAGGATAGATGGCCTCATGCCTGCGGCATGCCGGTTCAAAAGAGCTTAATATGGCGGAGATGGAGAGGAGTAGACAGGGCCGGTAGTTCAGTCTGGAAGAACGACGGTTTTGCGCACCGTAGGTCGAGGGTTCAAATCCCTCCCGGTCCACTTACAATTTTTATCAAGGCAGCCGCAGTCTTTCATGTAACATCATGATAAAATCAGAAAAGCGGCTTGCTGGTTCAGCAGATTTAGCGAAAACTCTGAGCTTCTAACTCGTCGGTCAAATCTGCGTCAACAACATACCACAACAGGTTCAAGCAGGTTCAAACCATTATTAATTTAAAAGCCCTACATCGAACATTCAAGAGGTCGTTGAACGTTCTGCTGACAGATAAAAATTCTGATTTGGTAAAATTTAATAAGAATTAGACTCTACTAACAAAGAATGCTGTTTAACCTCTTAACAGATCTTATGTCCTTACAGCGTTCTCAATGGTTCAACAGGAGGAAACTGGCCCAAATCCAAGCCAAGAAACTTGCCTCAATAGTAGAACACGCCTACAACAACATCTCATT
>JANXEK010000059.1:0-246 GCA_025058595.1 Candidatus Bathyarchaeota archaeon
GGTTTTGACTCTCGTGATAATCGTGGTCGGGGGCTGGGCGTACGTCAGCCGAACCATCGTGCTGAACATCGTTCAGGAAGATTTTGTTCAGGTGGCGAAGGCGAAAGGGCTTCCAGACGACTTGGTACGCCGCCGCTACGTCCTCCGACCGGCTGCACCGCCGATAGCGACGAACATCGTTTTCGCAGTCGCCGGCTCGATAGGCGGAGCAATACTCACCGAGACTGTTTTCAACTGGCCCGGCAT
>JANXEK010000059.1:256-721 GCA_025058595.1 Candidatus Bathyarchaeota archaeon
CTCGTCGTCGCCCTCACCTTCGTCTACACAGTCATCTACATCGTCGCGAGGTTCGTCATCGAAGTCTTGATCGTGGCCCTCGACCCCCGCGTAAGGATTTAACCAGCAACAAAATTAGTTCGTCGTTGAGGTCGTGGACCGGGAGGGATTTGAACCCTCGACCTACGGTGTGCAAAACCGTCGTTCTTCCAGACTGAACTACCGGCCCTTCCTATTTGTGGTTTATTACAAATTTATAGTTTCCGTCTATCAGCTTTTTGGGATTTGTCGCGTAGGTTGTAGAATTTTCGATTCACTTCAGACCTCGAGAATGAAGTTCCGCCATGGGCTTCATGTCCAGCGCGCTCGGTAAATTCGAAAACACTATCATTCCAGCTTTTCATCTTGCTTGCTTTCAAAGATTTCTTTCTTGAGTGAGATAACTTTATCCTTCAAAGCGTGGCCTTCTTCCAAGTCGTCTTCCCA
>JANXEK010000005.1 GCA_025058595.1 Candidatus Bathyarchaeota archaeon
GTAGGTAGCTTCCCCCCATGGATTAAGCTTCGACGATCCTACACCTCGACAGCTTCTAAAGCTTTATCGTCGATCCTCTTCCACCCGTATTTTCCATCAGGTGTCCTATATCTTATAAGGTTAGCTTTCTCGATAAGTCTCCTTACATCTTCCGCTAACCTCTTTAGAACACCTAAACGATCGTATACGACTATAGCATCATACAATATATTGAGTAGCAACGATGTAACCTCTAACCCCTCCCTCGATAGATCATCCAGTCTAGCATTGATCAGGGTTACTGATCTACCCACCTTAGTAGCTATTACTCCGTAGATCTTAGATCTAACCTCAAACCCGCTAAGACTATTCAAGACAACGAATACATCCACATCGCTATCAGGTTTAGCCTCCCCACGAGGCCAACTCCCGAATAAAGCTAACCCTAGAAACTCCTCTCCATAAACTTCTTCAAGCTCCTTTGCAGCTTTACTCAACGCCTCCAATATATCGGTAATATTCTTAGACAGGTTTCATCCCCCGTTAACCGGCTAGATACATCTATGCTAGGGGTATCGATAAACCTTATAGTCGAAGGATCTAGGAAGTTGCATGATTCCAGGAAGCCTACCGTTAACCCTATATGTTTGGTTCAGATATACCCTTACAGGTATGAACCTAGTAGAGGGTATGATTGAAGGGTTTAGAACCGTATTCGCATACTTTGACGACATCGTTCTAGGTATAGCTACAGAGATAGGTCCTAGGGTCCTCTATCTAGGTCTTAAAGATAAGCCTGGCTTTAATCTGTTCGGTGTACTTCCAGGTATCGGTAGGGAGACTCCTGAAGGCTTCTGGAGGATCTATGGAGGCCATAGGTTGTGGGTATCACCTGAAGCTCTACCCAGATCCTATTCACTCGACGATAAACCTGTGAAGGTGGAATCTATAGATGGAGAGGTTAGGATATACGGTAACCCTGAACCTGAGAATTCTATTAGGAAGGAGATACATTTGAGAAAGGTTGATGGAGGAGTCGAAGTTATCCATAGGATAGAGAATATAGGTAGATGGCCTATCAAGCTGAGCTGCTGGGCTCTTTCGATTATGAGGAGAGGCGGATTCGCGGTACTACCTATAGAGCCTTCTAGGGTCGATAGGGAGGGGCTTCTACCCGATAGGAGGATCTCCCTCTGGCCTTATACGCATCTAACAGATTGTAGGCTGATATTATCCGATAGATATATCTTCGTAAGGCAGGATCCTACCATAGATAAATCGTTTAAGATAGGCGTGAAAGCTAACCCTACATGGGTAGCGTACTGGGTTGAAGGATATGTCTTCGTAAAAAGCTTCAGATACGAGGAGGGTGAATACCCGGATTACGGGTGTAACGCTGAAGTATATACCAACGCCTATATGCTTGAACTCGAAACTCTAAGCCCTCTAAGGGATCTAGATCCATCGGAAGTAGCTGAACATAGAGAGGTTTGGCGGATATTGGAGGTAGGGTATATGAAACCTGAAGCAGAGGATGTAGATAAGAAGATCGCTAACCTTATACCTCTAACAAAACATCGTTAGCCTCTGTAAAACTATAATAACCCCCAGGATTTGAACCCATCTAGGAGGTTAGATTCTCTAGGATCCTCCTAATGTTTAGGTCATCTCTCAGATATAGCCCTACTCTGGATGCCTCGAGAGCTAACGGATCCCTCCTACGAACCAGTCTACTAAGCTCATCGACGGTTAAAGGTATCACTTCGAATCCTGGTGGATAATCTATAGTTTTAAGCCTATCCAGAGGGTTTCCGGTAAACTCTGCTATGAGTAGTATATCTATATCGCTCCATAGGTTGAAGTCGCCTCTAGCGTAGGATCCTATAAGGATCGCGGTAGCTTTAAACTTCAAGCTACACGCCCAATCCCTAGCCATCCTTATAACCTCCTCCCTTAACCTTCTCCTCTCCTCAAGTATATCCATATACCTTCAACCCACGAGATAATTCTCTCAGAGTACATAATAGCATTAGTAGCATCCAGGTTAGTATAGTATTCGTGAGGCATACCTTCAGCCCAAGCATTAGGATATCTAGTAGGTACATAGTATTTATCTAAAGTTTTAGCGTACTCTACGATTTCATCTGAGATCGAAACCCCCATAGATTTAACGTTCGTTAATAGCCTAGTTATGCTATGGCCGTAAGCTGGTGAACCGGTGCCATAGAGTAAAGCTTTAACCGCGAACTCGGCTGCTTGCTGAGCTTTAAAACAAGCCCAGTTATAATCGCCCCTATCTAAATCTCCGTAGGCTGAATCTATAGCCCTCCTAGCAGTAGATATCCACCTAGAATACTCGCTATCGTCAAGCATACCCGTAACCACTAATCTTTAGTAATTCTTCGCTTCCTAATTAGAATTCTCTCATCCCCCTTTCTTCAGCTCTCTGAACGCTATCTCAGATATCGATATCTGAAATACTCATGTTATATCTACCCTCTATTCCGAAGTAGATACGTGAAAACCATTAATGTTTATCTTCCAGATAACTTGCCATGATGAATCTATAGCTATCCTCCACTCGATACACTTAGTTCATCTGAAATCCCTAAAACATTAGTATCTTGATAGATGCGATCCATTCCGCCTTCTAACCATCAAAGTATGCTTTACTCCGTATAAACGCTTAACTGTACGTCACGCATATACGTCTACGATCATGTCCTCCACCCCGTATGAGGATATAATCGCTGTATTCGAGAGGAGAGGCGGTAGGATTCCTTGGAATATAAGGCACGAGTTCTGGTACTACTACAACCTTGCTAAAGGGACTCTACCCGACAGATATAAGGGTATGAGTTTAATCGATGTATGTCTAGATTGGGGTGCTAGCTGGAGATACTATTCTGGCTATTTTACGGATAGCTTCGTTAAGGTATCGTACACAGGTGGTGTTGACGTAGAAAGGGTCGTAGACGGTAGGGCTATCATAACAGAGTTTAAGACACCTAAAGGTGTATTGAGGCAGATATCCTTGAAGGATGAGTATGGGTTGACCTCCAGGATCGTGGAATACCCAGTCAAGAATCTCGAGGATCTCAAACCTTTGGAATACATACTCGAGAATATAGAGGTTAGGTTCGATAGCGAAACCTACTCTAGGGTAGAGGGGCATCTTAAAGGTCATGGTATAGTTTCATATTTCTTCCCTAGATCCCCATATCAGAGGTTGATACTCGAGTATATGGGTTTCGAGAGAACCATACGATTCCTATCTAGGTATAAGAGGGAGGTAGAGGATTTCATGAAGACTATAGAATCATCGAATAGTATATTTTACGATGCTATAGCTTCCACACCTATCAAGGTGCTAAACTTAGGTGAGAATATAGATGTTAGGATGACCCCTCCAAGGATATTCGAGAGATACTGCCTACCATACTATCAAGAGAGAGCAGATTACCTACATAGGAGGGGTAAGTATGTGCATATACATGTAGATGGATACGCTAAACCCCTACTACCGCTGCTGAGAGAATCCAGGTTAGATGGCGTCGAAGCGTTAACGGTTAAACCTGTAGGAGATATGACGTTGGAGGATGTAGCGAAGGGTCTCGGTGATGAAATGATAATACTAGACGGAATACCTTACATATACTTTATACCTGAAGCTATAAACCTAGAGAAATTCGATGAATTCGTCGAGAAGATAATATCGATGTTTAAAGGTAGACTTATACTGGGGATCTCAGATGAGCTTCCGCCGCCTGCAGATATATCTAGGGTTCAAAGGATTCCAGAGATGATAGATCGGGTGTTGAGATCATAGCCTTAAGATCATATGTAGTTGAGCCCATAACTTATCGATGGTAGAGGCAGTATCCTTCTAAAGACCTTCGGGATAGCCTCCATATCTACATGTATACCGTCACGTAGGTTATGTACGACGCTAGGTCTACCGAATAGAATCGCGGTAAGCTTCCTCGGATCCTCGATCCTCATAGTTTCGCCTGAGATATATAGCTCGATACAGTCATCGCATGATACGGCTTTGAACCCTACATTCACACCTATCCTATCCTCGATATATGGTTCGATCTTCTCCACGAACCTTACCGGATCGATTATAGCGAAGCTCGCAGGAGCATAAGATGATTTAGGTTTTAAACCGTATCCCTCTAGAAGCGTTACAAGATCCCAATCACCATACGGAACCTGCAATCTCATACGCTCGACGTTAAGAATCCTAAATGCATCATACAGCATCCTAAGGATCGCAGTCCTGGATCCAGCATACTCTATCACGGTTGCTAGATCGCTACCAGGCCATCTAAGTAAAGCTACGTATGAGACCGGTTTACCCATCCTATACGCTAAGAGTATGGAAACGTAGCCTTCAGCTTCGACGCCAGCCGTGAACATCCTATCTACGAGTATCTTAAACTCCTCATAACTCCTCCTAAACCTTATAGGCTCCCTCTGATATAGCTCGATTAGATCTAGAATCTTATCCTTGGTATACGCTTCGACTTCTAATATATCCCGGCAGTCGGTTATAAGCTTAATAGTATCAGCTGTGATGCGGTAATCATACAGTATACCTGATTCTACGCATCCAGCTCTACTGTAAAGCGTTCTAGCACCTGAAACCATAACGATATCAGCTCCATCCCTACGAAGCTTAGCTAGAGCATCGCTAACTAGCATAGAAGCATAGCCCCTCATCCTATAGTCTGGATGCGTACATACACATCCGATAAGACCAACCTTAAATCGTATCCCGTAGAAGTATAGCCAACCTTCCCATATACTTAGATGAGAAACTATCCTACTATCACACGTTATAACCCTTAGATTCTCTACATTCTCCTCGCAGAATACATGAGGGAAAACTTTATTGATAGATATCCCATACCTATCGAAACCGAACATCCAGCTTACAAGCTTAACGATCTCAGGAAGTTCTCCAACGATAGCAGCTCTAGGCCCCTCAAACATGCCCCTCGACCCTATAGAACCTAGAATACACTATATAATATGGCTTACCATAATAATATGGCTTACCATATATGCTAGATTAGCTCTTTAGCCTACGTCAACATTCAGGCGATCTATGGGTAGACGTCTGTCTTTTAGCTTATTTACCGGGCTAATCGTAACCCTAGAAGTTTATATTAATATTAGTTAATCTAGAGAAAGACTGCATAGATTTAAATAGTTAAAAATCATACAACATATCGGATGGGAAAATGCAGAAAAGTGTAGAGGAAGAGATTCTAAGCATCCTTAGAGAGATTAAAGATCTCCTAACACCGAAGCCTCCCCACCCTCCCCGCCGCCTAAAGGTTTGATAGCCGAATTCAAAGATTTCATATCGAAGTATAGGGTTATGGGCATGGCTGTAGCTTTCATCCTGGGTTTATACCTCGGAGCACTAGTTCAATCTCTCGTAAACGATATACTAATGCCCATAATAGAACTCGCAACCCCAGGTATACCTTGGGAAGAGGTTACGGTAGGTCCATTCCGTATAGGTAGCTTCATAGGTAGCCTAACAACATTCCTGATAGTAGCCTTCATAATATTCTTAATCGTAAAATAACGAAGAAATGGGGTATAGAGTAGCCTCAACAATATAAGTTACATTATCCAACATATAACCTATTTTTTCAGGTAAATCTAGCATATATTTCTATGATATTTAAATCTTCCTAGCTTTAGCTCTATTTATAAGTTAAAATACTCATAAGAATGTTTAATATATAGGTGTTAGATATCTATTAGATCCTCAATTTAAAGGTAAGATTTAATGCAAGTTCTTCGTAAAAATATATTAAGATTCCGTTTTCAATTCACTTATTACTCTCGGGGTTAGATCTCCGCTCCACTTTAAGATCCATATTCCATGAGCTTTAGCATATTCCAGAGCTGATGGGATAGCATAATCTGTATATACTACTTTTATGAGTTTAGGTTTCAGTAGATCGGGGCTCATCCGCTTTATAAGCTCTATCTTCTCCTCCAGCTCTTCTAGTAGCTTAACTCCTAGTCTAACAGCTGCTTCTCCGACTATACAAAGATCGTTAGAAGCTCCGTAGGTGTTCGGCTCCTTCCTACCCACCCAAACCCTATCTAACGTTAATTCTACCCCTAATTCATTCTTCAACCTAATTCTAACAATATCCCTCGCTTCATCCTCTATACTCATTGTGACCCTTTCGAAGCTAGTCCTAATTTCGTTTAAATTCACCAATATATTCTCCTGATTTTCTCTTAGATCTTTGACTTCCATCCATAGCTTCTCCTGATTTTCTCTTAGACTCTTTACCTCGATCCATAGTTTCTCCTGATTCTCCCAAAGCCTCTTCTGCCCCTCATATAGATTCGATATCTTTTCGTGTAGATCGATTATATGGGAATCTATAGAATCAAGTCTTTTGATAACCTCAGATAAACCTAGATAACCCGCTATAGCATACCTAAACTCTAAATCCTCTTCAAGCGCCTTCAATATCCTAGTCTTCTCCTCTTTCGAAAGAGTTTCCATCACACCTACACTCTATATGAAATCTCCCTACCACTCATTATTAAAGTTCACGTAGATATCCAAAACATCCGGTATCTGTCTGGATACATGATATTCCTTAAGCGTAAATGGAATGGGTCGGGAGAAGTAAAAAGTGGGCCGGGAGAGATTCGAACTCTCGACCTTCCGGTTATCAGCCGGACGCTCTGACCAGGCTGAGCTACCGGCCCTAACGGGTATTTTTGGTAGATCCAGGTATAAAGGATTTACTTCACCCTTACGAGTTTACTTCTACCCATGATCCTCCAATACTCGACTTCCACTCCGGCCGCTAACCTATCCCTTCCTTCTAGATCCTCAGGTATACTTACCTCGAATACTTCGAACGTCTCCGTATCCATAATCTGGGCGCTATCGCCTACCACCGATACTATCTGTCCAGTTCTTTTATCTACTATAGGTATATCGATCGTAGCGTCTACCGGGGATACTATCGATCTTTTAACGTTATCGAATAAACCTATACCTACTATCCGCGCCTTAGCGCTTCCATGTTTCGGAGCCTAGAGGCTTCGATCGCCTTACTAGGCTTTTCCGGGTTTAGATTTATCTACGGATAACACTCGACATGGCTCCCCATCTATAACCACATACATACCAGGTTTAACAGAACCTACATCCGAAGGCCTACTCATAAGCTACCCCCACCTATTCTATCGTTCCTCCAATTTAAAAATGTCTCGTCTAAGGGTAGACCACCTTAGGTTCCAGATCTAAGCTTCTATAGATCGATACTATACTATCTACGGCTAACGATCTATCTAAGCCTAGATAGTGTAGATGAGCTTTACATCCATACTTACAATCAGATGAGCCGAAGCCTACGATCGGTCTAGCTCTCCTAGATAACATAGATGCTACTCTATGCTCGAAGCTCTGTATACATTCAGCGTAGATTACAGCCTCTAAATCTGCTTCTAATAGAAGATAGTCTATGTGCCAGAACGGCTTACGTACGCTCCTATCCAGATACCTGGAGATCCTACTTTCTAAGTTGAACCCACCTCTACCCATAGCAGACCCGGTATAGCCGTAGAAGCCCCTATCGAAAGCTACCGCTCCAAGCCTACCTACCCTTACGGATCTCCCCGAAGATAATCCTAAGATAACGGTATAGACACCTCTAGACATACAGCTGTTATAGTAAGCTTTAGCTATCCCCTATAAGGTTTACAATATCTGTTAGGGTTGCTTGAACGTATAAGACGAATAGTAGCAGGGTATATAGATTCGGTAGCATCGATAGCTGTTAAGCTTAAGCTTACACCTGGATCCATATGCCTGCTAGGCTTACTATCCGCTTCCGCTTCAGGTCTCCTATTGTATATGTACGGATCTAAACTCCTCCTATACGCCTCCATACTCATACTGTTATCAGGGTTTATGGATGCGCTCGATGGAGCGGTAGCTAGGTTAACGAATAGAGTCTCTAAGTTCGGGGCATTCCTAGATTCCACAGTAGATCGAGTGGAAGAATCGATAATACTAGGCGGTATTATACTGGGTGGTTTATGCGATGCATCTGTAGGCCTAGTAGCTTTAGTGGGGAGCCTTTTGACAAGCTATATGAGAGCTAGGGCTGAATCTATCGGTGTAAACCTTGCAGGCATCGGTTTAGGCGAGAGAGCTGAACGTATACTCATCCTAGGGCTTCTAACGATGGCTGGATACCCGGATATAGCTATAGCACTAATAGCTGTGGTATCTACGGTTACATCCATACATAGATTTCTATACGTCTACGTTAAGTCTAGAAGCTTGTGAAGCTATCCACAGCCTTCTGATCTAACCTCTTAACAACCTCATATACTAGCTTTACGGCGTTAGCTAAATCGGATAAGTTCACCATAGATGTATGCGTATGTATATGTCTTGTAGGAACCCCTACAACTATACTAGGACATCCAGCTCTACTTATATGGATCCTCCCAGCATCCGTACCGCCTCTAGCATGGCTAAGCTGATACGGTATCCCGCATTCCTCAGCTACGTTTATAACGAACTCTTTGAAAAGCTGGTTAGGTATCATAGAGTTATCGTACGTTACTATGGTAGGCCCCCTACCTAGCTTAGCGGGAGCAACCGAAGGTTTAACGTCAGGTATATCCCCGGCTATATCCACCTCTGCGACTATAGCTACATCAGGATCCACTACATGGGCTACGGTACTCGCTCCTCTTAACCCCACCTCCTCTTGAACCGTAGCAGCTCCATACACCGTATTAGGATGATCCGTAACCTCCATCTTAAACCTCTTAACAACCTCTAAAGCTATGAAAGCGCCTATCCTATCATCGAAAGCCTTCCCTATCGCAGCCCTACCACCGTTTATCAATGTGAACGGAGACCAAGGGATTATAGGATCGCCTATCCTAACGCCTAAAGCTTCAGCCTCCTCCCTACTCGATACACCTATATCTATGAACATATCGCTCATCTTAACAACCTTATCCCTTTCCTCTGGTGTAAGTATATGCGGAGGCTTAGCAGCTATAACCCCCGTCAGATCGCCCTTTCGAGTCCTTACTAAGACCCTTTGGGATAGTAGCGTCTGATCGAACCATCCTCCTAGAGGATCGAACGATAGGAAGCCCGTATCCTTATCTATACCTGAAACTACGAATCCAACTTCATCTATATGTCCAGCTATGAGAACCCTAGGCCTATCCGACGACCCCTTCTTAACGAATATCACAGATCCAAGTTTATCCGTAAACACGTGATCAGCATACTTAGAAGCCTCCCCCTTAACTATGGATGCAGTCTCCCTCTCAAACCCCGCCGGACCGAATGAATCGCATAAAGCTTTAAGCACAGATATACTCTCCTCATCCAGATACATCCCAGGAAGTCACCTCTACGAGAAATAGCATATGCTAGTTGTGGATAAAGCTTATCAATATCCAGGTACGTTAAACTATAGGTAGGTCCCGCGGTAGCTCAGCCTGGAAGAGCGTCCGGCTGTAGGCCCCGCCCGAGTTTAGGCGGAGTTATATCAGCCTTCCAGGCGACAGAAACCGGATGGTCGCAGGTTCAAATCCTGCCCGCGGGACCATCTCTCTATATTGATAAGCTTTTATCGTAAAATATCTCCCACCTAATACTATGCCTCGTCATATCGTTCTATGGCTTTCGATCCTATCGATATCGATCCCCTTAACCTCCATAGCCATATCCATAGCTCTATCTAGTTGGTTCAGTATAATAGATAACGCTTTAAGCGATCTAGGTCACGCTACACGTAGCCCTGTAGCTCCTATATTTAACTTTGGGTTGAGTTTAGGCGGTCTTTTAGTATCCATAGTATCGGCGTCATATCTTGGTAAAGCACATAGGATACTATCTGTAGGCGGGGTTTTAGTAGGATATACACTGATACTAGTCGCCGTATTCGATGAAGTGTATCGAAACCTGCATTTCACGGTATCCGTAGCATTCTTTCTATCCATAGCTTTAATGCTATCGATCTACGCTTATATCTACAAGAATCTACCGGCGATACTTGCTCTATCTCTAGGGTTAACAGCATGGATCCTACATCTAGCTTACAGGATACCTAGAGGTGCTGCTATACCTGAGCTAATCTCGGTGATCGTAGTTATACCCTTCTACCTAGATCTAGCTAGGAAGATCGACTCATCCATGAGTTAACCTACAGCTTCAATACTACCAAGTCTACTCGACTCCACCTACCTCCCTCTCTAAGTTTACTATATCGCTAGGCTTCAATACAGATATACCTGTTACAGGACCTACTACCTCTATGAGAACTATTTTATCTGGATTCTCTAGATCGACCTTCCTATCTATCAGCTTAGCAGTCTCAGCTATTATCTCCCTACTACCTAGCTGTGTATGCCTCTTCTCGATAGTTATACGGAACTTCTCCTCGTACCTTATAATATCCTTCAGATCTTTAACAGCATCCACTATAGCTTCGATCTTAGATTGCACACACCTTTGTATAGGTATAATCCTCCTAACAACCCCTACCCTATCAGGATTCACCTTTACGTAATCTCTAATCCTCCTAGCAGCCTCTATAGGATCCAATCTTGTTCTAGCTAGTATAAGCCCGCTAACATCTGTCTCCCACGCTTCAGCTTCACTATCCCCAACTTCTGATAGAAGATCCTTTATACCGTATACCGCATCGAACTCAGCTCCTCTAGGACAAGTTACTATAAGGTTAAACACCCTAAGCTCTCTCATCAGTCATCACTATACATTTAAACTTGGAACATTATAAGAATTAAACTGTTATCTAAAACCAGAATATCTATAAGGTATAAGGATGGGTAGATTCCCGGTGAGTATGGAGGTATAAGATGTACATGCATAGAGCATCGATCATAATCCCTGTTAAGAATTGTGAATCGACGATAGCGGATCTTCTATCGTCTATAACTAGCTTAGATTACCCTAAAGATCTAGTCGAAGTTATATTGGTCGACGGAGGATCGACCGATAGAACGATCGATATAGCATCCAGATACCCGGTAGAGATAATCGAGGAACCTGGTTTAGGTCCAGGTTACGGCAGAATGGTAGGCGTCAAACATTCTAGAGGTGATATACTCGCTTTCACCGATGGAGACTGTATAGTTTCGAGCAAGTGGCTTAAAGCTATATCCAGAGATCTAGAGGATTCATCGATAGGATGCGTAGGTGGAAGTATACTACTAGATAGACGCTACAGTGTAGGATTCTCGGCTAGATATTTCGAGGAATCCATAATAAGAGTTATGCCTCTATCACGTGAAAGGAGAATCTACGATAAGCTACTACCGTTTAAACATCTAGCTTTCGCTAACCTAGCTACCAGGAGGGATATCCTCGAAGCTCTAGGCGGCATAGATACGGAGTTTAGGACGTTCGAGGATATGGATCTACTGCAACGTATATGTGACCATGGATATAAAATCCTCTTCGATCCGGATGTATACGTATGGCATAGACATAGGCAGAGCATCGGGGGATTATTGAAACAGGTTTATAGATACGGATCAGGAGGTCCCAGGTTTAGAAGGAAGCATCCTCGAAGCATGATAACACGGTGGTATAGGATCGGTCTAATACTATTCTATACGATCTTATCGGCTATATCTACTAGTATAGCGTTATCATCGTTCTACGGATCCCTACCTGTCGTCATAGCCTCATTACCCATAATCTTAGGGTATACCGGCGACGCCATATACTATCTTCGCAAAACTAAATCTACGGTAAAATCTACGGTGTACCCTATACTCGATATAGCTATGATAATATCTTTCTGTCTAGGCGATACAGCATCAAATCTAAAGAGTGTATTACACCGTGGATCGAAGGCTTAATTCTACATAGATACATACTCGTGATAGTACTTCTCTATCTCATCCTTAGATAGTCTGCCTCTATGCAACATTATCCTATACCTGAACTTCACAGATGATCCCTTCTCTATTCTCATACTTCCATCCACATCTTTCTTACCTTCGAAATCTGATAAGCCGAAACAATTAACCGCGAAGAGTCCGTAAGCTCTTACATGCCAGTATGTAGGATGCCTAGGATTACCTGGATGATCGAGTATAGTTATACCTGCAACCTCTCCGTCAACTCTACCGGTGTAATCGCACCATCTAGCCCTCTTACCCCAACATCGAGGTTCACCTACACCACCCTCAGAATTCGTTATTACCCCGCCGCCTACAGATTCTCTCATACTATCTACAACCCTTAAAGCTACGGTACCCCCCTCCTTAGTATCGCCTAGAACCACATCGCTATAATCTGCCTGGAACTCTACATCGTAATCTATAAACCTGATATCGCCTAAAGTCTTCCAGAATACTATAGTCCTACATTCATTCATAAGCTTATCACCAGCCTTAGAAAGCCATATATTCATAGAATTCAACACACACCTATCTCCTCTTAGGGATACGGTCGGATGATCTACGCACTTTATAAACCCTGCATCAGGTCTTTCACTCCATATATCCACACCGTTTACGCTACCATGAGCCGTCCACAGCGATCTATGATGTATATGATCCGGCGGTTCATCTCTAGTTATCATAATACCTCCAGGAGCATAGAGAGGATAGAAATACGGTTTACGAACATTCTCGCCATACCTGTACACAGCTACTAATACATCATTCTCCGACACTTCTAGGAATCCATTCTTAACCAGACGTATAGAGAATACCATCCCACACCGCCATCCCCCTAATACTCTCTGAAGAATTTTTTAAGATTTTCTATACTAACCCTTACAGCTTCGGCAGGATTCTCCTCCCTCCTAAGAATCTCTACAGATACATATCCTTTAAACCCTATACTCCTCAAGCTTCTAACGACCGCTCTATAGTCAGCGGATCCGAATCCAGGTCCACCCATGTTATCATCGTTAGCATGGAAATGCGTAAGATATGCTCCCCCCTTTTCTATCTGTCTATCTATAGGTTCATCGACCCCCGTCATAGCGTATACATCTAGTATAAGCCTGAAATTTGGATGACCTACATCTTCGATAAGCCTGATGGCTTCATCCACCGTATTTATGAAATTAGTCATATCTCTTCTCAAAGGCTCTATACATATGTAGACGTTAAACTGCTCGGCGTACTGTGAGCATCTCCTAAATATATCTACAGTCCACATCCATGCATCCATAGGATCGACCCCTCTAGGTATACTCCTCTGAGCTGGGGAGCCGAATACTATGATCCTACCTCCGATATCGCTACAGAAATCTATAAGCGCCCTCAGATAGGATTCAGTCTTACCTCTAACAGTAGGATCCGGGCTTGTCAGGTGAACACCGCTAACACCCCTAAGAACCCAGTGTATGCCTACGATATCTAAGCCGAAGCTTTCAGCATCCTCCTTTATAGATCTCCTCATCCTTCCACCTATATCTGTAACCTTCTCAGCTATAGTATAAGGGGCTATCTCAACGCCATCATATCCGACTTTAGATACGTACCCAAAAACCTGCTTAAGATCCCATCCCTCGAATATCTCGTTACATACGGCAAACCTAGTCATACCCATCTCGAATCACATCGATCCTCATAAAGCATGTATAGAGTATTTAAAAGTTGTAGATCGGAATTCTTCCCGCATACTGCGGCCGTCTATAAGGTTTACTACTGCTCAGATATGCGCATTAAAACAGTAAAGCTTAACTATAAGCTAATAAAGAACCTATACTCATGCGCCCTCAGATTTTAGGAATTCGCAATCGTTTAACGATAAGTCTCGCGTTTTTCCTCATCTGCATAGTCGTAGCGGCCGTAATAGTAGGTGTAGCGGGATACTATATAGGTCATAGCGGAGGCTATCGTTCAGGATACGATGCTGGCTACGGCGAAGGATATAATAGAGGCCGAAGCGAAGGTTTAGCAGCCGGTGCGGAAAGAGCCTACCGTGAAGGCTACACTGTAGGTTATGGTATAGGCTATCGTTATGGTTTTTCTAACGGTACGTTTAATATCGCTAAAGCATTGTATATGGGGCTTAAAGATCGGATAATAAGGGAGATAGTACAGGTATCCGCACCCAACCTCCCATCAAAGATAAAGGTCGGATGCTTGATGGCTCTAACAGGCGAGCTAGGACCTATGGGTGTCGAGATAGCTAAAGGTGCCCAGCTAGCTGTAGCTCTTGTAAACCGTCTTGGAGGTGTAGCTGGTAGACCTGTAGAGCTTATACTCGAAGATACTGCTACAGATCCCAGTAGAGCTTTGATGGCATGTAAGAAGCTAGTCGAAGTTGACGGTGTTAAAGTGATAGTAGGTCCTATGGCTAGCGGTGAGGTTATGGCTATAGGTGGCTACGTTAACGAGAGGAAGGTTGTCTTGGTCTCGCCATCAGCTACATCGCCGTATATAACGCTGAACTTCCCAGATGACTATGTTTTCAGGGTCGTAGGTAGCGATACAGCTCAAGCTAAAGCTCTGGTTAAGCTAGCTCTAGATGCTGGATGTAAGAAGATAGCGACACTAGTTATTGACAACCCCTACGGTGTAGGTATAGAAGATGTAGTTTCTTCTCTCTTAGGAGCTAAACTCGTACTTAAAGTGAGGTACGATCCTAGGAAGATGGATTTCAGGACGGAGTTGACGCAAATTAAAGGTGCAGGCGTAGACGGAGTTATATATGTAGGTTACTATGAGGATGGACGTGTAATGTTTAGGCAAGCCTTCGAGCTAGGTCTCGATAATGTAAAGTGGTTTGCGGCTGAAGGTGTATACGGGGACCCGATGCTAGTAGTTCCCGAATCCGCTGAGTTCATGTATCGAGCCGTAGTAGGTACCAGACCCTTACCTCCGTTGGTTTCATTCTACGATGAATTCTTAGAAGAATATGAAGCTGTATTCGGGGCTAAACCTGCAGCTCCATACATAGAGTATTGTCTCGACGCCACGCTCATGCTTCTCGAGGCTATAGCGAAGGCAGGGGTATACGATGGGGTTGCCATAAAGCAGAAGCTGATGGAGATATCCAGCTCCTTCCTAGGTGCTTCAGGCTATAAAGCCTTTGATAACGTGGGAGACCAGCTTATGCAGATATACTCTGCATGGAAAGTTGTTAAGGAGGGTGGCGTATATAGGCTAGTAGATGTAGAAGTCGTAACGCCATAGGAATCTCGTTAAGAGGTTGCGTATATGCTTCCTCTAAACCTCCCCCAGATATTTTTTAACTCCATAATAACCGGGAGTATATTCATGCTAGCCGCTATAGGTTTAAGCTTATCGTATAGCCTATCCCGCTTCCCCAATTTCACACATGCAGAATATATAACTCTAGGAGGATATGTAGGCTATCTTCTATCCGAGCAGCTGGGTATGCCCCTATACGTAGCGTTTATAGCCTCATTCCTTGGATCTAGCCTTCTATCTCTAGCCTCCTATAACGTCGTATTTAAACCTCTACAGGATAGAGGATCTCCACTCATATACTTGATGGTAGCCTCCATAGGTTTAGGTCTTGTAGTGAGGCATACGATCCAGCAGATATGGGGTGGGTCCCCCCTTACTATAAGAGCTATATGGCCCAGATGGATCCTAGGCCATCTAACGATTACAGGCCTCTATATATACATTATAACCGCAGCTATCGTAACCGCTATAGCCCTACATCTACTGCTAACTAGAACTACTATAGGTAAATGTATCAGGGCTTCAGCCGATAACGTAGAGTTAGCCCTCTCATCAGGTATGAACGTATCGAGTATATCTAGATTCGTATGGCTTATAGGGGGAGGTTTAGCAGGTCTTTCAGGATTCTTCATGGTAGCTATCGCTAACGCTATACCGCTTCTAGGTTGGAGGCTACTAATACCTGCGTTCGCAGTTACAATCCTCGGAGGTATAGGTAGCTTCTACGGGGTCCTAATCGCAGCCTACATCATAGGTGTAGCTGAAAATTTCAGTGTGGTAGGATTAGCCGCTTTGGGGCTACCTACCGATCTTAAGATGTTGATATCGTTCGTCATTATAGTCGTAGTTCTTTTAGTTAAACCTGAAGGTATATCCGCGTCTATCAGAGGTGGCGTACGTGTCTGATCCATCCATCTTTGTTATGCATATAGCCTTTAGGATAGGTGTCTACGGTATAGCGGCTTTAAGCTTAAACATAGAGTATGGATATACAGGGTTATCGAACTTCGGTAAAGCAGCATTCCTCATGATGGGTGCATATACGGCGGCTATAGCGGTTGAAAACGGTTTACACCCGGTTATAGCGATAGTTCTATCCATCGTGGTAGCTGGGTTTATAGGGCTATCTGCGTCGCTTTTCGCTTTAAAATTTAGGGAGGATTACCTAGCTATCACGATGCTAGCGTTCGCAGAGATATCTAGGCTTATATTGAGAAACTTCGACGACTCCGTTAGAGCGTTAACCAAGCTCATAACCGGTGTAGAAGGCTATACCAACATATTCGGCGGCGTTCACGGTAAAGTTGTAAGGAGCTTCGTAAGTATACCCGGAGATTATAGGTTATACAACATAGTTCAGTTGACTCTAGTATACGGGCTTCTAGCCTCTTCATACGTGTTCGTCAGGCTATTATCCGATTCACCCTACGGCCGTGTACTTAGAGCCATCAGGGAAGATGAGCTTGCATCTCAAACTCTAGGTAAGAAAACCTGGGTGTATAAGATGCAGATTATAGGTTTAGGTTCTGCGCTCGCAGGGTTAGCCGGAGCTCTAAACGCTCAGTTCGAAGGGTATATAAGTCCTGAAAGCTTTCAGCCCCACCTAACATTCGCTATATGGATGATGGTGATACTAGGCGGGGTGGGGAATAATCTCGGCGTACTTCTAGGAGCTACGCTCGTAGAATCCATAGAAGCTATAGCTTTATTTGTCAAAAGCTTCTTCGGATACCTACCGTTCGATCCTGTGAATATACAGTGGATATTCGTAGGAGCCTCGATAATAGCTATAATAGCCTTCAAACCTAGAGGTCTCTTAGAGGAGCGTCCAATTAAGACACCGGCTGTGGAGGTGGCTAGGATTGGCTATACTAAAGGTTAAGAGACTATCGAAAAGCTTCGGCGGGTTGAAAGCTGTAGATTCCATAGATCTTGACGTGGAGGAGGAGACTATAACAGGGCTTATAGGTCCTAACGGTAGCGGTAAGACTACGCTTTTCAATATGATATCCGGGGTTATACCTAGAGATAGCGGGGAAATATGGTTTAGAGGGGAGCGTATAGATGGTCTTAAACCGTTCGAGATCTATGCGAGGGGTATCGTTAGAAGCTTCCAGATACCTAGATTATTCTGGAAGCTTACAGTCTTAGATAACATGCTGTTAGCTGCTAGAGGGTTTAACGGTGAAAGCCTCGTAGGCGCTATATTCAAGAGAGGCGGGTGGATCCTCGAGGAGAAGCGTCTGGTAGATAAAGCTCTAGATATACTTGATCTACTAGGGTTATCAGACTCAGCTTTCAAACCTACGTATCAGCTTTCAGGTGGGCAGATGAAGCTTCTAGAGATGGGTAGAGCTCTTATGGCTGATCCTAAACTCCTCCTTCTTGATGAACCTACCGCCGGTGTAAATCCTAAGCTTGCGTACAGTATATTCGGGAAGATAGAAGAGGTACGTAGAGCGTACGGTACTACATTCTTCGTTATAGAGCATAGGGTTGAGACGCTATTCTCCTACGCGAATTGGGTATACGTGATGAGTAACGGTAGCCTTATATACGGTGGTAAACCTAGCGGTGTCATCTCTGATAGCCGAGTTCAGAAGGCATATCTAGGTGATATCCATGCTGCTTAAAACAGTGGATCTAAGCGTAGGGTATGGAGATCTAAGGATAGTGCAGAACGTATCGTTGGAGGTTAAGAGCGGTGAGGTTGTAAGCCTATTAGGTCCTAACGGTAGCGGTAAATCAACCCTGATAAAGGGTATATTGGGCTTAGCTAAGGTGTTCGAAGGCAAGGTTTTCATCAATGGAGAAGATGTGACAGGTGTACCGACGTATAAGCTTATCAGGATGGGGGTGGGTTACACCCCTCAGAGACTTAACATATTCCCTAATCTAACGGTGAAGGAGAATCTAGAGGTTAGCGGAAGCTGGCTTGATAGAAGCAAGGTTAAGAGGAGAATTTCTGAGCTAGTAGAGATGTTCCCAGAACTCAAACCTAGACTCGAATATAAAGCTGGTCTATTAAGCGGTGGTGAGAGGCAGATACTAGCTCTAGCTAGAGCTCTTATAGCAGAGCCTAAGGTACTCCTATTAGATGAACCTACAGCAAGCCTCAGCCCTATGGCCGCCGATAAAATCTTCAAGTATATGAGGGAAGTAGCGTCGAACGGAGTAGCTATCATGTTAGCCGAACAGAATGTAGCGAAAGCCTTGAGAAGCTCTGATAGAAGCTATATACTAGTCTCAGGTAGATGCGTATCCGAAGCATCGTCTACATCATACCTTACCGATGAGCAGCTTAGGAAGATATACCTGGAATTCATAAGCATCAAACCTGATAGCTCCTTATAGCTGAATATACATCGTAAGGATTTTAGATACGCTTAAGAGTATCATCTACTGTTAAACCTATGTAGGGGATGCAAATAACCTTCTATCCTATAGATATCGATTATAGGGAAACCCCATCCCTATCCATTAGGCTTTGGGGCATCTGTAGCGATGGAAGCCGTATAGTGGTTTTCGACGATAGGTTCAGACAGTACTTCTTCGCCGTACCTAGAGAAAGCTACTCGTCTAAACTGCTCGAGGATTTAAGGATCCCAGGTGTACTCTCGTACGAAGTCGAGAGGAAGTTTTTCGGTAGATCTATCAAAGCGTTGAGAATAGAATCTAGTAATGTAAAACTTCTCGGTGAAGCTTTAGCTACGATATCTAGGAGCCGATACGTAGATATGATCCTCGAAGATGATCTCAGAGCTTCTACGCATTACATGCTGGAGAAGCAGGTTAAGCTATGCAACTGGGTTGTACTCGATGTAGAACCTGTAGATGTAGACGGGTTAAAAGTGGATAAAGCGTATAAGGCTAAAGGCGAATTGAAAACTACCGATGCGTTAATGCCTACGCTCCGTATACTGGCATTTCATGCATATCCTTTATCGAGATCTGGCTCTCCTAACCCAGATATAGATCAAATAGCCATCATAACGGCGGGAACATCCGATGGACGTATAGAGCAGTATACGTTAGATGATGGAGAGAGGTCTATGCTGACGGAGTTTGTAAAGTTTGTAGAGGATTATGATCCAGACGTTATAGTAGGGTTTGAATCGAATAGATCCTATTGGCCGTTCATAACTAGGAGGGCATCGGTGAACGGTGTTAAGCTATCGATAGGCAGGGATGGTAGCCCTCCGCATACGAGTGTATACGGGCATATATCTATACCTGGCCGTGTAAACCTAGACCTATACGATTTCGTAGAGGATCTGTACGAAGTTAAATCTAAGGATATCGAGGGTCTCGCAGAGTATCTAGGGTTAAAGCTTCTACGTAAACCTATACCTGATTTCAAGGTTTCAGAGCTGTGGAATAGAGGTGAGAATGGTAAAACGGAGGTTAGGGAATCTGGTAGGCTGCTCGTAGAAGCTATAATTAAGCTGTCTGAGGAGATAGTTCCGTTAAGTTTTCAGCTATCGTCTATAGTAGGTCTTCCACCTGACCATGTATTTACCGCAGCCGTAGGATTTAGGGTTGAATCGCATCTTATGTTCGAAGCTATCGGTAGAGGTGAACTCATACCTAAACGAAGCGAAGTCGAATACGAGAGGTATACCGGGGCTATAGTTCTAGAACCTAGACCCGGTATACACGAAGATGTACTCGTATTAGACTTTAAATCGTTGTACCCGTCACTCATAATCAAGTATAACATATCACCAGATACTTACATCGAGAATGGTGAAGCATTAGAGGGTGACTTCTATGAAGCACCTGAGGTTAAGCATAGATTCAGAAGGGAACCTAGAGGGATGTATCCAGAAGCATTATCTAAACTTCTCAAAGCTAGAGATGAGGTTAGAGCTAAGCTTAAGGAGGTTGAACCGGGGGCTATCCTATACAAGATTCTCGATGCGAGACAAAAAGCTATAAAAATTGTAGCTAACGCTACGTATGGATATGCCGGTTGGGTTGGCGCCCGCTGGTATATGAGACCTGTAGCTGAGGCGGTTGCAGCTTGGGGTCGAGCTGCGCTTAGATCAGTATTAGATTACGCATCCGAGATAAACCTTAGAGTGATCTACGGGGATACGGACTCTATATTCGTAGAATATGATGAAGCTAAGATCGATAAGCTTGTAAGGTTCGTAAGAGATGAGCTTGGCTTAGATATAAAGCCTGATGTACATTATAAACGTATACTATTCACAGAAGCTAAGAAGCGTTACGTAGGCTTAACAGAAGACGGACGTATAGATTTCGTAGGTTTCGAAGCTGTGAGAGGTGATTGGAGTATGCTAGCTAGGATTGTTCAAGAAGCCGTAGCAGACTCGATACTGAGAGATGGATCTATAGCTAAAGCTATCAAGCTATCTAGAGACTATATAGACCTGGTTCGTAAAGGTGCTTTACCCCTCGAGTACTTCATAGTATGGAAGACTATCTCGAAACCTCTAGAAGAGTATAAAGTTAAAGCTCCCCATATAGAAGCTGCTAGGAAACTTGTAGCTAAAGGCTTCAAAGTAGGTCCCGGTGACCGTGTAGGATATGTGATCGTTAAGAGGGTATCCCAGAAACTGTACGAGAAAGCTGAACCCTACATATATGCTAGGGTGGAAGATATAGACTTAGAATACTATATAGAGAACCAAGTACTACCAGCCGCTCTAAGAATACTAGAGGTTTTAGGTGTACGAAGAGAACAACTCCTAGGAAGACAGGCGGCGCTCTTCTAGAAACATTAGATCCCAACAGATAGCTTCTCTGTAAACTTTAAATAACCTCCCTCCTCTAATATCGGATAGTCCCGTTGTCTAGGAAGCGGCCGTGGTCTAGACTGGTTAGGATGGGGGCCCTCCAAGCCTCCGGTCGCGGGTTCAAATCCCGCCGGCCGCATATCTATCCCGAAGTTATGGTGTATGGGATGACGCACCCCATAACCTCTATATATTGGCGGTATAATGTATCCTCTAAGATACGCTATAACCACGACGATCACAAGTATAATTATAGCTATCAAAGCTACGGCTAATACAATCCTATAAATTAAGTGTGCAACAAACCTACTCAAGAATACACCGGTAGTATTTCTATCTAGATAATCTTATAAACGTTACAGATCCTCTCGAATCATCCATCTAATCCAACCTATATAGATGTTCTCGTTAGGGATCTTATCTCCTCCCCCACTATATACATATCTTCATCTCTAACGCCGATCCTCCCTGGAATATATATGCCAGGCTCTATGGTTAATACACAATTCTCTGGTATCCTATACTCGCTTATCGGGTTTAAGAATGGAGGTTCATGTATATCCAACCCTACTCCATGCCCGAGGCCGTGGATAAAGAACTCTCCATAACCTAGATCCACTATAACGTCTCTTGCAGCTCTATCAACCTCTCGAGATGATACTCCTGTTTCGAGGGTATCCAACGCTCTACGTTTAGCTCTATAAACTGCTTCGAGGAGATGACCGTACTTCTGCTTAAAACTTCCCAGTAGGAATGTTCTAGTTAGATCTGATCTATAGCCTTTATAAGTTGCACCTAGATCGGCCACTACCACGTCATCCCCCTCTATACGTCTAGATGACGGCTTAACATGAGGTTTTGAGGATGAAGCTGAGGAAGCTACTATAGTCTGGAAAGCGGGCGATTCAGCTCCCATCTTCCGCATAATATACTCTGCTTCCACAGCTAACTCCCACTCGGATACTCCCGGCTCTAACATATCTGCTACTCTATCCATAGCCTTGCAAGCTATCTCCGCAGCTTTAGCTATAAGCTCTACCTCATAGGGGTCTTTCTTCATCCTCATCCCCCATACGGTATCCATACACTCTCTAAGATCAGATACTATCATACGTATAGCTTCATAGTCTCTCACCGATAGCCTATCGAAGAATATCGTAGATGGCTTCCTCTCGGAGATTATATGCATCATCCTATCTGTAAACCTATCCTCAGGTCCATATACCTCTAAGGTTAGGAGCGACCCCACCCTCGATCTAGCCTCCTCCTCTTCGAGCTTAGGTATCAAGAGTATCGCCTCATCGTAATCCGCTATCAGGCATCCTGTCTCTCCTCCCGTGAAGTATAGCATGTTCGACGGGTCCATCAACAATATATAGGAATCGCCGCAGAGCTTCAATTCATTTATCAACGTCTGCAGTCTTCTAGCCAGTATATCTTCCAATACTAACCCCTCCAGTCAGATAACCTACGGAGCATAATATCCTAGAAGCTAATATCTAGCCGTATACCAATTTTTAAGTGTTATAGTGTATGAGGGTTTAATCCTAGTAGCTCTAATACTCTCTCAGCTGAACCAGTAGATCTCTAAAGGTTGGAGGAGAAGCAGACATAGTATGGTGTATATAAAGCGTATAGAGGTTAGAGGGTTTAAATCGTTTAAAGGTCGAACCGTAATAAATCTATGTAAGGGTTTCAACGTTATAACAGGTCCGAATGGATCTGGGAAAAGCAATATAATCGATGCTATAAAGTTTGCTTTAGGCGAACTTAACCCTAGGATGTTAAGGGTTGAAAAGTTTTCTGAACTTATATGCGACAGTCTTGAAGCGGATTCTAAGAAGGCATACGTGAAGATCGTGATAGATAATAGCGATAGATTGATACCCGTTGACGATAGCGAGGTCGAGATTCAACGCTCTATATATGGTAACGGTAAGATGGACTACAGGGTTAACGGGCGTAGATCATCGAGAGAGACTATCCTAGATATGTTATCTACGGTAGGATTATCACCTTCAGGCGCTAACATAGTTATGCAAGGTACTGTAACGAAGATATCCGATCTCTCTCCTAGACGTAGAAGGGAGCTTCTAGAAGAGATAGTAGGTATATCGATGTATGATGAGAGGAAAGCTAGAGCGGAGGAGGAGCTTAGGAAAGCTGAGATAAACTTTAGGGTAGCTGAAGCTAAGCTTGAAGCTATAGGTGAACAGCTGGAGAAGTTAA
This sequence comes from Candidatus Bathyarchaeota archaeon, assembly GCA_025058595.1. Taxonomy (GTDB): domain Archaea; phylum Thermoproteota; class CALKCG01; order B24; family DRYS01; genus DRYS01. Next base: position 23,211 of record JANXEK010000005.1, read on the forward strand.
CTAGAGAGAGGGAGCAAGCCTTAAGATATATCGATCTGAAAGCTAGGATTACGAAGCTACGTATCGCACTTCTTTCAGCTAAGATAATAGGTTTAAGAAGCGAGTTAGAAGAACTATCTAGTGAACACGTAAAGGTTCAGTCAGACATCGAAGCTCTACGAAGCCGACTTGAAACCCTTAAAGCTGAACGTAAGAGTATAGAGGATGAACTTGCAAGCCTACCAATCCAGCCTATCGAAGCCGATAACCTATCGCCTCAGCTTTCACGATTGAAGGAAGCTAAGATTAGGTTTGAGGAAGCGCTAAAATCTGTGGATGACGAGATCTTATCGCTTAGAGAGGTACAAAAGAATCTAACAGAGAAGCTATCTAGCGTAGAAGCCGAGATTAAACATATCACCGAGAAAGTGGAGGAGCTATCTATAGAGGAATCAAAGCTGGTTAAAGCTATAGATAGGAAGAGGATTGAATACCGCTCCTTTCTAGATCGTATAGGTAGTGTAGGAGCACATCTTAAGGGTATGGTGGAGAATATCGCTAAGATGCATGATGAATACGTAGAGGCTATAGCTATATACTCTCAACTGCGTAGCCGCATAATAGAGTGTGAAGCTAAGCTATCCTTCATAGAGAAGTCTATAGAATCTAGAGAGGAATCTCTGAAGAAGCTTAACGATGTAGATGCATCCGTCAGACAGCAGATAGAAGCAGTTCGAGCAGCTAAGCTTAAACTTCAAGAAGCCGCCGCTAAACTCCTCGATAGGCTTCAAACACTCATCTCGAATATAGAGATACTAAACACTAGGTCGAATTCAGCTTCCTCTCTGGTATACAGGTGCAGGGAGGTTATCTCGTATCTAAAATCGCAGTTGGAGACAGCTGATAAACTGACAAATATATATTCTCTAAGGGATGCCGTCCAAAAGATAATATCCGAGAATCCATCGCTAGGTATCTACGGATTATTATCTGATAACGTTAAGTTCAAAGATGATCTCAGAACCGTTCTAGAATCTGTAGCTGGTGTATTTCTCCACGCGGTCGTAGTGAAAGATCTAGATTCATGTCTCGCATGTCTAGATAGACTGAAAAGTTTAGGTATAGATAAAGCTACTATAATCCCGCTTTCAGAGATTAAGCCTACAGCTTCAATAGAGTATCCCTCTACCGATGGCATTGTAGGAGTATCTTCTGTCTTCGTAGAGTACCCCCTAGAGCTTAAATCAGTCGTGGATCTAATTTTTGGATCTACTATTATAGTCTCGAGTAGAAGCTTAGCCGTAGAATTGTCAAGTAAAGGTTTCAGAGCTGTAACCTTGGATGGCGAGTTGTACGAACCTGAAGGTTTCGTTAAGATTAGTTCTTCTCTGAGACTGGACTACCCTAGATTCCTCGCTAAACGTAAACTCCTATCGACCCTGCTCGACCTATCTGAACGTTTAGAGAAAGCTATAGAAGGTGAATCCGTACTCCGTAGATCGCTATTGGATGAGTATAGAGCCACCCGTATAAGTTATTTAGAACTTGAGAAGAAGATAACGGTTGCAGATCTATACGATGACCTCCTCGAAAAGGAGTTAGCTAGACTCGATAAACGTAGGAGATCCATCGAGCAGGAGATCACCGATCTACGCAGTGAAGTTAATCGGCTTAGGGAGGAGGTAGATTCTAAACGAACTGATGCTAGATCGTTCGAGAGGAAGATCGGGTTCATAGTTAAGCAGATCTCAGACGCTACTTCTAAGATTAACTCATCGAAACTGGATGATGAGATCTCTGGAGAGATCTCAGATATAGCTTCTGAGTTATCGAACCTAGAGGAAGCTTTACTGAAAGTTAGATCTGAGAAGTCTATGCTTCAAGGTAGACTAGAAATGCTTGGAGGTAGAGAGTATCGTACACTTAGGGATGAGTTGAGCAGGGTATCAGAAAATATGGCTTCTCTCCAAAATAGGCGTCTAAGTATAGAGGAACAGTTGAGAGATCTAGATCGTTCGATACAGAGGATAGAATCCGAGATTAAATCTAGGGGTATCGGAGTGGATTCTAAATCTTCGCATCTATATGAAAGACTATCCGCTATCAGAGTAGAGATGGAGTCTCTCGAGGAATCGTATAGGCAGCTTACGGATAGATTACGTGCGATCGAATCTAGCATCTACGAAAGGAAAGCTAAGCTGGAGATTATGGAAGTGGAGCTTCGTAAATTAGGCTTCGATCAGCCGATATCTGTGGATACTCAAAACCTATCATCGATAGAAGAGTCGATAGCTAGATATGAAGCTGAGATAGAAGCTTTGGGCTCCGTAAACCTTCTATCTGTAGATGAATACGAGGATGTTAAGCGTAGATACGATGAGCTAGCTGGGAAGGTAGCTGTATTGAGAGAGGAGAAGCTTTCGATAGAGAAGTTTATCATGGAGATCGAAAGGGAGAAGAAGCGTGTATTCGTGGAGTTCCTCGATAAGCTGAATTCTAAGCTTAGAGAGGCCTTCTCTAAATTCACCGGTGGAGGAGATGCATGGCTTGAACCTGAGAATAAGATCGATATATTTGATGGAGGTATCGATCTTGTGACGGTATTCCCAGGTAAGCCTAAACGTTCTGTAAGCATAGCTAGCGGGGGAGAGAAAACCATCGCCGCCCTATCATTCATATTCGCTCTATCTAAGCTGAATCCTACCATGATATATATATTGGATGAAGTTGATGCCCATCTCGACCCTCTGAATCTAGAGAGATTGGCCTCAGCTCTAAAGGATCTTTCTAGTGAATGTCAGCTTATAGTTGTAAGCTTGAAGGATGTGGTGGTATCCAAAGCTGATAAAATCTACGGGGTATACTCTAGGAACGGTCTATCTAAAGTCGTAGCGTCAATCCTAAAAGTGGAGGCTACCTAAGATGGGTGAAAAACCATTCTGGCTTGAAGAACCGTGGATATTCCTCATAGATCTATCCAGAGCTAGATCTATGGATCCATGGTCTATAGATCTGAAGACGTTAATAATAGGTTTCCTGGAGAAACTTAAATCCTACGGGTTGATAAACTTCTCTATACCGGGCTTAGCCCTCCTCTCTTCTGCTACCATATTCAAACTTAAAGTCGATTATCTATTCAAACCTTTCACAGCTAAGATCGATGAGAGAAAACCTTCTGAAAGGGGTATTAAGACGGTATCTATATCGGAGATCCCGACGATAGAACTTCCGCTGAGATATAACTTCGCTTCGCTCGACGTCGAAACAATCTTAAAGCTGATAGTAGAGGTAATCGAAGAAACTGCTAGAGTTAAAACTAGATCTATAGATGAACTTATGGATCACTCTCCTCCAGTTATATCGGAGGAGAGTTTTGAATCTAGGATAGAGTCATGGATACGGGAATTAGAGGATATGCTAAGTGCGATGCTACGTAACGGGTATGAATCTATAAGCTTCTATAAGCTCACCGAGGGCATGGATATAGTGAGGCGAGTTAAGGTATTCATAGCTCTACTCTTCCTAGCATCTCAAGGCAAAATCGAACTGTTTCAAGAGGGAGATGAATCTGATCTAATCATATCGGCGGAGGGGTATAAGGTTTGGTTGAAAAGTTGAAAGGGATAGTCGAAGCTATACTATACGTAGCAGGTAGACCTGTAGAGATTTCCAGGATACATAGAGCTTTAAAGAAGTTTCTTCCATCTATAGACATCGAAGATATACGTAGAGCTATACTACAATTGATGGATGATCTCCGCTCATCAGATTCCGCTCTAGAAATCCTACATCTCCCAGGAGATAGATTCGTCTTACAACTTAGATCTGAGTATTCTGATATCGCTAAGCTCTTCTCGTTCACACCACCTATAGGTAAGGGGCTTCTCAAAACTCTATCCTATATCGCCTTAAATCAGCCTGTAGCTCTAAGCCAGGTTGCAAAAGTTAGAGGTAGCTCAGCCTATCGTCATGTACGTGAATTGAAGCGTATGAAGCTTATATCATCTGAGAGGAAGGGTAAGGAAAATATACTATATACTAGTGCTAGTTTCAACGAGATGATGGGTTTATCAGGTTCGCCATCCGAAGTAGCCGAAATACTCAAGAAGCTATTCGCTTCTAAGCATGAAGAATATACTCTAAGACTACCCGGCCTATCATAAGAGGGTTTATATATGTAGATCCAACTTCTAGATGGGTGGGGTATAGGGATGCCTATCTGGCATTGGGATCTACATAAACGTAAGCCGTCAGGTGGTAAACGTAGGACTTACCGTGGTAAACGTAGATACGAGGTGGGAGGCTATCCGGCTGAGACGATATTAGGGGATCCTAAGCGTAGCGTAGAACGCAGTACGGGTGGAAATATCAAAGTTAAACTATTATCCGATAAGATCGTGAACGTAGCTGATCCATCCACCGGTAAAACGGTTAAAACAAGTATCCTTAGAGTTGTTAAGAATCAGAGCAACGCAGACTATGATCGTAGAGGTGTGATAACTAAAGGCACTATAGTAGCTACACCACTTGGTTTAGCTAAGATAACATCACGTCCAGGTCAAGATGGGGTTTTAAACGCCGTCCTATTAGAATCTGCTAGATAGAATACTTGCCCGGCTCTATTAAGGTATGAAGCTTAAGAACCGTGTGATCATCTGGCCTGTCTACCTAGATTCTAGATATTCTAGGAAGCTCGGTAGACGTATACCGAAGCATCTGGCTGTAGATAATCCTAAACTCGAAGAACTACTCGAAGCTGCTAAGAATCTAGGTCTCAACCCAGAGTCTCGGCTAGGTAAAGCGTATCCTAGATCGTGGTGGGATAGATCTGGATACCTAGTAGTCGATAAGAAGTTCTCTAAGCAAGAGCTTCTAAAGAAGCTTGCAGAGGAGGTTCTTAAAGCTAGAGGTGTTATAGCTAGGAGGGCTTCTCGTTAAAGTAGGATTTCTTCATCAAAGTAGTCTGAGATATCCTCATCTATGTTCGCATACCCTCCTACCGATAATCCAACGCTGTCAGAACCCCTCTTTTAATCCTCGATAACCTTTATTAGGAGAGTGTTTATCGATTTTCGTAGATAGTGAGGCTGAGATGCCTAAGCCTATTCATGTTAGGTTTGAAGTTCCGAGGGAGTTAGCGGATGCGGCCTATGAGCTACTGGTTACTGTGCGAACTTCCGGAGGTAAGATTAGGAAAGGCGCTAACGAGGTAACTAAAGCCGTAGATAGAGGTTTAGCTAAACTTGTATTGATAGCTGAGGATGTAGATCCTCCGGAGATAGTAGCGCATCTACCGCTTCTTTGCGAGGAAAGGAAGGTTCCATACGTCTATGTCCCGTCTAAGCAGAAGCTTGGAGAAGCTTCGGGTATAGAGGTTCAAGCATCATCAGCATGTATAGTAGATCCAGGTGAAGCTAAAGATGTACTTCAAGCGTTCGTAGAGAAGCTTAACGCTATACGTAAAGGTGGTATTAAGAGTTGAGCTACAGGGAGGATGTAACCCCCGCTGAAGTTATACAGGTTTTAGGTAGGACTGGACCGACAGGTGAGGTTCAGATAGTTAGGGTTAAGATACTCGAAGGTAAGGATGCTGGGCGCATAATATCAAGGATAGTTAAGGGTCCTGTACGTGTAGGGGATATACTTATGCTTAGAGAGACCGAGAGGGAAGCTAGGGGTCTCAGGTGATCCTATGCCTAGAGAGAGGACCTGCGTATTCTGCGGCGGTAAGATACCTCCCGGTACAGGTCTACTATTCGTTAGAAACGATGGAAGCCTCCTATGGTTCTGTTCTCGTAAGTGCAGAGTTAGTATGCTTAAAATGCGTAGAGATCCTAGAAAGCTTAAATGGACGATCCACTATGGTAAAAAGGAGATAGCTAAACCTACAGATCAACACCTCTAGGAGGTCGTAATCCTTGAAGATAGTCGTAGTCGCGGCTCCAGGTGGGGGTAAAACCACGATAATGAATTATGTTAAGAAGAGGAAACCTGATGTGGTGATAGTGAATTTCGGAGATTACATGTTCGATATAGCTAAGATGCGTTTCGGTATAGAAGACCGGGATGAGATGCGTAGGAAGATACCCGTAGACCAGTATAGATCTATCCAAGAGGAAGCCGCTAGACGTATAGCAGAGCTTAAAGGCGATGTCTTGATAGATACGCATGCAGCTATAAAGAAGCCTGAGGGCTTCTACCCAGGCCTACCAGACTATATAGTCTCTATAATGAAACCCGATGTTATACTGCTATTCGAATTCGATCCGCATACGATCCTACAGCGTAGGATGAAGGATATACGCGGTGAAGGCTCTACCCTGAGAACCGGTAGAGATCTAGAATCAGCGGAAGAGATAGAAGCTCATCAACAAGCTAATAGATACTTCGCCTTCGCGGCTGCTAACGCATCAGGGTGCACCGTTAAGATAGTAGATCTAAGATTCAAGGAAAGTCATCCGTTCGAGCATGCTGAGGTAGGAGCTGAAGAGATAATAAAGCTACTCGAAGGATCGGGTTCCCCTAGAATTCGCGGTGATCTATAGCAGATAGTTGCAGGTTCCCCCATCCGTATAACTTTTACAAAACTATAGTGCATGGAGGCTCCTTTAAAAACCTCTACATGGGGGGATTGAGCCTTACGGGTAGATACAGCTCGTAGAGTACGCTTCCTATAGGGTAATATAGTCTATCCTAATCATGCTATCCAAACCCTTGATAGAACAACTTCCATATAAGTGGGTGCATAACTAGAGTATACCGTTATGAAAGGGTCGTCCGGAGAAGCAGATCCTCTATCTCCTTGGTATAGCTATCGATCAACTTCAGCATAAATGATAGAGCATATATAACGGATCGTCAGGTCCTCCGACGTTTCCCCATCTATATCTATGTTGTGGAGTATGGATTGCGAGATCCTTGTGGTATATTCCGAAAGCTCTCGCTTCTAACGTTGTCGTTATCTGTGTACGTGAATATCGTGTAGGATCTAATTCTCTCGTTGTCATCTATATCGAAAGTCCTATAGGCTATTGGTAAAAGGCTCCTCGCAATGTATACATGAGGGAAAGTCTTTTATGCCGATACTCTAAGCTATATTCTTCGGTCGAGGGGCTATGTCTACCGGGCGTATTAGGAAGCTTCAGGGAATAGTTGAAGCCGTCGAGTGTACGGGTGAGAAGGTTAAGGACGATGAGGGGCTGGAATGGGAAAAGGTAGTCTATACGGTTAGGATTACAGGTTTCAGTAAAAGGACTCCTGATGAGAAGCTACCTGAGCATCTCAGGGATATGCGTGTTAAGCTTGTAAGATATGCATGTTTCGATTGGCATTTCAAGATTGGTGTTAGGAAAACGCTTGAGCCGGATGAGACTGAAGCCGTCTTAAACGGTGTTAAAATCGATACTGTATACTGGTAATTTCTATCATGCCGACTCGGACGTTATGAGGTCGTTCAGGTTTATAGAGATATTTACCCTATCCCTAATCGGAGGTATACTCTATGAGTAAGGAATATTTCGAAGAGCTGTTATCTAAGGGGTTGAAGAAGTCTATAAGGGAGGCTCTCTCGGATTCTAAAGCTAGAAGTGATGCCATCACGTTTATGAGTAGGGAAGTTAAACGTCTTAGGCTCGATCCTAGGCGTGTAGAAGGGCTTATAGACGATCTATCTGCGTCTATACTTTTCTCGCTTGCTACCGATGTCGTAATCTATGCGATAATGAATGTATACGGTGAAGAGGCTATGATCAGAAAGGCTCTAGCCGACGCAGTCTCTAACGCTGTAACGAGTAGAGCTTTAGAGAGATTCTTGAAGGAATGTAATATCGGTTACGCTATAAGCAGGTTTGGTGAAAACGAGGTTGAAGCTATCGCTCAGAAAGTTACTATGGATACGTTAGCCGGGGATGAGGAATTCCTATCGCTGACAGAAGAGCTTAAAAAGATGATAATCGAAGCTCTATCTAAAACGTAGGAGGCGGGGTAGCATATGTGGGTATCTAAGCTTAAACCCGGACCTGAAGGTAAACTCCCTAAAGAAGTCTACATACTGATAGAGGTTCCTAAGGGATCTAAGAATAAGTATGAGATAGATAAAGAGACAGGTCTACTGGTTCTCGATAGAGTTCTATTCACATCTATGGCGTACCCATGCGATTATGGCTTCATACCCGGGACTCTATGCGAAGATGGAGATCCGTTGGACTGTCTACTAATAACATCCCAGCCATTAAACCCAGGTATACTAGTTAAAGCTAGACCGGTAGCGTTGATGCTTATGAGAGATGAGAAAGGCAAAGATGAAAAGCTTATAGCCGTACCGACGGAAGATATCGATCCAAGGCTATCCAATATAAGAAGCCTCAGAGATATACCTGAAGCAGTCCTTAGAGAAATAGAACATTTCTTCGAGCACTATAAAGAACTCGAACCCGGTAAATGGGTTAAAGTTGAGGGATGGCTAGATGCAGATAAAGCAGAGGAGATAATAGAGAAAGCTGTAGAAACGTATAGGAGAAACATAGGAGGAAAGCTATAGGCTCCTACACGTGAAACCCTTATACTTAAGGATACCCCTCCTATAATCCTTAAGCCGGGGTTGCGGAGCCTGGACTAACGCGCAGGCCTTGAGAGCCTGTGGGGCATAACGCCCCTCGTGGGTTCAAATCCCACCCCCGGCGCCAGTCTCCAGATCTGAACCCCCTCTATACCCTCCCCTTTTTAAGTTTAGAGATAGTGAGTTAGCGTGAAGAGCGAGATCTACGATTATTAGGAGAGGCTTAAGCGCTATAGGCGGACTATAGCTCAGTTCGGTGCGAACGGTGAGATAGCACTCCGTCTCCTAGATTATCTTTTCAGCTTGTACTCTCAACTGCTAGGGTGAGTAAGGTTGGCGGGTTACATCCCAGTGCTACTCCGCGTGGTAGACTTCAACCTTAAGGAGGCTACTGGGACGGGTATTGAGTGCGTCGTAGCCTGGATTAATAGGCAGCCCTACATGGAGTGTTAGGCGTGATGAGAAGCTGATTCGATACGCCAGGTACGGGAGCTGCGATAGAGACACGCCAATTCCACTTGAAGTAGCTTGGATAAAGCTTAGTCGTAGCGGAGGGGGCAGTTGCGTCACGCTAGAGACCCCTAGGTGAGGAAGATTTTAAGGTAATGATTAAAGTGATGGGCAGTTCGCGAGACAAGTTATGCTCCATGCCCTCTTTGAGAGAGTGTTAAATTCAGGAGAAGCCATTACCTGATTACGGTGGACGAAAGACTGGTTTAAAGCGTATACCGCTGGGCGTCTCAACACAGCCGCTCCTAAACTGGTTTAGAACCCACCCACGCAGGGAATAAGTCAGAAGCCCCGTTATGGTGCTCGCTGACGACGAACTACATCGGCAAGCTACTGAGCTAAGGCACTTTCACCTGATCGTCAAAGAGATAGCCGAGAGGGCCGGGATAAAGAGGAAGTATGGCCATATTTATTCAGGCATACTACGATAATGAAGATGGCTAAAGTTCTGACGAGGGTCTGCTTGAGAAGTTTGCAAGCTGGGTGCATAACTCAAAGATGGCTACCCGCTACGTGCACTTCAGCACAAAGGATGTTGAAGAGGCGATCTTAGCCCTATACAGTATAGAGAAGGTTGAGCGGGAGGCAGACTAATCAAAATTGCCAAGTGTTCGTGTTGCGGAAGCCACAACCCTTGAAGCTCATAGGTTTCTACACTCAATACGGGCTGCCGGCAGCTCCGAGAACCGTGATTTTGGTATCGGGAGGAGTTAGTTACGGCGTGGATATTTCTGCAAGTTTCCTAGATATGAGTAGTTGCAATCTCTCAGTTCTAAGCCGGGTTTCATAAATGTCGAAGCCTCAGTCTTTCCATATAGGTAAACGTTAAAATTAAAGCTTTCTAAGAACTTAGTAGGTATTCATTCTTAAACCGAAGCATGAAACTAGCTCTAGAGATATCTAATGATTATTAAATTCTTAGAGGATTTTAGGATCGAGGTAGCCAGTTTATATCATTATCGATTTATTTGAGAAATACTTTCATCGATGATACATGTATGTTGGATAGATAGCATCCTACAGCATGTTCGTCTAGATACCCCTCCGCCTAGAATCTAACGTTTAAATCTCTGTATGTCGTTATCCATTTAGCTCGATGGCTATTAAGGTGTATAGTTCGCTTAGTAGGGTTAAGGAGGTTTTCGAGCCGATTCATGATGGATGGGTGGGTATCTACGTATGCGGGCCTACTGTCTACGATTGGACTCATCTTGGTCATGCTAGGACATATATAGCTTTCGATGCTATAGTTAGATGGCTTGAGTATAGGGGTTATAGGGTCTTCTATGTTCAGAATATAACGGATGTAGGTCACTTAACTGAGGCTGGTGAGGATAAGGTTGTAGGTAGAGCTATCAGGGAGAAGGTGGAGCCTATGGCTTTAGTCGAATTCTATATGCGTGAATACTTCAGGGATATGGATGTGCTAGGTGTTAGGAGACCCGATGTATCTCCTAGAGCTACGGGTCATATCATAGATATGATAGAGGTTATTAAGCGGCTTATAGAGAAGGGTTATGCATACGAGGTTGATGGGAACGTATTCTTCGATGTATCTAGATTCCCAGATTACGGTAAGCTATCTAGGGTTAAACTTGAGGATATGATCGCAGGTGCTAGGATAGATGTGCATCCAGGTAAGAGGGATCCTAGAGACTTCGCTCTATGGAAGAAAGCTGGGGAGGATTACCCGTTGAAGTGGGTTAGCCCATGGGGTTATGGATTCCCTGGATGGCATATCGAATGTACTGTTATGGCTATGAGGTATCTCGGTGAACAGATAGATATACATGGTGGAGCGTTAGACCTTATATTCCCGCATCACGAGAACGAAATAGCTCAAGCAGAAGCGTTTACGGGTAGGAAGCCGTTCGTTAAGTATTGGATGCATACAGGACTCCTAACGGTTAACGGTGAGAAGATGGCTAAAAGCTTAGGAAACTACGTCAGGATTAGGGATGTTTTGGATAAGTTCAGTCCAGCCGCAGTCAGATTATTCATACTGTCGACGCATTATAGGAGTCAGCTGGATTACCGTGAGGAGAAGCTCGTCGAGGCTGAAGCTAATGTGAAGAGGCTTATGAATAGTTTAACTAGGTTAGAGGAAGCTAAGGTTGAGAGGGCTTCGGATAAACCTGCGTCATCTGAGGAGAGAAGGATACTGGAAGAGCTGTATAGGCTATCTTCCGTTTTCGATGAATCTATGGATGATGATTTCAATACAGCTGAAGCGGTAAGCTTCCTATTCGAAATATGTAGAGCTGTGAATAAGCTTGTAGATCTACCTAGCATCAACAGGGCTATTCTCAGCGAAGCCGAAACTATATTCAAAGGTAAACTTAGAGTACTAGGTTTGCCGGATACCCCTTCTAGAAGGGAGGTTTCGAGTAAGCTCGTAGAAGCTTTGATAGATATCATTATCGATGTTAGGAATGAGGCTAGGAAGAGGAAGGATTACGCTACAGCGGATGAGATACGACGAAGGTTAGCATCGATAGGTGTGAAGCTTGAAGATCTACCGGGTAAGACTATATGGCGTATCGAGGAAGCCATCTAGCGCCATCCATCTGTTTAAGCTCATTATCTCTATAACGTTATATCTGTGAAGCTGTGTTGATATAGCGTAGAGTGGAGGATGCATGAATCTAAGGGTTGGCTTGAAGGAGATATTCATAGATGAAAGATCGTTAGAATCGCTTCTTTCGAACAAGTTTTCGAAGCCTGTAAAGCTCATCAGATACGAGAAGCTTGGTGAAGGATTCCACGCTGTAGCCTATAGGGTTAAGTTGGATGTAGATGGGATCGAGAAGAGTGTTGTCCTTAGAGTTATGCGCGGAGATACCGGCTGGGGTCATGATTATGTATCCGATAGAGCTGCTTCGCTACTACTACAGCATAACCTGTATAGGAGTTCGCCGATACGTTCCCCTGTATCCTCCATAGATGTTTTATGCCTCTTATCGGATGGCAGGGTTGAATCTATAGGTGATGCTGTGGAGTTCATACATCTCATGGATGAAGTCACCGAGGAATACGGTAGACCATATGTATACGATCTATTCGAGATAGCTTCGAGAGGTACTCTAACCGATAGGGATATAGGTAGATGTAGGATGTTAGTATCGTATCTATACATGCTCCATAGTGTGAAGATCTTTAATCGAAACCTATACCTTAGACATATAAGGGATCTGGTGGGTCATGGGGAGATGTTTATGGGGGTCGTAGACTCATACCCAGATCTCTCAAGCTTAGGATGGATCGATGAGGATAGGGTTCTGAAACTCGAGAAGAAGATGGTTGAATGGAGGTATAAGCTTAGACGTTATACTTATAGAGCGTCGAGGATCCATGGGGATTTCCATCCTTTTGGGAATATAAGGTTTAGAAGCGATGATCAGCCAGTTATCCTCGAATATTCTCGGGAAGAGTATGGCGAACCTGCCGACGACCTTTCAGCTCTAACGATAAACTATCTATTCATCTCTATCTGGAAGTGCGGATCTTATGCTCAGCCGTTCAGAACACTGTTCGAAGAATTCTTCGAAACATATATGAGGGAGACCGGTGACACGGAGATCCTAAGGGTTATACAGCCGTTCTACTGCTTTAGAGGACTTGTAGTAATACATCCCTTATACTATCCTGAGATGGAGTATTGGAAAAGGCTATCCATACTCAGATTTATAGAAAACGTATCGTCTATCGAGGAATTCGATCCTAAGAAGGTTTCCGATTACCTTGGAGAGACAGAGGGATCCAGCTCGGTTTAACACCACATCCGTGTACGGTTAGGATAGCTATATCTCGATAGCTATCGCCATGCCCTAAGATCCTCTGATCCTCATAACGATGCTATAACCCCTATTCATGTTAGATGCAGGGGAGATGGCTCCATAGTCATTTCATAGTTAAGATACGGTGGCTCATGTAGTTTCTTCAACATCCTTGTTATAAGATGATCTAATTGTCCATCCAACTCATGATTCAATGATTCCTTCGAAACATCTACAACCTCGTCTACTATCCTATCCAGCGGAAGCCTCCTATCAGGTCTTATAAACAGTGTACATCGCCATACATAGCTATAGTCTACATCTCTTGTATGGTCCGATTAGTCTCCGCTTTAAGCGACACGGTAGGTTTAAGATACTTGGTAATCTCTATAAATTAAAGTGGTAAGCCTTGAAGGAGGGGTGGGCTATATGGATTACAGGCCTCCCGTCAAGCGGTAAATCTACGATAGCCAGAATGTTATATGAGAAGCTAGATTCGCTCGGTATTCGCATCCAGATACTCGAATCAGACGAGCTTAGAAAGATCTTAACCCCTAACCCTACGTATACGGAGGAGGAGAGGGATAACTTCTATAGAGCTATAACCTATATAGGATGGCTCTTAGTTAGGAACGGTGTTAACGTTATCTTCGATGCTACCGCTAGTAAGAGGAAGTATAGGGATGAAGCTAGAAGGATGATAAATAGGTTCATGGAGGTATACCTGTACTGCCCTCTAGAAGTATGTATGGCTAGGGATAGGAAGGGGTTGTATAGGAGGGCTTTAGAAGGCGTTATAAAAACCCTACCCGGATTACAGGTATCCTATGAGGAACCGTTAAACCCGGATCTGAAGCTCGATACCTCTGCAAGCGATCCTATATCGTGTGTAGAAGCTATAATCGAAGCTATGCGTAACAGAGGTTTCATATAGCGCTAGACGCTTAACCCAGCCCATCCGAGCATCCTCGCAGCGTCGATAAACCTACCAGCCCTACATAAAATCTCCCTAGATCCAACCCTCTCCACCCCGTACACGCCCTTCATCCTATCGACATAGTTGGGATGCATATACTCTACTAAGACCTTTACAGGCTCGTTAAACTTGAAAGCGTTGTAGGCTTTCCTATTCCTCGCTAGATTCTCTACCGCCTCCTTCGCAGCTTCCCTTATAAGCTCGTAGGTCCTCCTCGATGGTAGACAGTATGCCGATGTACGAGCTAAGCTATGCTTAACCGTTACGACCTCTACATCGCCTAGGAATCTCCTAGCTTCAGTTACGGCTTCGCTACAACCTGTTACGAGGATAACTGGTAAGCCTAGGGATCCAGCTACAGCTGAATCCACAGCTATCTCTCCAACTTCAACCTCGTTTACGGTGACTCTGTATATAGATCTAGATGAGAATGTATGGGATAGAATGGCTTTAGGATTACCCGCCATGGCATGGTAGGCTATAAGGAATACGCAATCAAAATTTTCATCGAGGATCGACAATCTAAGTCTAGACTCGTGATCTGTACGTATATAGATAGCTTTAGGATGCATTAGATCCGGTACTATATTCCACGCTCCTCCACCTCCATGTAGATCATCGACGTACACCTCATCTGCTCCACCTTGGATAGCACCTTCGACGGCTGCGTTCACATCGCTTGTAAGTAGTCTGCGAGCCTCCTGATACTCTGCCCCGGTATATCCATCCCATCCGGCCTGCTCAGGTCTGACTATACAGGAAGCCCCCTCCATATCGGCCATAATATAGACTCTCAATTATACCCCCGATAGAGTATTTAGGGGTCAGAATAGTCTAATTAAGCCTAACTCTATATTATAGATGTGATGTAGCCTATACCTCTAGTCCTACCTTCACGGAATACGAAGTTATCTCCGATCCTTACGAATCTAGGTTTATACTTGAATCTAAGCTTAACATAAGCTGTATCTCCTGTTCTTAGAGGTTCTCTCTCCATATCTACGAATTCGACAGCTTCCCTTATCGTATGAAGATGTATAGTCGCGTTATACCCCTTCCTTATAGTCGTAGGATGATGTAGAACCGTTATCCTAGACTCGAATATCCATACAGGCTTAAGGTTTACCCCCTCACCAGCTAGGATCATACCCTTCTCTACCTCGTCGTATTCGACATTAGTTATAGCTAGACATACATCCTGCCCGGAGTATGCTTCGTCTACAGGTATCCGGCAGACATGTATAGATTTAACTCTGGCAAGCCTGAATGATCCGTCACTGAATGGACCTAGCTGGAGTACATCGCCAACCTTAACCACACCCTGGATCGTAAGCCCGCTTACGACTAAACCTACACCTTTAACATCGAATTTATCGTCTATATACATTAGGAAAGGCATCTTCACATATTCATCCCATCTTAGACGTGGAGGTACTATATCGAGGAAGAATCTGATTAGATCTAACCCTTCACCCGTAGTATTGGAGATTTTGAATATAGGCGTCACTCTCTCGCTAGCTATAGTCCTAGCCGCTACTATAGCATCATCTCTATTCCTGATGATAAACGGTATACGGTTCACCCCAGGCATCTTAAGAAGTCTGCATATATCCGATATGGTCTCGTCGACCTTGAATCTATCTACAAGGTCTATCTTGGTAACGACGATTATCACCGGTAGCTTTAAAGCTATAGCTACCCCCAGATGCTCTCTAGCCATACCTACCATGCCGGCGTTAGCTGCTACCGTAAGGATAGCGTAATCAGGTTTACGTCCCAGAACACCTTTAAGGGTAGTTCTAAGATACCTTTCATGGCCAGCTAGATCTACGAAGCATAGTATCTTCGCACTTTTCAGGAAAACCTCCGCTTCATCTAAAGGTGAGAGAAGTTTATAGTTGACAGGTTCACCGTTATCGTCGAAGCCGAGTAGATGCGTAGATATCGATGACGTCCTCCCACTCTTAACTTCGTGGAGGAATCTGGCGACTCTCTTCATAGCTAAACCGTTGCCATCATCCAGCAGCCCTGTTGTTAATACGCCTATCAAGCTCGATTTACCTGAATCGACGTTTCCCAAAAGAGGTATAGTCACAAACACCGGGTACCTATCCTCCCTACTATACCTTACATGAACCTCGGCTACGAGACCTTTACGTCCACTCTCTATCCTTAGAATCTTCAGTTTAGCTCCTATGATGCCAGCTGCCTTCTCTAAGTTTGCTATACTCTCATCGAGCTGCTCCTTAGATAGACCGATAGGTTCACCATCATCGGTTACACCTATCTCGTAGAAAGCCTCCCCTCCCCCCTCCTCTAGCCTATACTTCATCTGCGAAGCTAGCCTTTCAAGCTCCCTCCTACCTACACCGGTAACCCTAAGCTTATACTCTACGTTACCTTCATCACGCTCCGCCGGTAGGTTAATAGCTGTCATCACCCTGACACTTCTACACTAGCCTAGAACAGTATGCTTCGGTTATAGTTAAACATTCATCTTAGACGTTAACACCCCATAGATGCGAATGGGCGTCTAACACCCTTAAAGCATTCCTATATGCTAACTTCTCCAGGGCAGACTCCGGTAACCCCCTCTCAACTAATTTACCCCAGAGATTCAATACCTTAGATATATCCTCTAAACCAGGTGGAGGTCTAGAATATATTAAACCGAAGTAGTCTGTACCTAGCGAAAGTATATCCCCACCGTAATGTTCGTAGGCATAGAGTATATGATCTACGAGATGATCGATCGATGGGTTATCGGCTATCGTAGAGGGGATGAATGTGAATCCAACCACACCCTTCTTCGATGCTAACAGCTCTAAGACGTTATCGGTTAAGTTTCTAGGGTGAGGTTTAACCTTAGCTATATTCGCATGGCTAACTATAACCGGTAGCTTCGATGCTTCGATAGCTTCTATGCATGTACGCTCGCTCGCATGAGCTAGATCGATTATAATCCCTAGACGGTTTGCCTCTTCGATAACCTCCTCGCCGAAACCTGTAAGCCCATAATCCCTTCTACTCATACATGAAGCTGCAACCCTGCAATCATAGTTCCATGTAAGCTGTATACTCCTAACACCCAGTCTATAGAATAGCTCCAGATCATCTAAATCGTCTATGGCATCTGTTCCTTCAAGCGATACTAGAAAGCCTATAGCGTCAGAATTAAACAGATCATCTAGATCTCTCCGCGTACCGATAAGCTTTATCTGAGGGTAGCATCTAGCCATCCTGCCGTAGACTTTTATCTGCTCGATAACGTTCAGCTTAACATCTCTAACTGTATTCACACAGATGGACTCTACACCTCTATATCCACTCCAAACCTTGGAAGCCAGCTTAGGATTGAACGTAGGCATAAGCGGGAATATGGATGAGAATACTAGTTTAACGTATCCCCTCATATATTTAGGTATATCTCCATCTCTACCCTCTATATCCATATCGAAGGGGAGAGGCTTGGATACCCCGTTCCCTCCAGTTACGTAATGGTATGCTACATCCTCGTGTAGATCCACCACAGGTATGCGTTTAGCCATATCGGTGATACGATCGGTATACTCCGGATTTAAGCGTTAATATACTCTGGTATGTTATGTACAATTCGAGATGATAGAGTTAGGCGTATCTAAGGTTAGGATAACTCCTCCCGTGGGAGTTCCTATGGATGGTTATCTATCTAGAAGGATGCCGTCGATAGGTGTACACGACCATATATATGCGAGAAGCCTGGTTATAGGTGATGGTACAAACTTTCTAGCTCTATCCTCGCTAGAGCTACTCTACGTAACTAACGATATCGCGGCTTCTGTAGAGGATGTCGTAGAGAGCGAGCTTAGTATACCTAGAGATTCTATAATCGTAACAGCTGTTCACAACCATTCAGGTCCATCCGTTATAGGGTTCCACTCGGTAGAACAGTATAGATTTCTGGATGAATATCTTGAATACCTGCCTAGCGCTATATCCTCATCTATAATCGAGGCGTACAATCGTAGACGTAAAGTAAGAGTAGGCTATGGTAGAGGTAGATTCGATAGGTGGATCGTTAATAGGAGGAAGCCTAAGCTAGGCCCGGTGGATGATGAGCTACTAGTCTTCAAAGCTGAAGATGATTCCGGTCGTACTGTTGCCTCGATAGTGAACTTCGCATGCCACGCCGTGGTTTTAGGCTCAAATAACCTATTGATAACAGGGGATTACCCTGGATACCTATCTAGAACCGTCGAATCTATGGAGGGTGGAATCTGCATATTCCTAAACGGCGCCTTCGGGGATATAAACCCGTATACGCCAGGTACGAATATCGGAAGAGTTTACGATAGAAGTATGGGTAGATTTGACGATGCTATACGTATGGGGAGAGCTTTAGGATGCGAAGCGGTGAAGGTTATGGAGCTACTAGATCTAGTGGATGAAGCTAGATTCTCCTCCGCTTCGACTACTGTTAAACTCAAGCTCAGACCTATACCGACCGTAGATAGCTTTGGAAGCCTAGATAAGCTAACCTCTCGTATACGTCAGAGGATCGAGAAGCTATTCCCGCATGGAGAGGCTATAGTATCTATCAGAGGATTCAGGATAGGTGATCTAGGGGTTGTAGCGCTACCTGGGGAGCTATTCGTAGAACTAGGTCTATCGATTAAGAGATCGTCACCCTTCAACTATACTATGATAGCTGGATGCTCTATAAGCGAGCTTGGATATATACCTACAGATGAAGCTTACGATGATGGAGGCTACGAGGTTTCCATACCTGTATGCTTAGTGGATAGAGGTAGTGGTGGAAAGTTGGTGGAAGCATCGATCGATATCCTTAGGAAGCTATACTCATCCTAGATATCTTCGGCGAATATATCGCAGTGTAAGCTTCCGACTGGTAGAATCTTGAAGGGTTCAGCATACTCTACGCCTAACCTTTTACCCATAAACTTCATATACGCTTTAATCGTCTCAAGGAATCTATCTAGGTTCTCCCCTGGAAACTGGCTTCTATGAGCTGAGATCGCTTCGAGCTTAACATCCACATATCTAGATACATCTACGTACGTGTTCGGCTTCCTACTCCAGTAGAATGCTATAAACTTTACACGGTGAGGAGTTAAGCCACTCCTCAGATCCTGCGGGTTGATATGTACTAGTCCTGAGAACATCGACGCTTCCGCTGCGAGTATACCTGTCGCTATATGGTCTGGATGAACCTCGTACGTAAGCCATGGATCCACCGTGACTACGATATCCGGTTTAAACTCTCTTATAATAGTTATAAGCTTCCCTCTAGCTTCCAAGCTAACACTAAGCTCGCTATCCCTATAGTTCATCCAGATAAGCCGATCTACACCGAGTATCTTCGCAGCCTCTTCCTGCTCCCTCTTTCTAACCTCAGCTAGCTTCTCAGGATAGAGCATAGGATCCGATGTACCCATACACCCATCCGTCATGGTTACATAAGCTACCTCAACCCCCCTCCCCCTCATCCATGCTACAGTACCCCCAACAGCTATCTCTGTATCATCAGGGTGTGGTTGTACGCATAGAACTCTCCTAGCTCCTTCGAATACATTCCCCATAGCTCTACGTCTAGCTTCGACGATAGCATCGTAAGCTTCATCCCACGATAATCGTTCTAAAGATTCGTAAGGTATAACGCTCATGGGAGATCTAGAGAGTACCCAGCTGTACAGCTATAAATAGTTTGACCTAGCATAACCTTTAAAGATTCAAAGATTCTATGTAGAGCATCTCCCCGGTTCGGTAAGCTCATCTAAATTTTCCTTAACCTTCTCGATACCGGCTACTATATCGTCCATATCCTCCCTAGAGCCTAGTAGAACATATTGTGGTAACCATAAACCCTCTACGTAACATGCCCTCTCCGCTGCGGGTAGATTTAAACTCGAGTAATCGATATGCCTACCATAGTATGGACATGAAAGCGGGCATCTCTCAAAATACTTTAGATAACCCTCCTTATACAACGGTTTAGAGTAGCCGATACTTACCGGTATCCCTTCAGCTTGTAGAGCTTTAGCGAATACGGTTTTAGGTAAGCCGTCGAAAGCCTCCGGGTTATACCTGAATATATATAGATGATACGCATTCCTCGTGATACGTTCATCCTTCCTTAAGGTTTTCAAACCGTCTATCCTGGATAGCTTAGAATCTAGATAGTACGCATTATCCATACGTCTCCTGGTATGCTCATCAAGCCTCTCTAGCTGGACTAGAAGTATAGCCGCTTGGAACTCCGTCATACGACAATTCCATCCAGGTAGATGATGTTCATACCATAAACCCTGCGGGAGCCTTCCACAGTTGTGTAGAGACCATGCTTTCATGTATAGGTCTTCATCATCGGTTACCACCATGCCACCCTCACCGCTGGTTATATTCTTACTTGATTGGAAGCTGAACGCACCTATATCGCCTATAGCTCCAACTCTACGTCCCCTCCACTCTGAACTCCATGCCTGACATGCATCCTCGACTACGTGTAGGTCGTACCTCCTAGCTATAGATATGATAGAATCCATGTCAGCCGGTCTACCACCTATATGAACCGGTAGTATAGCTTTAGTCCTCTCAGATATTGCCGATTCGATGCTTCTAGGATCGAGAGTATATGTTTCCGGGTCTATATCGGCGAATATAGGTATAGCATTAACGTATAGTATAGCCATAATCGTAGCCATAAAAGTGTATGGTGGAACTATAACCTCGTCACCGCATCCTATACCTAAAGCTCTAAGGGAAATCTCTAAAGCTGCAGTCCCGTTTGTTACAGCTACGCCATACTTCGCATGTTGATACGCCGCGAACTTCTCTTCGAATTCCCTCTTAAACCTACCACCTATCCCCCACAAACCACTCTCTAGAACCTTTCTCAAAGCTTCAAGTTCTCTATCATCGAAGATAGGCCACCTCGGAAACGGCTTCTCTCTTACAGGCTTCCCCCCGTTTAAAGCAAGTTTAGCCATAACATACACCTAATACGTCATATCTAAGATATATACATCTCTAAACGTTAACCAGTATTTATCTTCTATGCATCCCTACCTTATCGATATATGCCTAAAGTATCGCTTACCGTATATCAAACTATACCATTCCCCCTATACTCCATACCTATTTCATCGGCATTAAAATATTAAAATATATATCTTCCCTTAACGCTGCTTTATAATCGAAGGAATACTATATTGTATAGTTCGAGGTGGTTGGAGTTATGTCTATAGGTAAAGCTCAACAGCAGAGGTTTAGGATATCCCCATCTGGCAGGGGTGCTATATTTAGGATGAAGAGATGGTTCTATGCTACATTCTACAGCGGTGTCTCTGATAGAGAGGTTAAAGAATCTAATAGGAGGATATGGCTCGATCTATCTAGGAAGCTGATCGAAGAGATAAATAAGAGGAGTGCAGCGGATAAACCGACTAGGATAGTTTTGGAATACGAAGTCGATCCGAAGGGGTTGTTTAAACCTATATCTGCTACGGTAGAAATTCTAGAGCTTAAACCGGTTGAAACGTTCAGAACATATTTTATCGAAGAAACTAAATTGAGAGAAGTAGAAGAATTAAAAGCTATGCTATCAGAAATTCTTAAGAAAGCTAGAGAGTTAGGGGTAAGTATCGAAGAACTTACTAGATAACTGAAAGATCTAATCTAATCAGATGATGCAGATGTAGGTGAAAGGTTAGCTTACGCTATGCAGGATTATGAAGGTTATAGCATAGCTATTAGATAACCTTACGAAGCCACTCTAACGTTTTATTTATAACCTCCCTCGTATGTTCCCTCTTCGAGAACGTATGATCCCCACCCCTCACTATGTAGAGCTCATTCCTACTATCTAGATCTCTAACCGAATCGAAATACCTCCTAACCTCCTCTACAGGTATAACCTGATCCCTATCTCCATGTACTATGAGGATCGGAGCTTTAATCTCCCTCATAACATCGGACGGAACTATATAATCTACCGTTTCGAAGAATCGTTTCTTCAAATACCAGCCAGGTGATACCTCTACGGCTTCACCTAGATCTAACCTATCGATCTGCTCCCTAGGCATCCAGGATAGCATCCTCCCCCTCAATGGGCCTAAAGCTGGAGAATATAGTATCGCGAATCTTATCCTAGCATCCATAGATGCTAGGATAGCAGCAACCCTTCCACCCATACTCAAACCTAAAACTCCAACCCTAGATCTATCGAGATACCTATACCTCATAAACAGCGATAAAGCTCTCCTGCCATCGCTCACCTCTCCGGGCAGCGTCATATCCTCGAAATCTCCATCGCTATCCCCCGATCCTCTGAAATCGAACCGGAAGACTATAAACCCGGAATCGCAGAGGCTTCTAGCTACATGAACGAAAAGCCTATGTGCTTCGATTTTATTCCCTGTGAATCCGTGGAACATAACTATCCCGGGAGCTTTCCCCCTATAGGCTATATCGTCAGGTACGTGTAGAATGCCGACTAAGCATTGCCTCTCGTTCCTGAATACTATAGGTTTAATCAACTTCAACACCGGTAGCATTATATCGGGTCGACTAGAGTATTTAAACCCAGATCGTGGAATAGGTAAGTAAACCTCACTATCGAATCTACATTCAAGCTTAATTATCCCGAGAAACTAGATACCTAAAAATATAATGTAACCATACATCATCGTAGATCGACTTAATAGGCTACCTAGCGAGCTGGCTGAAGCCCGATATTTTAGGTAGACCTCTAAGCAGTATTTGAAGCAGAGTACTCGAAAACGGAAGAGAAATATATCGCTTTGATGAGGATCCTTACAGCGATCCTCATCACGGTTTAGCAGCCCTCCCAGTCTGCTATCTTTCGATCATGAATGAACACTCCAGCTTACTAGGCTACGAGAATAACACAAATACTTCAAGAGCCGTATCAGTCTTACGAAACCTAGCCCTAACTTTCATGAAAGAAGTGTATGAGACGTTAACCCATGCAGTTTTCGAAGACGACATCTATATTGGATAGGTTACTATGAAGCTTCTTGATGACTTGAAGGGCTATAGCTTGACAGTGTTGAGAGCCCATAGTGCAGCCGATACTATATACAGTTCCTATACTTTTTTCAGCGTTGAAGCCTATAGCTCGGATCGGTAACTTAATACAGAGCTCTACGGTACATATGGAGAGGCTTATATCTTCGATATGAGCAAAAGATTTGATAACAATATTCTCGGATGATAATATTGCTGATGAGAAGGATAGAAGCATATTATTGGGGATAGTAATGATAAGTGTTATCATGCGTAAGTTGTCGAATCTATATTGTCAAAGCGAAAGTGGATAATTAAAATCTGAGCGAATATACACTCATCCGAGTACTAATTCATAAAAGTTAAGTCTCTAAGCTCAGACCCCTAGCTATATTCATCATATTTTTAACGTTAATTTGTGGAGAGGCTTAAACCCATTTTGATACAAGTTTCCAATTAATAATTTCCGGGTTTAAATCTCTTCCTTTTAATTTTTCGGGGTAATGTGAGGGATGAGATCTACGACCTTTAGGTGATGCTCTCGTATAAACCTATTAATATTTATCTTAAGCGTCTTCTCAAGTTTAAGATGGATCGCCTTCTCATAAGATCGTTAAGGTGAAAGCTAGCATAACCTTACAATTCAATCATAAGCCGTGAAATGATGTAAATGTATAAAATATAGAAATAATTATTCGGATACGCCACGCAGAAACGCTAAAACTTAAAAGAAAGGATAGGTGGTTAGGTTACGTTGAGGTTGCGGAAAATAAAGAGGGAGAGCGATGAAAAATTACTATCAACGCACGGAGCAGATAACCCTCAAGGAAAATTTAGAACGGGCTCTACCAAGCGCATCTGAAGCTCTTATTCTCTCAATCGATGCTCTCCTAAGTCGCTTAGGCTCCTCTCCATCCGGGCTCTCCTCCGAAGAGGCTGAGAGACGCCTAAAGATTTTTGGCTATAATGAAGTTGCTAGGAGGAAAAAGAGAGCTCTCATAATCGAGTTTTTGTATCATTTTAGAAATCCGCTGGTAATTATATTATTGATCGCCGGCTTAATCTCATCTCTTCTAGGTGAGAGCGAGAGCGCCATAATAGTGTTTTCGATAGTAGTGATGAGCACGCTCCTAGACTTCTACCAGGAGCATAAGGCTGAAAAGGCTGCCGAGATGCTTAGGGAGAGAGTAGCCATTACAGCCACCGTGCTTAGGGATGGGGTTAAACGCGAGGTGAAAATCACTGAGATTGTTCCGGGAGACATTATACTTTTATCGGCTGGAGACATCGTGCCAGCCGATGCTAGGGTGATAAGCGCGAAGGATTTATTTGTTGATCAATCGGTGTTAACTGGTGAGTCTTTCCCAGTCGAGAAGACACCATCACCTCTCAAATCTAGCAACGTTCCGGTTACCGAGTGGAGTAACTATCTTTTCATGGGTACATCTATTGTAAGCGGGTCAGCAACAGCCTTAGTGATTAGAACTGGAAGTCGGACGGAGTATGGGCGGATCGCTGGTGTGCTCACCGCTAGGGGTCCTGAAACAGAATTTCAGAGAGGTATCCGAAGATTTGGCTATATGATCATGGAGACGACATTCCTGCTCGTCCTATTCGTGTTCTTCATAAATGCGCTTTATAAGCGGGACGTCCTCGAATCACTCCTCTTCGCCATCTCACTAGCTGTAGGCTTAACTCCAGAACTGCTACCGATGATATTTTCGATAAATCTGTCTAGGGGCGCCGTAGATATGGCTAAAAAGAAAGTCATAGTTAAGCGTTTAGCATCGATACAAAACCTTGGAAGCATGGACGTTTTATGTACAGATAAAACCGGGACGTTAACAGAGAACAAGATAAAACTGATCATCCATATAGACGTTAATGGAAGGGAGAGCGAGAAAGTACTGTTGTACTCTTACCTCAATAGTTTTTATCAGACCGGATTAAGAAGCCCTCTTGACGAGGCCATATTAGCGTATAAGAGTATAGATATCAAAGGTTACGGGAAAATTGATGAAATACCGTTCGATTTTGTGCGTAAGCGTCTCTCCATAATTGTTGAACACGAAAATCAACGTTACATGATTACTAAGGGTGCGCCTGAAGAAATCTTAAAAGTTTGCTCCTTCTACGAGCTGGATGATCTTGCATCTGATTTAACCGAGGAAGTCCGTAAAAGGATCGAACAGAAATATCTTGAGCTGAGCGCTGAGGGTTATAGGGTTTTAGGCGTAGCATATAAGCGATTGAAAGAATATAAGCCCATATACTCTGTTGGCGACGAGAATAACATGGTTTTCCTTGGCTTCATAGGCTTCCTTGACCCGCCTAAGGAGACTGCGAGGGAGGTAATAAGGCTTCTAAAGGAGGCTGGCATCGAATTAAAGATACTCACCGGCGATAATGAGCTTGTCACTAGAAAGGTATGTGAGTATCTCGGCTTTGAAATTAAGGGGATTCTCCTCGGAAATGAGATTGAGCATATGCATGATGATGCCCTAGCGAGGGCTGTTGAGGAAGTGAATATCTTCTGCCGTGTAACACCAGCCCAAAAGAATAGGATAATAAATGCTTTGAAGGCTAATGGGCATGTGGTAGGCTTCCTCGGAGATGGAATAAACGATGCGCCATCATTAAAGAACGCTGATGTCGGCATATCCGTAAATAACGCGGTTGATGTCGCGAAGGAAGCTGCAGACATAATACTCCTGGAGAACGATTTAACTATCCTCCATGAGGGTGTTCTGGAGGGGAGGAAAACCTTCGGCAACACTATGAAGTATATTATGATGGCCGTTAGCTCGAACTTCGGCAACATGTTCAGTGTAGCTGGCGGATCGCTATTCTTACCGTTTCTACCGATGCTTCCAACACAAATACTGCTAAACAACCTACTATACGATTTAACCCAGACAGCTATACCATTGGATATGGTTGATCAAGAATATTTGGAGAAGCCTAAAAGATGGGATTTATTCTTTATCAGCAGGTTTATGATAGTTTTTGGGCCGATAAGCTCGATCTTCGACTTCCTAACATACTTCATAATGCTCCTAGCCTTTAAGGCTGCGGAATCACTATTCCAGACAGCATGGTTCCTAGAATCCCTGCTGACCCAGACACTAGTGGTTTTCGCCATAAGGACGAAGAGGTCTCCATTCTATAGGAGTAAGCCTAGCAAAACTTTAATCTTCACGAGTGTATCCGTAGTGATCTTCACCCTAGTGCTACCATATACGTGGTTGGGGACAATCTTTAGTTTTGTTCAACCCCAAGTTGAATTCTATCCTACGCTAGCCGCTATAATAGGCGCATACCTAACATTGGTTGAAGCCGCCAAAAGATGGTTTTATAGGAGGTATGGATACCGCCTAGAGCAGATATTAATACCGTATAGGAAGGTCGGCCTATACTTAAGCAGAACAGCTAAAGCTGTTCAAAACGTTATAGCCATGATTTACCTAAGGGCTGAAGACGAGATCCCCATAAGCTCTTTAGTTGGCGACTTAGAGCAGGCTGCAGCTTATCCAACTAGCCTCGAGGAAATATATCACAGTATACAGTACCTGCGTAGGGCGGGGCTAATCTCCGTTAACTGGCGTGAAGGGAAAATTTGGCGTGAGAAGGCTATGAAGGATTATGTTGAGAAATATATATTCAACGAGCTCTGGCCCAGGGTCTCAGAGAACTGGCGGATCATAGGTCTATTCATACAAGCGAGATACGGAAAAATAAACCAGGAATATACCGTTCTCTTATCTAAAGCACAGAAAACATAAGAGATTCTTCGATTATTATGAAATCAGTTAACTAAAGCAATATCTTTAATCGCGCATGCTCCTATTAATTCATTGCCCTTATTTAGAATACTGCATGCTTATGGTTAATCTTTGACGTAATACCCGCCCGGCGATAACTAACCGAATACTATTAACGCCGTTATTGATGTTGTTAGCTAGTCTAAACTCATGTTCAACTTAATTCTGTTGACTACTTTCTCTAGCGTTCTAAGGTTATCCAGTATAATTTCATGTTCAGCCTTAAATATGTTTATTGGACGGGTCTCCTCCAAAATATGCTCCCCCTTTTAAGGATGATGACTCTCAAACATATATCGCAAAGTCTCCTGATCTCCTCTGGACTAAAGCCCTCTTCAATAAGCTCCCTATCGAATCTTCTTATGCCCTTAAGGAATAGCATAGCCCTATAACGTCTCAACTCCTTATCCAAGCTCTCAACAAGCTCCATTAGAAACCTAATCCTTCTCACGTAGTCGCTTAATTCTCCTTTGATGCGGGGGGTGGGATTCGAACCCACGAAGGCCTACGCCACAGGGTTCTGAGCCCTGCGCCTTAGACCAGGCTTGGCTACCCCCGCTCTTAAACTCGTAATTATACCATGCGTCATATCGTTTAAACTTTTGGATAAGAATTTCGCTAGTAAGATCATGGTTATGGATCAAAGCATTTACAAGCTGCTATAGGCGTTTGAAGCTTAGATCCGACATCATCTATATTGGTATACCCTTCCTCTATTGTTTAAACCATAATTCCAGATAACTCTTCTAATCGGTTCGCTCACGATTCTAGGTATCAACACCTCATTTCTACGACTCATAACAGTAAATGCTACTAGTATAATATGGATTCGAGTCTATTCTTTCTAATGGCTTCCCTTATCTCTCTAGCCATCCTTCTCCCGGTGGACATAGGTTCATCGTAATAGAAGGCTGAGTATGGCGACCCGTATATGTATAGGTTTGTTCCCGCTACTATCCTCGCAGATACTTCGAATACTGTGAAGCCTCTCTTCGGGTTGTATATCGTCTCTATGCAGAATGGACCTATAAGACCTGGGTAGAACAGCTTCCTAGAGGTTGAAGCTAATCTAGCCGCTATCTCTAGTAAATCTACTAGAAGCTTCTCTCTTAGGACTACCGGTTGGTTGCCTGTAACAGTGAAATCCATGTATTCCTCGATAACGTCGGGCCAACCTCTATGCATCTCATCTATAACCTCTAACCGGCGATCTATACCTAGAAGCTCTAGCCTCCCGTAGTCAACCCCAGATACGTTAGGTTTCTCTAACAGGCTTAGGAAGAAGTGCGGATAGTATCGAACCCCGACTATATACTCCTCTATCACGTATCCCTCTGTATATCCTAGCTTCTGAAGCTTAGATCCAAGATCGAATCTATCCGAAGCTGTAAAGTATCTAGATCCACCTTTAGCTCCATGGAACTTAACTATAACCCTACGATCCACCTCGGATGGTGAACTGTAGATTCTAGGTGTAGGTATACCTGCTTTTTCGAGCCACTCCCTCTGCCTCCTACGATCACCTTCCCATAGTAGTGTCAACCTATTACCGAACATAGGTACAAGAAAATGCTCGAGTATATTCTCAGCTCCGATATACTCTACGAATGAGCCGTGCGGTATGATTATAGCATTTTCGCATCTAAGCTTCTCCTGAACATCTCTACGAAGGATCTCATCGTAGCTACCGACCTCTATGAATATATCTGGTCTAGCTAGAGGGAAGCTCTCATAGTATGGGCGGCTTCTAGCCGTAGCTATACCTATAGTAGTGAAACTCTCCATCCTAGCTCCATGGAATATCTGGAGGGCTGAATGGCTGCATACAGTCGCAATCTTAAGATTATTCTCATCGTACCTAGATAGTATAGCCGAGATATCTTCCCTAGATATCAAGTTAGTGTATCACCCACTCTACCCTGCTTCACAGCTTCTCTAACCTCTAAAGCTAACCTCCTACCTACACTCATAGAGAAACCCCATAGATCCTCGGTATACGGTGTATACTTTACCCCAGGTGATCCAGGTACTCTAACGCTTACATCGTAGACGATTATATCCTCCCTCGGAGGTCCAGGTACAACTACGCTTTGAAGAGCAAACGGACCTATAACCCCTGGAGGATACTCCTTCTTCGTTATGTCCACGAACTTCTCTGCAAGCTCAAATGCTCTCTCCAACAGGGATTCTCTAACCGTACAGGCAATGTGGCCGACCTCTATATTCTTAACCTCGATATATCTGAGTATCTCGATCTGCTCGGGTGCAGGTATCCTGATCACGCCATCCAGATTACTCTGTCTACGCATATCTACGCCTATAAGCTCAACCTCACCGGTTAAAGGGGAGTAGAAGAAGTTGAAGTTAAAGTATGCTCCTATTACGAACTCCTCTATCCTAGCTTTACGGAGACTCTCCTCTGTCACTAATCCGCTCCTCAATAATTTCGACGTCTTCTCCTCGTAGTCTCTAGGGGATGATGCTAAGAAGAAAGCTCTCTCAAACCCTCTGAAAGCTTCAGATGCTTTAACTATGACGAGCCTATCTATCTCGGATGGATCCTTGAATACTTTAGGTGTGGGTATACCTGCTTTCTCGAGTAGGTAATACTGCCCACGTTCTACATCTCTTTCCTCAACCTTAAGCAAGAATCTGTTACCGAATATAGGTACGTAGAACTCCTCCTCCAACGACTTGTAGCCTACGTAGACGCAGAGAGATCTATGAGGTATGAATATCGTATTTCTACGTCTCAGCTCCTCCTGTACGCTATGCGAAACTATATCTCTAAACCTATCTAGGACTATGAAGTCATCTACGATACCGATATCGTAGCCATAGATCCTCCTAGATCTGAAGTATTTTGTGTAAGTCTTCTCCCTACCTTTCTCGCATACGACTATAGTCTTAAACCCTTCATCCTTTGCTCCACGACATATCTCTAAAGCTGAATGGCTTCCAAGAACACCTATACAGAGATTCCCGGTATCGTATCGTTCGACTATACGATCTATCTCCTCCCTCGATATCATACCCTTCGGCATCTTCTATCCGATAACTGCCAGATATAAGGGTTAGGATAGGCGTACGCTACAGCTTAAAGGGCAGGTTAGTAGGCTTCCTACTTAACTACGAGAACCGGGCATCTCGCCCTCTTAACTATAGCTTCAGCTATATGGCCTAAGCCTGGTATCGATGTAGGTTTATCCATACCGCCTACTACAAGCAGATCGTAGCCTTTCTCAGCTTCTCTAAGTATCTCCTCCTCAGGCCTCCCCTTCTTAACTACGAAATCTACAGATACACCGTAGGCTTCTGCCTCGGCTAGAGCCTCTTCCATAACCTCATGTATCCTTCTAAGCTCCTTTCTACCTATAGATTCATGGGGTATAGAGCTTATGATAACGGGTGTACCTACGCCTACCGTGATATCGTGGTGGATCCTAAACGGCTTTACTATAGGAACATCTGTAACGTAGAGTAGATGTATCTCGGAAGGTTCGCTAAGCTTCTTAACGATCTCTAAGGTTAACCTATAAGCTTTCAAGCTTGTAGTAGAACCATCGAACGCTACTAGTATCTTCAATCGAACCACATCCCTCTAGATATTCTATGGAGGTAGCGGGATTTAAAACTTCGAATAAACCTAATACTGGTATAGGTAGGGAGGGGCTAGGAGGATTAAACTCTTCTACCTATAGTTTTCCACACCATTATGGCTGTAGCTACTCTACCTGCTATCGATATGAGGTATACGATCCTGGTAGCCCATATCAACCCCATACATCCTTCTACGACGCTAGCGATATACCCTCCTACGAGAGAGCCTACAGTAGTCGTTATACCTACCGATAAATTATATACGGCTATCCTCTCCCCGCGTTCAAGCTCGTTTACTATCCCTAACAGATAGGCGGTATATGCTGTTTCACCCATAGCAGATATTAAACCTAACGCTATGTTATTCGCTACAAGTATCGGTAGCCGACCCGTAATCTCTGCGAGTAAATAGGATGTGGGAACTATGATAAGCGTTAAACGGTAGATCGTAATAACACGTTCACACCCATACCTACCTATAACTCTATCTACATATCTCTGGATCGAAAGCGAAGCTAACCCTTGAGATATGCTGAGTATAGTTAGTGTAGCAGGTGGAAGCCTTAATATACTTTGTAAGGTTATAGGGAATATAGGCCAAGCTATCGATAACGCAAACGATGCTATAGCATTCACTCTACAAAACTCGTAGAATACCCTATCCTGCTTCAACGATTTTAGATCGTATAGGCTGAATAGAGGTTTCTTAGCCCTAACCCTAGCTCTCTCTCCTTCCCTAACGTACAGGATTATCAGGCTCGATATTATACCTATAGAACCTGCGATGAGAAGCGGTACCTTATAAACCTCCCTTCCAGATCCTCCGGCTATTGATGATATCCATCCAGATATCGCTGCAGCTACGATCGAACCTGAGAGGCTCCAAAGTCTTATATACGCTACCACCCTAGCTCTATCGGTCGACGTAGTGTTATCACCTATAAGTGCAGTCCACACCGGTGTGACAGCTGATACAGCTAGAGTCTGGATCATTATCAAGAGTAGGTATACCATTACGCTATCGGTGTAGGCTATTAGTATCCATGTCAAAGCTCCGATGATGCCTCCGAAGAATATTATCGGCACTCTTCTACCGATGTTATCGCTAAGTCTACCCCAAAAGGTTTGAAGGATAGATTGTGTAAAGTTCGTCGTAGATCTTATTAACCCCATATCGCTCGGGCTAGCACCTAGAAGTATAGGGTATACGCTTATGAACGGCGCAACCATGCCATCCCCTAGTGATGATAGTACAGATTTCACGAATAGAAGTCTCAAATTCCTATGCGTATAGTTCCGGTCTTCCTCCACCATCGACTTCAACGATCTAGTCATGACACCTAAAAATAAGCATTCTATCTAGATCAGATTTCTATCGAGACGTAGTGTAGTTCGATTATCTCCGAGAACTTTACCATAACGCCTATATTCACCCGGCTATCATCAAACCAGATATAGATACGTCCGCTTCGATCCACCGATCCTACGATAAGCGTTCGTATAAGCTGCTTTATATACCCTAGATCCTCAGACCTAGCATACCGTACATCCCCCACTCTAACCTTCACATGAGGATACAGAGCTTCAGCTTCTACGATAGTCAAACCTAAATCTTCTAGGATTCTCTTCAACTCGGTTATTTTCTCCTCTCTTCCGAGGGTATACCTACCATACTCTAATTTCTCCACAGCTTTTAACGCTGCGATACGCACCTCATCCGGGTTTTTCGGGTTCAATATGACGTACGAACCTATCTCCTGCCTCTCAGCATCCACTGCTACAACCATAGCCGGTAGTACGAGGTCTCGCTCCTCACCGTAGAATGGTATAAGGTATACGAGGTTACGCCCCATCGCGTATAGGAGTATGTTGCTATACCTCCAGTTTGGATGGAGCGTAAGCTCCCTCTTAACATCTGGGTTATTACTTACGACGGATAGAGCTGTCCATGGACCTATGACTGTCCTATCCTCTAGGCTTAGAAAATATATGTTTCCGAGCATATGCCCAGATGGGGCTATATACATACCTGCAAGATTCCTAGATGGGCTTCTATACCATTCTACGAGTCTTACTGCGCACCATGTCTCCTCCCCTTCGAAGCGTATAGTGATGTACCTTACATCTTCGAATAACGCTCCAGTCTGTGTTCTAGTGAAATCATAGAACTGATTACTCTGCCATCTAGAGAAATCCTCTTGGAAATACCAGTTGTAGCAATCTATCTGTGATTCTAGAAACTCTTCAGGATATTTCAACTGTCTTTTAATCCATTCAGGTATAGGTTTAGACCATAAGCTATACTTCGCTCTATAATACTCCGTTATATAGTCGCTCCTATAGTTTTCGAGAAGATACCCATCTATAACGCCGCTGTATAGATCAACTATTACGAAGCCTAACAACCTCTGTATACCTTCATACTCGTGGGATGGCCAATCTAGATACTCGTGAGGGGGAGGCCATGAAGCCCATATCCAGTACAGCAGGTATATGTTGCCCTTCTCGTCGAATATTATATATCCGCTTTCGGTTGTATACAGATTAGGTAGCAGTAGTTTAGATACCCTATTTCTACAATCCCTATCTACTAGAGCTTTTATATCACCGTAGACTCCTTGAGCGAAATCCCATCTAAACCCCCAGAAGAACTTCCAGAAACGCCAGAATCCTCTGTACAAGTAGTCAGGGGTACTATCATATCCAGATGGACCTATATATCCTGGTAGATGTATCTCTTGGAAGCCTGGAACGCCTACGTAAACCTCATCAACTTCCCTCCATAACTCTCCCTCGCCATAGTACAGTGTAGGATATCTTGTCAGATTCAACAGCTCCCTGATATCGATTATCTCGGCAGAAGTGGAATCTAAAGCCAGTACCTTCTCTGAATGCGTTAATATAAGATGGTTAGCTCTCCATACATCTACATCTCCGGCGTAAGGCGGTCTGACAGGAGTGAGGATCGCTACCCAATACTCTTTCCCCTTCAAGTAGACTATATCTACGATAGCGTCATCTATAGACATCCAGTTGACTCCTACATAAGGTCTAAGGTTGAGTCTAGCTGCTTCAGCCGTGAATATCCTTGTCCTTTCGAGTATACGGGTATCGTTGATAGATATAGAATCTATACCTATTCTCTCGATATCGTCTACTGAGTAAGCCCACCTCGTAAACTTTATGGTGGGTAGGTATGCCGGAATCCATAGGTATTCGTAGGCTTTACCTTGCATCTGGGTTTCGATAGCTAACCTAGCATAGATACTTGGAGATAGTAATCCTACGATAACTATGGCTAATAACGCTACTCTATACGAACTATACTGATGCACGATCGCACGGTATATCCTAGAAGTCGTATGGTACATTCGTCCTGTAAAGATCGATAGCCTAAGGATTACAGCTAAACATGTAGATGCTATGAGAGCTAAACCTATAGTTAAAGTATGGTAGGGTGTAGAAGCATCAAAAACTTGTATCGGCACTCTTAGGAAAACTACTAGTAGTGAAGATGCAGCTATACAGGCGATGTTAGCGGCTATCCTGATAACGGATGATGTCGATGTTAGACCTAGATGTCTGGATAATACTATCGATGCAGTATCGCCTATAGATGCTAGAATCAATCTTAAAATCCATAAAACCGCTAGTATGTAAGCTAAGTTATAGAGTACATTATAATAGATCTCTAACGTTAAAGCTTCGTTTATAGGGTAATCTATAGGCGTTACGTATCCAGGGGTTACCCTAGCTAGCAAGGTTGATGCTATCTTCGATATAACCGTTTGAAAGTCTACACCGTAAATACTCATCGAATGGATGAGAAGATCTATCTTAACCGCTAACTGGCTGCCAAGTCCTAGCGTCGCTACGAATACCGCTAGGAATTTCGCTAGCATCCATAAGGCTCCATACGGTATTAAACGTAGCTTATCGTTGAATTCGACTTCATCCACTCCTGCCACCGAAGGTTTAAGGATGAACTGATGATCGTATGTAACCCCTATTAACCTATCCCTGCTACTTGTAAACAGCTTTACGAGGGATAGAAGCTTACTTTTAACATAGATATGTCTCTTCCCATCCCTGCCTATGCCTATGTATACCCTAGGATCGCTGAACACTATTATCGACGATGCTAGAAGAGCTGTAAGGATGAGCGTCCCACCTATAAGTCTGATGG
The DNA here is from genome assembly GCA_025058595.1 of Candidatus Bathyarchaeota archaeon. Lineage (GTDB taxonomy): Archaea > Thermoproteota > CALKCG01 > B24 > DRYS01 > DRYS01. The sequence goes on from JANXEK010000005.1 coordinate 57,640, forward strand.
AGACTACGTTCAGATAAACTTTGGATAGTATATAGGTATATTCTATGTCTAGTGATAGAGCATAATCCATGGTTAACTTAAATACTGGTACGCATATAGTCGTCGAAACTATAGCTAGGATGAATATGATCCATCTAAACTCCGCAGCTCCATATACGGCTATAAGCGTTACGATTATAGAAGCTGTTAGCGATAAAGAGTTAGCTAGTAGGAGTACGGCAAGTATAGGGTAGCTTACAGGATCGTTGAAGACTTGTAGCTGCTGTAGGATAGGTAGGAGTACGAATGAGTATACTATGCCTACAACTATGCTTACCGTTATTAAACTGGATAATCTATACCTTCTCACACACCAGCTTATCTATGGTCCGCTCTATTAAACTTTTTATCCCCCCTTGCGAAGAGTATTGAACCCAGATTTGAGAGGGAAAGATCTAGCGTTCACAGCTGCGTTCACCTTGATAGCTTTCACCATGCTTGCCAGTTTCAGTAGATCCGAGAATGTAGCACACCCCTCATGGATAAAGCCCGGCGCTACCGTAGTATACTATGGGAGTTTAACTATCGGTGAGGAGGGCATACTAGAAGCTACTATAGAGTGGACCGTAAAGAATGTAGATCTAAATAGTATCGAGTTGGAGGCGACTATCGAATCGGCTAACCTAAGAACACCTATATCGAGGATGTTTAAAGTCTCGACAGCTACGGGTAAACTTCTATCGATAGATAGAGATAACGTCGATGTAGGTAGATTCTTTCTATGGTTATATCCTCCGCCGAGTATAGGTGGTACGGTAGAAATAGAAGGTATACCGTATAGAGTCTCCGGTTTAGAATCTGTTAACGCTTCTAATAGGATATGGAGATGTATCGTAGCTAACAGTACTCTAGATAACTACGACATCCGCGGGGTGATTACTAGGTGGTACGATGTGGAGACAGGTATACAGATAAAGGTCTACATGGATCTATCGTTCGCGTATCTGTTCAAAGGAGAGAATACCACATCTTCGGCTAAAGCGGCTCTCATACTGCTCTCAACATCTTTCTAATCTTTAGCCGAGAATTCTAGGTAGCGTTACGTAGACTATCATCCATACAAGAACTGTTATACCTTGCATTACAAGCGTCCGCCCCCTATCAAGCTCCGCAAGTTTACCGACACCTATACCTGAAACAGTTATAACCCATATAGGGAATACGTAGAATACGATGTTCGATGCTTGAACCACGAGCGAATGCCTCCAAATATCGTCCGCTAGAATATTCAATCTATCCAAGCTATTCCATATAGCTATCTGCCTTTTCACAGCCTGTATCGAGGATAATAGCATTAAGACTTCAACTCTAGATGCTATTCTATAGGTAACATCAGGGACAAACGGTATGAGGAATGTTTGGAGAAACGCTGAGATTATGTATGCGCCGAGCGAGAAGCCTACGCATAGGATCGTCCCAGAAAAGTTTCTCTCGCCGCCGAGAAGCCATGACGACAGGTATAGTACGACCGCTGTCACTATGAAATTCACCCCAAGATTTATGGTATTAGAGAAGAAGTTCATTAGAGCCGTTATAAGCCATCCATAAACATCTACGAATGTGAATCTTACGTTAGCCTCTAAATCGTAGTACACTATCTTAGTTGCTTGAAGGAGCGTGTAAGATAAACCGGCAAATAAACCTGTTAAAACGAATAGGAGGAGTATCCATAGGTAATCTGGCTCCTCGAATATCTCATCGTATATCTCGTATGGTTTGAAGAGCACCTTGATGCTCCATCTACTCCTACTACCGATCCACCGTATAGCTCTCGCTTTGAAGCCTTCCTCCACGCCTCTTCTCACCTATAGCTAAAGCTTCCCTAGGTAGGAAAGCTATAAGTCTCTTCTCAGCGAGCCTTCTAAGGAATAGGAGGAGCGGGGTCTCGGCTTCTATCCTAGTTATTTTATACTTAGAGCAGATTCTAGATAGAAGATCCTCCACGCTATTCCTTCCATCTATATTCATCCATACGAATGAACCTATATCATCGAGGTTAAGCCTCCTCTCCTTCTTAACACCTCCGCCCTTCCTAAGTACGATGTATACCCCTCCATCGGCGTATTCAGCCCACTCCACTATAGGGTTACGCACTGGTATAAGCTTCATGAAATCCTCCTTCGTAGGGGTCCCTTGAACCCTCCCCCGTCTCCTTCGAAACAGCCTAGCGAAGATATTCGGCGTCATGTATAGTTCCTCCTCAATGACATCTAAAGCTTTCGAACGCTTCACTCATAACTTTTTCGATACTCTTCTTTACACCCTTCTCTTTGAGTAGGGTTGCAGCGTAAAGTCTATCCATCTTATCGCAGACCCATGCGTAGGTATATCCATCCATAGGCTTCTTAAGTAAACCTCTCCTAAAGTATACGGGATACATATATCCTTCGTGATCGAATACACCTGTTTTTATAGGCTTCTTCCATATAAGCCCCTTCAAATTCCTTCCTAGATATCTACGATACTTCTCTCGAACCCACTCCTCTAACGTCTCCTTCCTTAGAACCCTACTAGCTAGCCCAACCCTCTCGTAACCTATATAGCCATATCTAGATTCGAACAGTAGATATGTATCTGCCGGATAGAACCGTCTATCTATAAGCTCGAAGTCTACAGGGATCTTCAACTCTACATCGAGTATCTTCCAGGATACTGTATCCCCCTCGGGGTGGCAGACGAAGCTCGAAAGTATACCTTCGGAAATCTTTCTAGCTCTCTCATACTCATCCCTATCGAAATGGAACCTTAATATGAAGCTACGCATAGTCTTATCGCAGTTGAAGACATATATGAAGCCCTCCCTTCCTCCACGATAGTAAGCATACAATGCTCCATGCCCATTAACCTTCCCTTCCCCCTTACTAGAAACCTTAAAATCCGGATCCTCCTTCCTACCTTTAGATTCCAGATCTTTGAGAATCCTCTTAGGATCTGGAACCTTATTCTTCTTAAACTCCTCCCATCTAACCTCTAATCTAGGTTTATAATCGTCGAACCTGAGATAGCCACGCCTAGAATTACCACCCTCAACCTTCACAACCCAACTCCCAGGTATAAGGCCAGATATACGATGCCAGCTAAACCCTATCAGTGTGGTACTTTCAGAGACCACAGCTACCCTAGTACTTTAATCTACCTGGAAGGCTAAGATAATTCTTTCTTTCCCCCGTAAACCATCGCGCGATAGGCGTATAGATGTATGGGCCGGCCCGGATTTGAACCGGGGATCTCCGCGGTGTGAACGCGGCGTCTTAACCCAGCTGGACCACCGGCCCTTTCGATAGTATAACCTAAAAGTGTCCTAATTATAGTTTACTACCTTTTAACAGCCGGTTCTCTATGCTTCCATCTGAGATTATAGGATCTGCAATTCCTACATTTCTCAGCGTTCGGGCTATTCCTAACACCGCATTCCCTACAGATCTTCAGATATAGCCTCTTCCTCATAGCTATCTCGCGTTTAGCTGGATCTCTTATAGGCATAGCCGCTTCCTCCGTGGAATAGACCCGGAGTATAAATCTCTATATAAAGATTCATCTTCTACGATACTTATCTAAGCTGCTTCACCTAGCCACATCGATTATATGGATTCAATAAAGTTTAGGTGTGATAGCGATTCAGTCTACCTTTATATTCAGGTTATACCTAGACTCCTGAGAGCGGATATGCCTAAAGAGGTATTCGATGTAGAGGAGTTCATCAAACTATCAGAGAAAGCCGAGTACTGTTTAGTTAAGGGTAATATTAGGGATGGAACTGTTAAACTTAAGCTCAGAACTAGGAGGTATCTCTACACTCTTAAGGTTAAGGATAACGCTGAAGCTGAGGGAGTGTTGAGGAAGGTTAAATGCCCTGTGAGGAGAATATAACTGCCAGATCATAGATGCTGTATGGTGTAAACCTATGGGTAGAGTATCTATTGTTAAAGATCTAAAGGATAGAAGGCGAGGTGTAGCGAAAGCTTTAACACTAATAGAAAACGAGGTTGCGATGAAATTAACAGGTAGAGTTAGGGTAGTTATTAAACCTAACTTTGTAAGCGCGTATAGCCATCTATCAGCGACCCCTGTAGAGTGCGTCGACGAAACGTTGAAGTTTCTACTAAGATTAACAGATCCTAAAGAGCTGATAGTGGCAGAGACACCTACTATAGGTAGTTTCAGAGAAGCTATAGAGAGATTCGGGTATAAAGCTTTGAAGGATAGCTACGATGTAGAGTTATGCGACCTCGACGAATATGGGTACGAGGAGGTTGAGATAGTAGATAGGGAGGGGGATCCCGCCTCATACCGGTATCTAAACTTATACTCGAATCAGATTTCAGAGTTTCGACTATAAGACCTAAAACACACGATACAGTAGTCGTAACGTTGAGTTTAAAGAATATGTCCGTGGGCTCTGTCAAGAGAGGGTACCGTCAGCTTCTTCATCAAGGCTACTGGCAGATAAACTATAACATCGCCAGGATCGCGGTATACGTTATGCCTCACCTGGCTGTGGTGGATGGGTATGAAGCTATGGAGGGGGATGGGCCTGTAAACGGTACACCTAGAGGGTGGGGTGTATACTTCGCTTCTACCAACCCTGTATCGTTGGATTCTACCGTAGCATATGCTATGGGGTTCAACGCGTACGATATAGGCTACCTATATATCCTATCGCTATGGGGGTATGGCGAGCTGGATCTAAATAGGATAGCCTTCGTAGGCGATCCATTGAGTGAAAACGTAGAATCCTTCAAACCGCATAGAAGCTTTAAGGATCAACTAAGCTGGAAGAAATACATGAATAATATCGCGAGGCTTCCAAAACCACCTCGACCATCTGCACCTCTAGATTAAACCAGTAGATGAGGTTAAGCCGTTACGCTCCATACTTATGCGTTAAGTTCGCTACATCTAGGAGGATCGGCATTAAATCTAATCCTCTAATCCTGTTAAGCCCTCCTTTCGCGCATAGCCTCTCCTCGAATCTACCTACATCGTCCACACGTATATCTGGACCCGCTATAGCTACCGGTACTGGATCGGCTGAATGTGTCCTTATGCTACAGGGTGTAGAATGATCGGCGGTTAACGTAATAATACAATCCTCGACCCTATCTATGATCCTATAAAGCGCATCGTCTATACGTTCTATCATCTCTATTTTCCTCCTGTAATTCCCATCCTCGCCAGCTAGATCTGTAGCTTTAAAGTGAAGGTATACTAGATCGTAGTTTTCCAATGATCTGGTACAGGCTTCGACTTTAGCCTTAAAATCGCTCTCATAGGTTCCGGTCGCTCCCTTCACCTCGATCACATCCATACCCAAATATCTGGCGACCCCCTTATAGAGCGGCCCTCCAGCTATACAGCAAGCTTTCAATCCATATCTTTCATCGATCCTGGATACATGTTCATAGAAGCTAGCCCCCCTGACGAGTATAGCGTTCGCCTGAAGCTTCCCCTCTGAAGCTCTCCTCCTATTAACCTCTGACTTTGATAGTATTCTATGGGCATCTATCGATATACGGTTTACAAGCTCTGCGGTCCTCCTAGCTTCTATACTCTCATCGAGAGGTCTACACATCGATATCGAAGCTCCATCTCTCTCAGGATCTGTATCTGATACCATCCAGGACAGCCCCTCACCGCGGATGACTAGAACCCCTCTATGCTCAACCCCGGGATAGAAGTATACCTCTACACCGGGTATTCTCAACTCTTCGTTTAGAAGTCGGAATAGCATACTAGAATCATCGCTCCCTATCCTACCAGCCCTCCTATCGATAACGGTTAGGTTACCATCTACAGTAGCTAGATTCACTCTGAATGTGAGATCGCCAGGCTTAACATCTACACCTAACCCTAAAGCTTCGAAGACCCCCCTACCTCTATAACACTCGTATGGGTTGTAGCCGAATATCGCTAGATGTGCCGGTGCACTTCCAGGTCTAACTCCTGGGGCTATCGGATCCATAATACCGCATATACCGTTAGCTGCTATGAAATCCATAGAAGGTTTTCTCGAAGCCTCTAAAGGCGTCCTAAACCCTATATCCTTTATCGGTCTATCTCCTAACCCATCGCATATTATCAGTACGATCTTCATAGATGCATCGCAACCTCCAGCCTACTCCGGAAGTTTGGTACCACATTTTATACAGAATCTATTCTTAGGATCGTTCGGGTAACCGCAGTTAGGGCATATCTTAGGAGTTAAAGGCGCCGGTTGTGGTTTAGCTACGAGCGGAGGAGCTGTAACTTCAGGCTTAGCGACCTCGGGTTTAGCTTTCACCGGCGGCTCGTATTCGACCTTCAACAACACTACATCGCCTATAGATTTAACCTGGCTCCACGGTATATCCCTCTCGGTGTCCCCATACTTTATGGTTAGAGCTAGCTCGACACGATCCTCCGATAGTTTAAACGATAGATCTTTAACCTCACCTACTATATAGCCACGCTGCTCGACGACCTTTTTACCTACAACCTCACCTTGTCGTACATATCTAACTTCAGATTCACCGTTCAACCTTTAACCCCTACTACAACTCCAGAGCTATATGCTAATAAGGCTTCTCTAAACATCTAGAGTTAGAGAGTCTCGACTGCAAAGTTTAAATCTTAGCATACACTGAATAGATTCATCAGGCGTTTGGGGTTAAGCCTTGCTTAAAGGTAAGCTGTGCACTTCCAGATGCGAATTTTTCAGATGCCGTCAGAAAGCCCTCAAATGGCGGAGCGATACAGCTTTGTGTATTGTATCCGGAGACACGTGTATAGGATATAAATGCAACTACGCATTATGCGAGAAGCGGAAGATGCTCAACGACGGTGTATGTGGGTTAACTATAAAGAGTGAAAGCAGTTTGAGTTTAGAGGAGATAGAGAGGGAGACAACACCTAAGGTATCGGTTAGAGTTAAAGGTAAATTGACTAAGAAGCTGAAGTTTGAAGATCTAGTTTAGCGAAGCTAAAACTGTATACAGCCGATACGATAAACTTATACTCCGCTGTAGCAACATGTATTTTTTTGTATTTTCGGTGTAAGGCATCTGTTTAAATAAACCTATAACCTCAAGGTATACGCTTGACTTATGGGCTATGTCTGAGTTATTCTGTGAAGGGGAATACGCGCTGCTCCTCTTAGATAGAAGGAGGAGATATCTAGTTAAACTTGAGAAGGGTAAACGGTTCCATACTCATAGAGGCTTTCTAGATCTAGATCAGATTATAGGTAGACCAGAAGGGGTAGCTATCGAGAGTAGTATGGGTGTCGATTTCTACGTGTTTAAGCCGTCGTTATGGGATTATGTAGAGAGCTACGAGAGACCTACACAGATACTGTATCCTAAGGATATAGGTTTCATACTAGTCTACGCGGATATAGGTCCAGGTTGCAGGGTTTTGGAAGCTGGGGTAGGTTCAGGTGCCCTTACAAGCTTTCTAGCCTACCATATCAGACCTACAGGAAGGGTATACGGATATGATGTGAATCCTAGGTTCATAGAGGTTGCTAGGAGGAACCTGGAACGTACGGGTCTTCTAGGATATGTAGAACTTAAACTGGGAGATGTGTATAAGGGGGTCGATGAGAGGGATATCGATGTAGCTATATTAGATGTCCCATCACCTTGGCTAGCTATAGACCCGGTGTATAGATCTCTTAAACCTGGAGGATTCTTCGTAAGCTTCAGTCCGACTATAGACCAGGTTGAGAAGCTCGTAGAATCTATAGAAGCGCATAGAGGCTTTATAGTGCTGAACGTCTTGGAATCCTTTACTAGAAGCTATAAGGTGAGAAGGGGGGAGACTAGACCTGAGACGACTATGATAGCTCACACCGGGTATCTACTATTCGCTAGGAAGCTATCCCTACAGTTTTAGAAGCCTAGCATAGAGGCTACGTATACAGGGTCGTATTCTATCAGATCGTCTATACCTGAACCTACACCTATGAAGAATATAGGCTTCCTAAGCGTATACGCTATGTTGAGTATAGCACCACCTTTAACATCTGCATCCATCTTCGTTACTATCGCTCCATCAATGCCTACATACTTGTTAAACTCTACAGCCTGATCTACTATATCGTTACCTGTAAGAGCATCGCCGACGAATATCCTTACATCTGGGTTAACAACCCTAACGATCTTACGCATCTCGTCGAGGAGGTTACGTTTAGTTTGCATCCTACCGGCGGTATCTATCAGAACGATATCCAGCCCCCTCGCTTTCGCATATTGTACGGCGTCGTAAGCTACAGCTGCAGGGTCTCCTCCATAAACCTGTTTAACCAGATCCACACCCACCATCTTAGAGAGGATTTCGAGTTGTTCGATAGCCCCAGCTCTGAAGGTATCGCTACACGCCAATACGACCTTGAAACCGCTACGTTTAAGCCTCCATCCAAGCTTAGCTATAGTTAAAGTTTTACCTACACCGTTAACCCCTAGGAACAATGCTATGCATGGTTTGCTAGACTCCCGTATAATGTCTTCGAAACTCTTCTCAGGCTCTACGGATCTAAGTATATCGAGTATTGATGTTTTTAACGCGGATTCAACCAGGCTCCTCCTATCGGAGAGTCTAGCTATCTTAACACCTATAACCCTATCCTCTATGAGGCTGCATAGAGATTCAGCTACCTCGAAAGCGACGTCGGCTTCTATAAGCGAATATTTCAATTCTTCTAGATACCCATGGATATCCTCAGGTTTAAGCTCTGTTTCGAGTATAACGCTTCTAAATCTATCTAAAGCTCTCCTGATAGCTTCAAGCAGTTCTCCCGCCCTCCATAGATCTGCCCAACTCTGCAAGCCTCCTCCTAGCTTCCTCCAACCTTGTAGCTACGTTAACTAGCTGCTGTTGTAGGCTATCTCTAAGCTTTAGGATGCTGTTAGCTCTCTCCTCTATTATCTTCATAGCATCATCCACCTTCTTCTCGACGTATACATTACTACCCATGTTCAATAGGACGCTCTCTACATCCACGATAACGCATTTAATGTATGATCCGGAGCCTATCGCTATCAGAGCTTCTGTATTAGGTTTCTCGCTTCTAAGAGAGTTAAGGGTATCGTACGTTTGCCTATGCTCGTTATACGTTGCTTCAGCTATAGTTAACCTCTGCCTGATATTCTCTGCAGTCTGCTCTAGTATCGATATCTCAGCTATTAGCTGTTCTATCTCCTTCTCCATCTTCGTACGGTTATCCATCCTCGTGCACCTCCACGTTCTCAACCTTCAGATTACGTCTCTTCACTTTATGGTGACTACCTATATCGGAATATAGCTTCTCTAAAGCATCTTCAAAGCTTAAAGCTCTAATCTCCTTAGTAAGTTTAGTTTTGAATATCCCGGTCCTATATGAGCAGGTGATCTTAAACATCTTTATTTCGCCCATAGCAATCTATCTAACCTTGAATATAGCTTCTAGATTAGCTTTACTCCTCCACATGGAATGCTTCTGTTATACGAGCTAGTTCTGAGCCTCTAGTAGTATCGCTCACTATAAGCCCGTAGCTATTCGCTACGACCCCTATCTTAACGAGCCTACTCCCATAGTTTACGGTTCCCTTATACACAGGTACCTTCAATACATCCCTGATAACCTGCTCCTCCTCAGATGATATCATAGGATCGACGAGGACCCCTTTATTTGTCGCTACAGCTAAGCTACCTATATACGGTAGATTCTCTATACTCCCCACCTCAACCTCTATATCTAGTGTATCGGATATGATCTTAACCTGATCTCTAGATAGACGTAAACCTGAAAGACACCCTGAATCGTTCACTAGGAGGAAATTACCTATAGCAGTCCATCTGCTAGGTAGGATTGCCATCCTCGTATCCCTAGGTAGATTTGCTCTTATCCTTTCAAGCTCACTATCATCTATCAGCTGCGGGAGAATTATACCGTTAGAATTAGCGATAGTGAATATCCCTATGAGGTCAGATTTGTATACCGTAGTTTTGATGATCGTATCGACTCTAAACGTATCCGCGAATAACCTAACATCATTATCCATAGTTGATTCTGGACATATAACGAACCTATCGGTTGCTCTAAGATATACGCCTATACATGTCCTTCCATAGAAATTGTAGTGAGATAAAGGCAGAAGATCCTACACCTCCTCAGCGGGGTATACCGTGTATACATCCTCCTCCCTCACAACCCTAACCTTAACCCTGCGAGGAGGCTTCTCCCTACCCCTACTCCATATCAACCTATTCAATTCTTCGGATATCTTTACACGGCTCCCCTCCTCGGCTTTCACTCCGAGGTGACGTTCGATAAACCTCTTCACGATCTTCACAGCTGTCGGAGCTCTATCTGTCCAGGGAGCCCTCCACGCACCTCTAAGAGGTATGGTGTAAATCCTCTCCTCAGAAGAACCGCCGCTCATAAGCATACCTCCCAGGCTATGCCCCTATCTTAACCCTCCTCCAATGCCTCCTTGTAGGGGTAAACCTAAACTTACCTAGAGTTTTCGCTACAACCCATATCGGTACCGTCCTGCTCCTCCTTCTCTCAGCTATAAGCCTTCTCTTCTTAGCAGTAGGTTTATGCCTAGCCATACCTATAGCCTCCATATACGCGTCTCACGTTTCTCTGTAGACACAAGTTTAAGTAGGATCTGTTTAAGAGCCTCATCTGTGATAGGCGTAGGTATACGTCCAGTTTGAGCTGCTTTTATGAGTTCAAGCTCGAGTTGACGAACGAAATCAGGCTTCACCATCCTAAGGTTTGCTAATCTCTGTCTAGCTTCAGGTGTGAGTATCTGAGTTAGAGCTATCTGTATACTCCTCTCACGTTCAGCTCTAAGCTTCTCCTCTTCAGCAGCTCTCTGCAGCTCTAATAGCCTCCTACGTTTAAGCTCCTCAAGTTTGGCATCATACTCTTCATAACTCAACCTTCATAATACCTCCCGATCTCCGGTATAGGACTTCTCTTCGAAACCTCGTGAGCAATCCTATCCAGCAGGGATCTACCTTTAGAAGTTAAAACCCTGCCTTTATTACCATATTTCTCTACTAAACCGGCTCTCTCAAGCTGTAGAAGTATAGCCCTTATAATCTTCCTACTAGCCTTCCTAGAATGGGCGGGAGCCCTACCCCTCCTCCTCCTATCCGAGTAAATGCACGCCAGCTTCTCTATACCGATAGGCCCATCGATGTATATCTTCCTCAGGATAGACGCCGCCCTAATATACCACCAATCGCTTTTCTCTGGAGCTTTCTCTTTAGCAACACCTGTCTTAACTTGAAGGAACCATGGAGGCGGCGTTATCTCCTCTACACCTTTCAATACCTCCGCCATCCTCTCCAGTAGATCTGTAGGGTGTACCTCGTATACTGAGGTCATCTACTCTTCTAGAATTCAGGAAATTCTGTATATCTCGTATATTAGTGTTCCTCTGTTATAGTCTCAAGGATTCTATGCTCGTACCCGTATAATGTTCTCGCAGCTTCGACGAATGCATCATACTCTTCCTTCGCTAAATCCCACCTTAGAACCTCCTCCACCCCTCCCCTCCCGACTATAACCGGCACTCCTATACTAACCTCCTCTAGGCCATCCAGATCTATGATCGATGAGCAGCAGAATAGCCTCTTCTGATCGAATAATATCGATTCCACAAGTTCGACCGTATGATGTGCAGGTCCATAGACGGTCGCCCCCTTCCTCCTTATAACCTCTAGAGCGAAGCTTAGAAGCCTAGACTCTATCCTAGCTCTACACTCGACGGGAACCTCGAACGGTTTCCCACCGATCTTTACTCTACTGTATAACGGTATCTGATGCTCGCCATGCTCCCCTATAACGTATCCTTCGATCTCGTCTAATGGTAGCGAGAATTCTTCGGAGAGTATCAATCTAAACCTAGCGGAGTCAAGCTGGCAGCCGCATCCCATGAAGCGATATCTAGGTAGACCTAGCATACGGTAGAGGAGATAGTTCATAACATCTACCGGGTTCGTTAAAGTGATAAACGTAGATTCTATCCTAGATTCGAGGAGCTTACGAGCTACTCCAGCTATTATCCTAGCGTTATCTTCAGCTAGCTGCATCCTTGATACGGTATCCTTCGTCCTAGGCTTACCTGCTGATACGATTACGACATCCGATCCATCTATATCGCTATAATCACCCACCTTAATCCTGGGCTTACCACGTATAGCTACAGCTTGGAGTATATCGTATCTATGCCCTACAACCACATCTAAAGCTACATCCACCAGCACCAGCTCGTCTACTATACCTTTCACAGCTAGTTCGTATGCTATACATGAACCTAGAGTTCCTACGCCTATAACCGATACCTTCAAGCCTTACCTACCCCTTCGACATTAAGCTTCCCGGAATATAGAAGATCCGTCCAGGAGCTGTAAGCATCGACTATAGTCATGTACGGTTTAACTTCGACCTCCCCTCTAGCACCGCAGGAGCTGCAGACGACCGTAGCTATACTCTTACTTCTATCGATATTCACAGATACTGATCTCCGGCCGCATACAACGCATGGGAAAACCTTGGGTAGAGATCTCGTTACATGTTTCACGATCTTCCTCCTACGTCTCCTCCCCATCCCTCTCACTCCCCGGTAAAGGTAGTCCAGATTATTTTGAACATCACCTCGTCTTAAAGTTAGCCTCCCCCTATGGAGGGTAAGCCTTAAGTTCTGGGATTAACCCAGTAAAGGTTGGTGTCTAGAATATGTCCTTCTACCAATATATAGACTACCTGTTAAAGGAGAGGAAGAATCTAGAGGATAGGGTTAAGTATATGTCTAAAGCGGAGCTCGTACAGTTGGGTAGACAGCTCCTCGCTACGTATAGGCAAAGCTTGAGAGGGTTTGACGAATGGTTTACAAACTTCTATGTAATGGATAAGATGGATATAGATATGCTTAAAGACGTCGTATTGAACCTTATGCGTATAGGGTTCCAACTCCTAGAATACGACAGATACATCACATGGTTGTGGTATGAGAAGGAGGAAGCTGAAAGACGTAAGATGCTCGAAGATAAAGGTAACCGCACCCATATAGTCTGATCGTAATGCATCTTCAGGGATGTGGAGACGTCTTGCCTAATTTTAGCCTTGAAATACCTAAGATACCTGAGCCTATACCTGTAAAGCTAGAGGCAAAAGCCTCTGCTTTAATCCTAGTAGATCTACAGAACGATTTCCTCCATCCTAACGGAGCGTTGTATATGGGTGATGGGGCGCGTAGGATTATCAACCCCGTTAAAATCCTTCTAGATAAGGCCTCATCTAGGGGTGTACCGGTTATCTATACTCAGGATTGGCATCCTCCGGATTCACCTGAATTCGATATATGGCCTAAACACGCAGTTATGGATACGTGGGGTTCTGAGATAATAGAGGAGCTTAAACCGGTATTCGTATCATTTACCGTGAGGAAGGAGGTATACGATGCATTCTACGGCACCGGGTTGGATGCATTACTATCGTTGCTGAGGGTTAAGCATCTAGTCGTAGCGGGAGTCGTATCGAATATCTGCGTACTCCATACGGTAGGTAGCTCCGCTTTGAGAGGATATAAGCCGTATATACCTGTCGACTGTATCGCCGCTCTTAACGATTTCGATCAACTCCTAACCTTAAGACAGATATCCTTCCTCTACAAAGGCGTGTTAACAAGATCGGATCTCCTAGATTTCTACTGATAGAGTTGAAGTCTATATCGGAGAAGCAAGTTCTACCACTCTACCTTTACTTGATAGGATCTAACGTTAAGTACTAGTATCTTAGAATATATTTTCTCGTCTAGCTACAGTTATAGCGGCTAGGTGGGGAGGCTTTGAGTTGGGTAGGGTTGAAGAATACTTGAAGGAAAGAGTCGTATCGGAAGGGGCTATCCATATAACTTTGATCGATCCTGAACGTGGGGCTATCGAGAAGCTAGTAGATATAGCTTGTAGAGCTGAGAAGGCAGGTACCGCTGCGATAATGATCGGAAGCTCGACCCTTGCCTCTCCTCTCCTTCTAGATGAGCTTCTAAAAGAGTTGAAGCCACGTTTATCGATACCGACGATAATATTCCCTAATAACATAGTAGCTATCACTAGACTGGCAGATGCTATATGGTTTATGTCGCTACTTAACTCAGACAACCCATACTTTATAACAGGAGCACAAGCCCTCGCAGCTCCTATCGTTAAGAGGTATGGATTGGAAGCTATTCCTATGGGTTATATAGTGATGGGGAAGGGAGGGGCTGCCGGGTTTATAGGTTGCGCGAGACCTATACCTTACGAGAAACCTGAGATCGCGGCTGCATACGCGCTCGCAGCTCAACTTCTAGGTATGAGATTTGTCTATCTCGAAGCAGGCTCAGGTGTTAGGAAACCTATCCCTCCAGAAGTTGTAAGGATGGTGCGAGCTACGATAGATGTACCGTTGATAGTAGGCGGAGGGTTAAGGACCGCTGAGCAGATAGAGGCTACTGCAGCCGCAGGGGCTAATATAATCGTTACAGGTACGATCGTGGAGCAGATGGCGGATATAGAAGAGTTGATAGATAGATTCGTCGAAGCAACCGTTAAGGGGGCTGGAAGGTATCGTAGAATGCAGTGAAGCTTACCTGAAGTATTTCACGGAGCTCGAGAAAGAACTTAGAAGAGCTCTTCTCGTAGCTAATACTGCTAGGGGTAGAGGGATTGATCCATCCTTAGAGGTTGAGGTTAAACTAGCTGAGGATATGGCTGAAAGGGTTGAACTCCTCGTAGGCCCCCCAGGTATAGCTAGCTATATACGTAGATTAAGGAATTCGATGGGTAGGGAAGCTTTAGCTTTCAAAGCCGCTGAGGATATAGTATCCGGTATAATGGGATCGTACGAGCTAGAGGAGGCTGCCGAGCAGGCTTTAAGGACTGCGCTCGCTATACTTACAGAAGCTGTAACCGTAGCACCTGTGCAAGGTATAACGAGTGTTTCTATAAAACGTAATTTCGATGGAACAAACCATCTATCGGTATACTTCGCAGGACCTATACGTCCAGCTGGCGGTACTGAGCAAGGGCTTATAGTGGTAGTCGCAGATCATATACGGAGGAAGATAGGTCTCGACGCCTATAAACCGACCGAAGAAGAGATTAATAGGTTTATAGAGGAGGTGCGTCTATACGAGAGGGAGGTACGCCCGTTCCAGTATAGAGTCCCAGATGAGGTTCTTAGGAGAGCTCTTGAGAAACTACCCGTCGAGGTTACAGGTGTAGAGACAGATCCGGTCGAGGTCTCGTACTATAGGGATCTTCCTAGGATAGAAACTAATAGGGTTAGGGGCGGCGCCCTCATAGTCGTTAACGATGGATTGATAGGTAGGCATAGGAAGATAGCTAAGGTTGTGAAGGAGCTTGGCATCGAAGGATGGGATTGGCTTGAAAACCTCTGGGAGGCGGAGGGTGGTGATAAATCGCTCATATTCCTTGATGAAGTTATAGCCGGTAGACCTGTATTCTCTAATCCATCAGCTTACGGGGGGTTTAGAGTTAGATATGGGAGAAGCCGTAATACAGGTTTAGCCGCGGTAGGGTTACATCCATCAACCCTATACGTACTCGACGAGTTTTTAGCGATAGGTACGCAAATAAAGCTGGAGGGACCTGGCAAGGGGGGTACGGTAGCAGTCGTAGACTCGATAGAGCCGCCTATAGTTAAGCTTAGAGGTGGCGATGTAGTTAGACTCGATAAGCCACCTAGCGAGGATCTATCCAAGAGTATCGATAGGATATTGTTTCTAGGAGATATACTTCTAAGCTTCTACGAATTTCTAGAGAATAAGCATACACTCCTACCGGCTAACTTCACAGAGGAGGAATGGGCTGAGCTCCTCAGAGCGAAGGTAAGCGAGATGGGCTTCCTAGATGTAGGAGTACCACCTGAAAGGATAGAGAGACTCTATTCAGATCCATTTAACGAGCACCCCACCGTCGAGGAGGCGTTAAAGCTATCTAAAGCTTTCCAGATACCGCTACATCCACGTTACACTTACTGCTGGGATAGGATAACGGCATCAGAGCTCTATGCTTTAAAGCTATGGCTTGACGAAGCTGAGATAGGCTTTGATAGGATAGAGGCTGTTTATAACCCTCAGTTTAAAACGATCCTAGAGAAGGCTTGGATACCGCATAGGGTTAGAGAGGGAAGGATAGTTATAGATGGGGTGGATGCGGAGGCGCTCATATCTACACTGAAGCTTAGATCGAATATAGAGATCGATCTACAGTTAAGCGATGGCTTATCAATCCTATCTAGAATCCTAGGTATACCTATGCGGAGTAAAGCGTTATCGTTCATAGGCGCTCGTATGGGTCGACCTGAGAAAGCTAAACCTAGAGAAATGAAGCCGCCTGTCCATGTATTATTTCCTGTAGGATTATACGGTGGGTCTAAAAGGGATCTTATCGAAGCATCTGCTAAGAGGAGTATATCAGTAGAGGTTGCAGATAGGAGGTGTACCGTATGTGGAAGGCTATCCTTTAGCTACATCTGCATCGACTGTAATGCTCCGACCAAGATAACCTATAGATGCCCAAGATGCGGACGGGAGTATCCTGATAAACGGTTATGCGAGATGTGCGGTGTACAATCGGTAGGTTGGTCCCTCCAGGTAGTCCCTCTCAGAGAGCTTCTAGATAGAGCTAAAACTAGGATCGGCTTCACCTCATTGAAAGAATTAAAGGGTGTTAAGAGCCTTATGAACGAAGATCGATTACCTGAAGCTATAGAGAAAGGAATTCTCAGAGCTAAATACGGTGTAACGGTGTTTAAGGATGGAACTATTCGATTCGATTCTACGAACGCTCCGTTGACGCATTTCAAACCGTCTGAGATAAACGTATCTATCGAGGATCTGCTGAAGCTTGGATATTCCGTCGATATGTATGGGAGGCCGCTTATCGATGGAGATCAAGTATGTGAACTAAAGGTACACGATGTTATCATAGGATTCGAATGTGCTCGCTACCTTGAGAGGGTAGCACATTTCGTCGATGAAGAGTTAGAGAAGATGTACGGTTCAGAACCGTACTATAGATTGAGGGATTACAGGGATCTGGTGGGCCATCTAATAGTTGGTTTAGCCCCTCATACATCTGTAGGTGTTTTAGGTAGGGTTATAGGGTTCACAGAAGCTAACGTATGCTTCGCCCATCCATACTGGCATGCAGCTAAGAGAAGGGATTGCGATGGAGATGAAGACTCTGTTATGCTATTGCTAGATTGTCTACTCAACTTCTCTAAACAGTATCTCCCATCTAAGATGGGGGGGCTTATGGATGCACCGTTATTCCTAACCTATAGGATAGATCCTAGCGAGATAGATTCAGCTGCTCATAACTTAGATGTCACGGGTAAATATCCGCTCGAATTCTACCAGTTATCGTCGAAGATGACTGATCCCAAGGAGGCGCTAATGTATATAGAGGTCGTCTCCCATAGGTTAAATTCTAAGATGCAATTTGAAGGCTTTAAGTATACGCACGAAACATCTCATATAGCTTATGGACCCAGATCATCAAGGTATAAGCGTCTTAGATCGATGTACGATAAGATTAAGGCGCAGCTGGAGATGGCTGAAAAGATAGAAGCCGTCGAAGCTAGGATTGTAGCTGAGAAGATGCTAGAGACACATCTAGTTAGAGATTTAGCCGGTAATATGAAGGCGTTTGTATCCCAACAATTCAGATGTAAGAGGTGTAATTCCAAGTTTAGACGGATACCTTTGAAGGGCGTTTGCATTAAATGCGGCGGCCACCTTTCACTGACGGTTCACCCAAGCTTCGTGGAGAAGTATCTCAAGCTAGCTGAAGATATATCGAAGCGGTATTCTATAGATCCGTACTTAAAGGAGAGGGTTGAGCTTCTGAGAGATGAAATATCCTCTTTACTTCATGAAGCGAGGGTGGACGGTAGTAGGAGTAGATCGAAGCTATCCGACTTCATGTAGGTATATATGAAGAAAGAACTTATCTAATACCATCGGTTCGATCTTATGATGCTAGGGAAGGGTTTGAACTATTCTCAAAGGGTATTTAGATACTATGAACGATATAAGGATATTATACCTGGATATGACGAATTCCTATCACACCTTCTCAAACCACTACCCCACTCTATAAGGGTTAATACGCTTAAGATATCCCCTGAGAGGCTTATCCAGAGGATGGAAGCTAAAGGGTTCATCCTAAAGCAATCTAAACTTCATCCATGGTTCTTCGAAGTAGAATATACGGAGGAAAGGGGGCTTGGAGCCACTCTGGAACATACGCTCGGCTACTACTATGTACAAGAGATCGTATCTGGTATACCGCCTATAGCGCTAGATCCTAAACCATGGGAGGTTATACTGGATATGGCTGCAGCGCCGGGGAGTAAGACTACACAGATAGCTCAGATGATGGGATGTAAAGGTACGATAGTAGCTAACGATATAAGCCGTGAGAGGATTAAAGCGTTGAAATCTAACCTCGATAGACTCGGCGTAACTAATACTGTGATAACTGTATGCGATGCTAGAAGATTCCGTTCAAGCATACTATTCGATAGGATACTCCTAGATGCCCCCTGTAGCTCCGAAGCTACTATCAGGAAGGATCCATCTCTACAGTTAGACTTCTCGTACAGATCTACGAAGTGGTTCTCCAGGCTGCAGAAGGGTATGGTGGAGAGAGCATACAACCTACTCAAAGATGATGGTGTACTCGTCTACTCTGTATGTACATTCGCTCCAGAGGAATGCGAAGAGGTTGTAGAGCATGCTTTGAAGATCGGCTTCAAGATAGAGCAGGTTAACATACCTTTAAAGCATATGGAAGGTATCGTCGAATGGGTAGATGAGAAGGGGAGGAGATACCGATTCGACCCGGATGTTAGTAGATCTATACGTATATACCCACATTTCGAAGATACGGGAGGGATGTTTATTGCCAAGTTTAGAAAGGTATAGGGTATGTAGCGACGAGGAGGTTAAACGTATACTGAGCTTCCTCGAGGAAAGATACGGTTTCCCTAGACATATCTTCGAGGGATACAAGTTTCTCGTGAGGGGGAGGAATAGTATATGGGTATTCAGCGGGCATCCATCTATATTGGAGATGATACCAGGCATCGATGCCGCCGGTATCAGGGCTTTACATCTATCTATCAGGAAAGCTTTGAAGCCTACAACGATCTTCCTACAAGTATTCGGTAGATATGCTACAAAGAATATCGTAAAGCTTCAAAACGAGGAGGAGGCGGTGGCTTTTATGAGCGGGGGGAGCATCGCTAGAAGGTATGACGTCGATGACGGGTTTGTAATAGTTAAATTCGGCGATGACATATTAGGCTGTGGATTCTATTCAGACGGAGTGTTAAAATCGAAGGTACCGAAAACTTCGAGAGTTAAGTTTGAATGGTTTAAGGAGTAAAATATTAATATATCTCGACGGTAATATAACATAACCTTTAGATGCGATATGCCTACATATGTTAGACGAGTAGGCCCAGGTTCAAGGCTTGTAGGCCGTAAAGTTGCGATCATCGCAGCGAACGAATTCGAAGATGTAGAATTGCTATACCCATTCTTAAGACTCAGCGAGGAGGGGGCGGAGGTTGTTATAGTGCCTGTGAGGCGGGGACTCCACCCTAGGCCGTCGGTAAGGGATAAACCAGTAACCGGACGCTATGGTACACCTATACCTCTAGAGGTTTTCGGTGAGGGTGTTAGGTATGCTATACGAGAGTTAAACGCTATCAAACCGGAGGATTTTGATGTATTCATAATACCGGGAGGATTCTCGCCAGATAGCTTAAGGATAACGCCTGAAGTTTTAGAGCTTACTAGACGGGCTTATGATTTAGGTAAGATTATAGCAGCTATATGCCACGGTCCTCAAGTTTTGATATCGGCTGGGTTAGTTAAAGGAAGGAGGGTTACATCCTATGCTGCCGTTAGGGATGATCTTATAAACGCTGGAGCGGTATTCGTAGATGAACCTGCGGTTAGGGATGGGAATATGATAACTGCGAGGGTCCCAGATGATCTACCTGAGTTCTGTAGACTTATCATAGAAGCCCTATCTAGCTGAAGGGTATAGCTTCGAGTATAACCCAGGATGGATAGGTGTATGGATTGCTAGGGGAGGATATAGATGTAGTTTGCGGAGGGGAGTGTATAGTCGATCTAATACCTATCGATAGAAGCGTGTATAAAGCATGCTTCGGAGGAGCCCCGATGAATACTGCTATAGCTTGCAGTAGACTTGGATTGAGGGTGGGGGCGATAACATGTATCGGTAACGATCCGTTAGGCGAATTCCTGGTGGATACCCTAAGATCGAACCTAGTCGACTTAAGCCGCGTTCGTAGATCAAGCTTGAGGACTACGCTCGCTCTGGTGGTGAAGCTACTTGGGGGTGAGGTGGACTATATATTCTATAGGAAGCCATGGAGTTTAAGCGCCGATACAGAGTACGCTATGGATGAAGCCGATCTAGAATATTTGAGTAGAGCGCGTTTACTTCATGTATCTGGTTTCGCTTTCTCCCAAGATCCCGCTAGAGGGGAGTATTTGAAGCTTTTATCAGAAGCTAGAAGGATGGGTGTGAAAACCTCTTTAGATCCTACGTTTAGGATGGATGTATGGAGGGATCTAGATGAAGCTTATAAGGTTTATAGGAGGCTTTTCAGTATAGTGGATATAGTCCTATCTACGGATAGAGAGCTTAAAACTCTACTTGGGTTAACCGATGTAAGTAAAATTCTAGATATATGCGAAGATTACGGATGGGAGGCTGTAGGTATCAAGATGGGCGCTAGAGGATCTATACTCTGTATCGAAGGCGACGTAGCAGGTTTAGAATCATTTAAGGTGGATGTCGTAGATACTGTAGGTGCTGGCGATGCGTGGAATGCCGCGGTTATATACGGCATCCTAAACCGTTTAACCGTAGATGAAACCGTACTGATAGCTAATGCTGTAGCGGCTATTAAGTGTACCAGGATAGGCGCGATAGATGGGTTACCTACCTTAGAGGAAGCTAAACGTTTCATATCGTATACCGATAGACCTAAACCGATAACGTTGGATAACTATTGATTAAAGAGGCTATCAGATGAATGTTCAACCATACCTGGAGGGTTAAAGCTGCGATAAGGGATCTATACGATTCCTCGAAGCACTGCTATCTAGGATTGTATAGGGATGAGCAGATCGGTAAGTATCGTACGATAATAGATAATGTTAAACATCATAGGTTTAACGCTATGTTAGACGCGGGTTGTGGCCCCGGATTCTATATCAAAGCTGTATCGGGTGTAACCGGCCTTTATGTAGGTTTAGATATATGCAGAGGTATGGTAGATCTAGCTAGAGATTCATGCAAGCATCTAGGGAATGTAGAGTTCGTAGTAGGCGATGTAGACCATCCTCCGTTTAGGGAGGATGTTTTCGATATAGTGGTAGCTGTTACCATCCTCCAGAATCAGCCGAATCCACTGTTAACACTCCATAGACTTGCGAAGCTGGTGAAGGGTAATGGTATCCTTGCGGTTACATTTCTCAAAAAGGTATTTACGCTGCGAGATATATCCGACGCTGTAGGATTGTTAGATTTAACTCCTATTTATATAGATGATAGCACTACTGATTACATCGTTATATGTAGAAGGTATAGTTTCGCATCGAGTTAGACCAGCCATATATAGGGATTAAGCATGTATCGTGGCATCTAAACTTCCCTATTAAGTTATGTAGAGTCAAGTATATCTAGCATCTTTCGATCAGAATATTATAGGGTTATGCCTCTAGATGTTATGGTGGAGAAGGCGTTTAGACTTGTAAGGGATGGAAAGATCGAAGAGATAGGTGAGGGACGTTTCAACGTCGTAGGTGATCATGGGACATATACAGTTCAGATGAGCCCCATCGGTAGGCTTACGTGTAATTGTCAAGGGTTTTCTAGGAGGAAGATGTGCAGTCATGTAGCTGCGGTTATAATCTACAGGGATTTGAAGCCTTCGAAACCTATAAGTTAGTAGCAGATTTAAGACTAGATACGTAATTTCGATAGCTGTCGTAGGACGTAGCTTCTTATCTCGGATGGTCGAGGTAGATCTGCTACTATCTTACCCCCCACTATAAGTGGTTCTAGTATATTCTCCATACTGATACCGCAGGATGGACATGAAGGTCTACTAGAACCTACAGGTTCGACATCGATCGCTAAGCATTCAGGACATCTCCAAACGTCCTTTCTACCAGAGAACTTCCCCCTCTTAGCTATAGGCTTACCTTCAACCTCCACTATATCCATAGCGAAGTCTACGGTCGGTGCGTTACTTATAGAAGTTCCTACACCGAAACCATCAGCTCCAGCTTCGACGAGTTCACCTATACTCTCATCATCTATGCCGCCTGATACTATTATCTTCACATTTCTATACCCTCTAAGGTTGAGCTCCCATCTAACCTCCCTTATTATCTCTGCGAAATCGCCTTTACGCGAACCTGGCGTATCCAATCGAACCCCTACCAGTTTATCCCCTAAAGCTTCCGCAGCCATAAGTGCTTCTACCTTCTCATCGTAGAATGTATCTACGAGAGCTATTCTAGGAACTTCCCGCGGCAATGTTTCATCGAACGCTTTCCAAGCTTCAACCTGATCACCGAAGACTATTATTAAAGCATGGGGCATAGTACCGGTAGGCTTAACACCAGCGGCTTCAGCTCCTATGATACTCGATACACCGTCAACCCCACCTATATAGCTAGCTCTATCTATCATAGGGGCTAGAGCTGGATGCATCCTCCTTATACCGAAACCTAGTATCATGCGATCACCAGCTTTCTTCCTAATCCTTGCAGCCATAGTTGCAATCCCTGTGGATTGACATAGTAATCCGAGTAGAGGTGTTTCAAGCAGACAGAATCTTCCATATGGTCCTTCAACCCTCATAACGGGTACGCGTACACCTTTAACATCGTTCGATACGAAT